>DASZJU010000204.1:0-4378 GCA_035947815.1 Reyranella sp.
GCTTGCGCCCTGGGCAACCGCTTCTCCATCGTCACCGGCGGCGAGCGTTGGAAGTCGATGCTGGAGGAGTTCGTGGCGAGCCACGGCCTCGCTTCGCGCCTCGCCTCCGTTCGCACCGTGGCGCCGACCGGCGCCGACATCGCGCGCGATCCCAAGGCGGCGATGGCGCTGCTGGCCAAGGGATGTACGGCCTGCGTGCGCGAAGACGGCGCCGACGTGGTGATCCTGGGCGGCGCCGGTCTGGCCGGGCTTGCCGCCAAGCTGAAGACCATGGTCGAAGCCCCCCTCCTGGACGGCGTCGCCTGCGCGATCTTCATGGCCGAGGCGCTCGCCCGACAGAAGCCTGTCAAATCCGCCAAGCCGCCGGCCCCGGTCGAGAGCATTGGCGTCTCGCCCGCCCTCGCCAAATTGATTGGCTGACAGAGCCTATTGACATGTTCTGAATCCTGGTTCATTTCCTAAGGAAGAACTGAATACGGATTCATTCCATGGCCTACCGGCGAACCGAGCGCGTCGAGGAGCAGCTTCAGGACAAGCGAGACCGCATCCTGCAGGCGGTTCGCGCCGTAGTAGCCGAAGTGGGATTTCGTGGCGCTCAAGTGGCGCTGGTGGCAGAAGCGGCGGGCGTCGCCACAGGCACCGTCTATCGCCACTTCCCGTCGAAGGGCGATCTCTTCGCCGAGGCCTTGGCGTTGAACGCCCAGCATGAGGTCGACGTGGTCGCGGCAGTGGCGCGAGCCGAGGGCTCGGCCGCATCACGTCTGGCCGATGCCGTGCGCGTCTTCGCTCGTCGCGCCGTGCGCGCCCGGCGGCTGGCCTGGGCCATGATCGCCGAACCGGCCGAACCCGAGGTAGACGCTGCGCGCATCATCTATCGCCGCGCATTCTCCGATGTCTTCGAGGGACTGATCCGCGACGGCATGGCCGAAGGCGAATTTCCGCTGCAGAGCGCGGCGGCCTCCGCGGCTTGTCTGATGGGTGCGCTCAGCGAAGGCCTGATCGGCCCGCTGGCGCCGGAAGCCGGCGACCTGCCAAACACGCGCGCGCTGGTCGACGCCATCACCAGCTTTTGCCTGCAGGCAGTATCGGCCCGACCGTTTGCTGCACCATCCCTTCGGGTGATGGAGACACCGACATGACGATGACCATCGCTGCGCCGCCGTGGCAGGACTTGTTCCAGCGCCTCCTCAGCGAGCTCGACCATCGCGGGAGCGCTGACTGGCAGGCCGATCAAGCGCGGCTTGATCCGGCGATCTATCACGATCCGCAGCGCTACCAAGCCGAACGCGACCGGCTGTTTCGGCGCCTGCCACTCTGCCTGGGACATGCCGACCAGCTTTCTGAGCCGGGCTCCGTCGTCGCATTCGAGCTTTGCGGCGTGCCGGTGCTGATGGCACGCCATCGCGACGGCGAGGTCAGAGTCTTCCTCAATGTCTGCCGCCATCGTGGCGCGCGGCTCATCGCCGAAGAGGGCACGGTCTGTCACAAGCAGAGTCTCGTCTGCCCCTATCATGCCTGGACCTACAGGCTCGACGGCACGCTGGCTGGCCTGCCACGGCCAGAGGCGTTTCCCGACGTGCGGCGGCATCTCCTCGGCCTGCGTCGGTTGCCCTCGACCGTACGGCATGGCCTGATCTGGGCGGTGCTTGATCCCGCGGCCGACGGCGCGGATAGCAACCGAACGTTGGACATTGCCGGCTATTTAGGTGATCTCGACCGCGATCTGGAAGCAATCAGCATCGGTCGCCATCGCTTCTACCGCCAGCACGCCGTGCGGCGCGCGACCAACTGGAAGCTGATCGTCGATGCCTTTCTCGAGGTCTATCACGTCACGCGCCTGCATGCCGGCACGATCGGTTCTTTCTTCGCCGATTCGGTATCAGTCGGCGATGCAGTCGGGCTGCACCAACGCTACCTGGTCGCGCGCGACCGGACGGCGGAAATCCGCGCCTTGCCACCGGAGCGCTGGAACCCGCAAGTGCACGGCACGCTGGTTCACTTCGTCTTTCCCAACAGCATCATTGTCTATCATCCGGACTACATCAGCCATCTCGGCATGTTCCCTAGCGCGCCAGGCGAGACGTTGTTCATCCATACGATGCTGACGCCAAAGCTTCCGGCCGACGCCAAAGAAGAGGCGCACTGGACGCGTTCCTTCGAGCTGATGGATGGCGGTGTCTTCAACGGCGAGGATCTCGCGATCTGCGAGCAAATCCAGCGCGGCCTCTCGAGCGGCGCCAATGACGGCCTAATCCTGGGCCGCCTCGAGCAGAACCTATGCCGCTTTCACGGTAATCTGGACGCCGCATTGCGGTAGCGCTTGCTGCCATTCGTAGCGAAGCAAGCGTCCCCTTCCCGGCTCCCCCGCTTTGCGGGCGGTGACCCGAAGGGGAAGGGCTGTCGGATGACAAACTCGCCTTCGTTTGACATGGTCGCCCCATGCAGTTGGTCAGTTTTCGCCATGCGGGCGCAGCCAAATTCGGCTTGATGGTCGATGGCGGCATCGTCGATCTGTCGGCGCGGCTTTCATCGCGCTGGCCCAGCCTGCGCGCGGCGATCGCGGCCAAGGCGCTGGGCGAGCTGGCGGCAGCGGCCAAGGGCGCCGGCGCCGATCTCAAGTTCGAGGACGTCGAGCTCGATCCGGTCATTCCCGATCCCGAAAAGATCCTCTGCATCGGCCTCAACTATGCCAGTCACGTCGGCGAGGTCGGCCGGCAGCTCCCCACCGTGCCCAGCGTCTTCTCCCGGCTGCACAACACCCTGGTTCCCCACGGCGGCGACATCGTGCGGCCGCGGGCGTCGATCGATTTCGACTTCGAGGGCGAGCTGGCGATCGTGATCGGCGAGCGCTGCCGGCACGTGCCGCGCGCGAGCGCGCTCTCGGTCGTGGCGGGCTACACCTGCTTCCTCGATATCAGCGTGCGCGACTTCCAGAAGCACTCGGTGACGGCCGGCAAGAACTTCCCGGCGACCGGGCCGCTCGGACCGTGGATGGTGACGGCCGACGTGATCGCCGACCCGCAGCGGCTCGAGCTCACGACGCGGCTGAACGGCAACACCGTGCAGCACGATACGACCGATCACATGATCTTCGACGTCGCCACCATCATCGAATATCTCTCGACCGTGACCTGGCTGGAGCCGGGCGACATCATCGCCACCGGCACGCCCGACGGCGTCGGCATGGGGCGCAAGCCGCCGCTCTGGATGAAGGGCGGCGACAAGGTCGAGGTCGAGATCTCCGGCATCGGGACTCTTGGCGTCAATGTCATCGACGAGTGAACCGCTCGCCCTGCCGGCCACGAAGGCCAGGTCGAACCGCGACGCCAAGGTGATCGGCCTGGTCGCCGTGGCGCATTTCATGAGCCATGTACACGGCATGCTGCTGCCGCCGATCCTCGGCCAGGTGAAGGAAGCGTTCGGCGTCAGCTACACCCAGGTCGCACTGGCGATCACGGTCTTCAACATCGCCTCGGCGCTGCTGCAGACGCCGACCGGCTTCCTGGTCGACCGCATCGGGCCGCGCGTGATGCTGACCGGCGGGCTGATCCTGAGCAGCGCCGCCATCACTGCCGCCGCCCTGCTGCCGGGTTACTGGTTCTTCATCATCGCCTACGGCCTGATGGGCGTCGCCAACACTGTCTATCACCCGGCCGACTATTCGATCCTGTCGGCCACCATCGACGGCAAGAAGATCGGCAAGGCCTTCTCGATCCACACGTTCGCGGGATACCTGGGCTTTGGCGTGACGCCCGCTCTGGTGCTCGGCACGGCCGCCCTGTGGGGCTGGCACGGCGCCTTCCTGTTCGTGGCCGGGCTCACCTTTGCCGTGGCGATCCTGCTGATCGTGGCCGGCAGCGTGCTGCCCCGGGTCGTGCGCAAGCCGCTCGGACCCGCCAAGCCTGCGCCGTCCAGGAGCGAGGCCAAGGTCGGGCTCGGCCTGCTGCTGAGCCCGCCGATCCTGCGCAACCTGCTGTTCTTCTTTTGCCTCGCCATGGCCAGTGGCGGCATCCAGACCTTCACCGTGGTCGGCATGGCCGCGATCCACGGTACGCCGGCCTCGGTGGCCAACGTGGCGCTGTCGGGCTTCCTGGTGTTCAGCGCCGGCGGCGTGCTGCTGGGCGGCATCATCGCCGATCGCACGCCGCACCATGAAAAGGTGGCGGCTCTGGGCTTTGCCTGCACCTCGACCATGGCGATCCTGATGGCCTGGGTGAACATGCCGGCCGCGCTGCTGATCGGCGTCATGTCGCTGGGCGGCCTGCTGAACGGCATCATCCAGCCGTCGCGCGACATGATGGTGCGCGCCGTCACGCCGGCCGGCTCGTTCGGCAAGGTGTTCGGCTTCGTCACCACCGGCTTCAATTTCGGCGGCGTC
>DASZJU010000205.1:0-19062 GCA_035947815.1 Reyranella sp.
CCAGGATTGGCCGCCGCGAACCTTGCATACTGAGCTGGGAATGCGCTCTTGGCGAAAACGATAAGGTCAACGTAGCGCGCTGTTGAATGGGGGTAGAAGCTGGCCAAGCGAGCCAATAGGGCGAAGAACGATCCCTTCACCTGCCGGTGCTGATCGACGATGCCCTCGGGATTGACAGAGTATCCGAGTTGCCGCCCGACCAATAGTTTCTGCATGGCCGAGACCGCGCTTGAAATGTCGCCGCCGATCACCGCGAGGGCCAGCCTGTCACCCGTGTAGACCAGGGCGCGCTCGTAAGGCAGCAGGAAGAGGTTGAAGATGAAAAAGGCCTCGGCCAGGCGGATCAGCCAGCCCCAGAAACCCGCGCGCGCCCGCAAATAGCCGACGAAACGGCCAATCAGCCAGCGGACCTCGTCGTCGCTGACGCCTGCTTCGAGGATTTCCGAGTTGAGGAAAATGGCCCGACGCGTGAAGAGTTTCCGCATGAACGCATTGAAGTTGCCCTGTTCATAAACGAAGATGAATATTGGTTTTTGGTAGTCCAGCGTCGCCTTGACCTCCTCAGAGATCGCGTGGATGCGCGGGTAGTTGACACTCGACACCAGAATCGAGTTACCCAAGTAGCGGGCAAACAGCACGCGACCACCGATCCAAATGGCGAACACGATCACCGGCACGAGATAGAAAAAGACGCCGGCAAGCCCCGCCATCACTGGCGCGAGAAGCAGGGTGAAGGTCACTGCCAAGACGAACCGCGTCCTCTGCAGGGGATGGATGCAGGCGTGGAACTCGGCGGTAGTCAGGATTTTGCGAACGCTCGGCACCATAGCCTCCTTGGTGACGGAATGCGTAATGCACGCTATGATAGCATAAATCCCGCGGAAGCGAAACCGGGGGCGAGCGTGGCCGACATCTTCATCAGCTACAAGAAGGAGGATTTCACGAGTGCCGAAGGCGTTGCCACGGCACTGCGCGGCGAAGGCTTTAGCGTCTGGTGGGACGACGGCTTGACCCCGAAGGCGGCCTGGGATGCAACGCTTGAGCGCGAGATCGCCGCGGCCACCAGCGTCGTGGTGCTGTGGTCGCCGCGTTCGGTATCATCCGAATGGGTCCGCACGGAGGCCCACTACGCCCAGGACAAGGCCAAGCTTGTGCCGGTGATGATCGAGACCTGCGCATTGCCGCTCGCCTTTATGCTGAGGCAGACCATTAACCTCAGCACATGGAAAGGCGATCGGAGCGACCGCCAATGGCGCAAGCTGCTGATTTGGATCGCCGACCTGGTTGGCGGCAAGCCCGGCGACGCCAGCATGCCGCAGGCACTCGCCGCCCAGCCCAACCGCTTCCGCGAGGCCATTGGCCGGCTGGCCTCGGGCGATGCGATCGTCGATGGCACCTTCGTCAACGCTTCGACGCCGGCAGGGACGGCCTTTCGCGACGGCGAGCATGGGCCAGTCATGCGCGTTTTGCCTCCAGGCGCGTTCGTGCTGGGTGCGCCGCCGGGCGACCCGGACTGTACGCCCGTTGAAGGGCCGCAAAGGCGAGTCGAAATCCCCGTGCCCTTCGCGATGGGCGTCTTTCCCGTGCGGGTCTCCGAATTCAGGGCGGTTATGGGGGCGCCGGCGGCAACGCAGGATGCCAAGTCGCCCGCGCGCGGATGGCTGGGTCGTCTGTTTGGTGCGCCGCCGCCCGCACCGGTTCCGACTCCGCTAAGTGCGCCGTCCAATCCGGCCCTGCCGCTAACCCGCGTCTCTTTTGACGATGCCCAGGAATTCGTAGCGCGCATTTCGGCGGCAACAGGAGAGGCGTACCGCATTCCATCCGAAACCGAATGGGAGTATGCCTGCCGCGCCCGATCGAAAAGCCGGTACTCCTGGGGCGACACGATCGACGCCAGCGACGCGGCCTTCGCTTGGGAGGGCTCGGGGCTGCGCACTCCCCTCATTGGTGCCGTCGAACCCGGTTCATTTAAGCCCAACGGATTCGGCCTTTACGACATGCACGGCAATGTCCGCGAGTGGACGGCCGATCTCTGGCACGAATCCTATGACACGGCACCGTTGGATGGCAGCCCGGCCACGGAGGGCCATGGGTCGATGTATGTGGTTAGGGGTGGCGGCTGGTCGGACGGCCCCGCCCTGCTTAGGTCATCGGCGCGAATGCGGGCGACCCGGACCGCTCGATTAGACGTCATCGGCCTGCGCGTTGCCCGCGCCCTAAGCTAAGGAGAATTCGATAAGCTAAGGAGAATCCGATGCTGGATGGCGTGATGTTGCTGTGGTTTCTGCTGGCTGCGATGTCGCTGCTGTTCGTCGCGGTCGATATCCGCAACACGCCGGAATCTCCGGTGATGAAATGGGGCTTCGTGTTGCTGACCGCCTATACTGGCGTGGCTGGCGCCTTCCTCTACGTCCTCGGCTGCCGGGAGCCCCTGCCCGGGACGCACGAGCAATACACGGCGGCGCAGTGGCGACAAACACTGGGATCGACCATGCATTGCGTCGCCGGCGACGGCGTCGGCATCCTGGCCGGTGCGGTGATTTCGAGCGCGCTGGGCATTACCGGCATCGCGGAAATGATCCTGGAATACGTCCTGGGCTTCGCCTTCGGCTGGTCGATCTTCCAGGCGCTGTTCATGCGCGACATGGCCGGCGGATCCTATCTCAGCGCCCTGAAGAGCACGTTCATGGCCGAGCTGCTATCGATGAATCTCCTGATGGCGGGCATGATGCCGACCATGATGATCCTCAGGAGGCACGTCGAAGCCGCGGACAACCCGCTCACGCCAAACTTCTGGTTCGTGATGTCGATGGCGCTGCTCGTCGGTTTCATCATCGCCTACCCGATGAACTGGTGGCTGGTGGCGAACCATCTCAAGCACGGCATGATGACCGTACGCCCCGCGACCGCAGCTGCAGGCGTGCCTGAGCACGCTGCCGAGGCAGCCATGAGCGGGATGGCGCCTGCGGGGCCTCCGATGTCTCACATGTCCATGGCCATGGAGGCAGGCCACGCGCTCCGGCCGCCGATAGCGGTGATGGCACTGCTGTCGTTCCTTGCCCTTGCGGCGGGTCTGGCGATCGCCCTCCTGCCGTGGGCGCGATGAGCGCGATCAAGTCGAGGGCGTCACGGCAACGGCTTTGCCAGCGGACGATCACGACCCGCGTTGAGAGAGCGCCTCGCGTTGCTTGATCAGGAGGGCGAGTTTCGCCTCCTGCTCGGCGATGCGTTCCGACATCCGTTCTTCGTCGGAAGCGCCGGAGTATGAGGTGGCTTGCTCGACCAGCTCACGAAGGTTGGTCCGTACGATGGCTATGCGGTCGTCGAGATCCGTGGTCGTCGTCGCTGCGGCGGCCACTACCGTTTGCGGCTTGCGGGTCGCCGAAGCCTTTTTGGCTGCAGCCCGCCGTTTGCGTGGTGCAGCCGCTTTCTTTGCCGCCGCTCGCGGCTTGCGCGTCTTCGCAGCCTTTTTGGCCGCCTTCCGGGGCTTCCGCGTCTTCGCCGCCTTCTTCGCGGCGGGCCTTCTTGCAGCAGACTTCGATCTGGCCATGTTCTCTCCTCAATCGGCACAGTGCGTCGAGCTGCTGCGCCGCACGCCCCGTCAGACCCTGACGTGCTGCTCGATGAACTCGACCATGTGCCCGAACATGGGGCCGCACTTCGCCAAGTCCGGCGAAGAGCCGGCCTTGCGCTCCATATCGATGTATTCGAGCGCGATCGAGCCGCCGGCCTTGGCGTAAGCGGCGCAGAAGCGCTGTGGCTCGTTGCCGTCGAAAGTCGACTCGGTGTCCTTGTAGTCGTGCACGATGTCGCCGTGGGCCTGGTACCAGACCGCCGGCGGCGTGAGCACCTTCTCGCCCTTCTCGAGCGCGACGGTGGGGCTGCCCTCGGCCATGTTGGCCTCCGAGCGCCAGTAGGAATCGTGGCGCGCGATGATCGACTTCGGCCATTCCGGCGGATTGGCGCCCGTCTGGGCGCGCTTGGCGTGACGGTAGCGGCTGAGCGGGTTGATCACCGGCCACGACATGATCACGCAGCGCACGCTGGCGTCTTGCGCAGGCGAGCCGGCCGGCAACGGGATCGCGGTGTAGCGCGAATCGTGCGGGCGCATGGCGACCAGCATCGCCAGATGGCCACCGCTCGACTGGCCCGACAGGCCGACCAGGTCGGGCCGGGTCTTGAGGTCGCGCGCGTTGGCCTTGGCCCAGCGCACCGCATAGTTGATGTCCTGCACCGAGGCGGGATAGGGAGCCTCGTTGCCGGAGCGGAAATCCAGCGCGATCGACACGATGCCGTGCGAGGCCATGAATTCGTGGCGCAGCCGCTCGGTGGTGCGGTCGCTCATGCACCAGGCACCGCCATGGCACTCGACCATGGCCGGAAACGGCCCCGCGCCGCGCGGCTTGAAGATGCGCGCCAGCAACGGCTTGTCGCCGTGGCGCAGATACTCGACATCGTCGACATCGAATTCGGTGGTCTTGGCCTCGAGGACTGCGGTGTTCATGGCGCGTTTCCCTCCATGTCGTCTTGCTTGATGGCGCCGGCCAGCCTAGCGCAAATCCGGCGGGCGTGAAATCGGGGCCAGGCCATGCCTTTGACCCATACCGGGCGGCATGGCTCGGCGGGCGCTCGTGTGCTTGACTCAGACGGCTCGCCCGTTCACTAGGCGCTGCCCGACAGCGATCCGTTCCAGAGCCGAGGATTTTGCCCGATGAGCTTCACCTCCAAGGTGTTCGAAACCCGAGTCGTCAAGATGGCCGACCGCGAGGAGACCATCGTCGCCGGCGGCCGCCATCTGTTCCCCTTGCTAACCAAGGCCTTCGACGGCATCAAGCAGATCGGCGTGATCGGCTGGTCGTCGCAGGGTCCGGCGCAGGCGCAGAACCTGCGCGAATCGCTGGCAGGCACCGGCATCCGGGTGAAGGTCGGCCTGCGCGAGGGCTCGTCCTCGATGAAGGAGGCGGCGGCGGTCGGCTTCACCAAGGAAAATGGCACGCTGGGCGAGATGTACGACGTGATCGGTGAAAGCGACATGGCGCTGCTGCTGATCTCCGACGCCGCCTTCGCCGAGAACTACAAGAAGATCTTCGCCGCCTTCCGGCCCGGCACGACGCTGGGGCTGAGCCACGGCTTCCTGCTGTCGCACCTGCAGGCCGAGGGCGAGGGCTTTCCCAAGGACATCAACGTCATCGCCGTCTGCCCCAAGGGCATGGGCCCGTCGGTGCGCCGGCTCTACGAGCAGGGCCGCGAGACGAACGGCGCCGGCATCAATGCGAGCTTCGCCGTGCAGCAGGATGTCACCGGGAAGGCCACCGACTACGCGCTCGCCTGGTCGGTGGCGCTGGGCTCGCCCTACACCTTCGAGACCACGCTCGAATCGGAGTATCGCTCCGACATCTTCGGCGAGCGCGGCATCCTGCTGGGCGCCGTGCACGGCATCGCCGAAAGCCTCTATGCGCGCTACGTCGGCCAGGGCATGGCCAAGGACGACGCCTACCTCAACACCTCGGAGTCGATCACCGGGCCGATCAGCAAGACCATCTCGCGCTCCGGCCTAAAAGCCCTCTACGAGCAGCTCGACGACCAGGAGAAGGCGGCCTTCCGCAAGGCCTTCAACGCCTCCTACCATCCGTCGCGCGAGATCCTCGAGGAGATCTACGACGACGTCGCCTCGGGCAATGAGGTGCGCAGCGTCATCCAGGCGACCCGCCGCCACGGCACCTACCCGATGGGCAAGATCGACGGCACCGACATGTGGGCGGTCGGCGAAAAGGTGCGCGCCAACAGCGAGCGCAACTACGCGCCGATCAATCCGGAGACGGCCGGCGTCTACCTCGCCTGCATGATGGCCCAGGTCGACCTCCTGAAGGACCGCGGCCATCCCTATTCGGAGATCGCCAACGAATCCATCATCGAGGCCGTCGACTCGCTCAATCCCTACATGGACTACAAGGGCGTGTCCTACATGGTCGACAACTGCTCGACCACCGCCCGGCTCGGCGCCCGCAAGTGGGCGGCCCGGTTCGATTACATCCTGAAGCAGCAGGCCTTCACCGCCATCGACGAGAACGCGGTGAAGGATGAGACGCCGTTCGACAAGTTCCTGACCAACAACATCCACGAGGTGCTGAAGGTCTGCGCCGAATTGCGCCCGTCGGTGGACATCTCCGTGGTGCCGACGCGAGGCTCCTGAACGCGCGCGCGAGGCCGGGTCTCCCGACAGGTCAGGGCCGGCCCGGCGCGCGCTTCATTTGCCGCAACATGTCTTGGACGTCACTGAGCTCCTTGCGGGTTGCCTTCAGCTCGGCGCTCAGAATCTCCAGGCCCGTGGCAATCTTGGCGAGGCCGCTCGTCAGCACGAACCGGTCGCTATCGGCCGGCGCCTGCAATGCGGCGTGTGCCAACATGTTCCGTGCGAACCCGAAAAAGGTTTCCGGGTCTTCTGTTAGGTTGCCCATGGCGCCCCCTTCCGTGACAGGAAGTGCCGAGGCTACTGCGCCAGCCGCCACCAAACAAAACGTTTACGCGGTTGCGCCGCGGGGCTGCCGGCCAGTCTCAGTGCCACTCACCGTGCTGCGGTGATGCTTGACGGCGGGATGCCATCGGACGGACTCTCTCTGCTGCATGCGGGGAGGCGAGAGATTCACGTGCTGCAGACAATCCTGGTCCTGACGCTGCTGGCAACGGTATGCGCGTCGGCGCAGGCGCAGAGCTACGAGCAGCTCGAGAAATGGTGCCATGACGACAAGGCCACCGACGACCAGACCATCCAGGGATGCAGCGCCGTCATCGCGTCGGGACGCGAGAGCGGCGAAAAGCTCGCGCGGGTCTACTACGATCGCGGCCTTGCCTTGCTCAACAGGGACCAGCTCGGCCCGGCGATCGAGGACTTCGACGAGGCCATCCGGCTGAACCCGAACTTTGCCGACGCCTTCAGCAGCCGCGGCGATGCCTACCGACTCAGCAACGACCCCAACCACGCGATCGCCGACTACGACAAGGCCACCGAGCTCAAGCCGGACGATGCCAGCGCCTTCAAAGGCCGCGGCCTGGTCTTTGCCGAGCAGAGCCAATATTTCTACGCGATCCAGGAGTACGACCAAGCCATCAAGCTCGACCCGACCGACGCCGACACCTTCAACAATCGCGGCAACGCCCACGCCAACGAGAAAGAGTACGACCTCGCACTCCTGGACTTCGACCAGGCCCTCAAGCTCAAGCCGGACTTCGCCCTAGCCTTCAACAACCGGGGCATCGTCTTTGACAATCTGGGCCAGACCAGCCGAGCGGTCGAAGACTACGACCGGGCGATCGCGCTCGACCCTAACTACGGCGATGCCTTCAACAATCGCGGCATCGCCGACCTCAATCTCGGCCGGCTCGATGCCGCCATGGCCGACTTCAACAACGCGCTCAGGATCGATCCGAAGAAGGCCTCGTCATTGTTCGGGCGCGGCGTCGCCAAGCGCCGGATGGGCGACACCGCCGGCGGCGATGCCGACATCGCCGCGGCCAAGGCGCTCAGCGCCGACGTCACCGACGGCATGGCCGCGGCGGGCGTGCGGCCCTGACGTGGCGGAGTCGCATCTACCGAGCCCGCAGCCAAGGTCCGCTGCCGAGAAGAGACGGATGCCGCTTCAACAGTCGCTGCGTGAACGGGCTGAAGCCCGCGTTGCTGAGCGCCTGATCGACCACCGCGAAAGTGCTGGGCAGAACGCCTGGCGAGCGTGATCGGCAATCCGCTGAAGGTCGCCGACGTGCTGGAAAGCTGGTTCCGGTCCGGCGCCGCCGACGGCTTCAACGTGATGCCGCCGTTCTTTTCCGGGCAATTCGACGACTTCGTCGAGCGCGTGGTGCCGATCCTGCAGGAGCGCGGCCTGTTTCGCACCGACTATGCCGGGACGACGCTGCGCAAGCCTCTCGGCCTGGAACGTCTGGCCGGGCGACCAGCAACCTCAAGCCCTTGATTCGGTGGCCGAATCCACCCGCGCACGGGTCGCGCAAACAAGGACGGCAAACCGTCCACTTCCGCCCTTGCACGCGGTGGTCCGACTCCTGATATAACCGCCTCGAGGGGCCGGTGTGGGCGGAGCAGTCGCCAACCCGGTCAGATCCGGAAGGAAGCAGCCGTAACGAATTCGCTTCGGGTCATGCCGGTCTCTCACCTGTTCCGTCGCGCGCCGCCGCGGCGGCCGGGCGGCCCGGGCGCGACGACCGCCGGGCCTGAAGGGGCCGCGGCAGATCAGGGTGAGCAGCCATGGCGCAAGCCTCCAAGGGCTCCGAGACCAAGAGCTCAGGCAATTCAGCTCTCCCCTACCGCGTCCTCGCCCGCAAATACCGTCCCGTCGATTTCACCACCCTGATCGGCCAGGAAGCGATGGTGCGCACCTTGCGCAACGCCATCGCGACGGGCCGCATCGCGCACGCCTTCATGCTCACCGGCGTGCGCGGCGTCGGCAAGACCACGACTGCCCGCATCATCGCCCGGGCGCTCAACTGCGTCGGACCCGACGGCAAGGGCGGCCCGACGGTCGATCCGTGCGGCGTCTGCGACAACTGCAAGGCCATCACCGAGGACCGCCATGTCGACGTGATCGAGATGGACGCGGCCTCGCGCACCGGGATCGACGACGTGCGCGAGCTGATCGAGGGCGTGCGCTACCGGCCGGTCTCGGCGCGCTACAAGGTCTACATCATCGACGAAGTGCACATGCTGTCGGAGAAGGCGTTCAACGCGCTGCTCAAGACGCTGGAAGAGCCGCCGCCGCACGTGAAGTTCCTGTTCGCCACCACCGAGATCCGCAAGGTGCCGGTGACGGTGCTGAGCCGCTGCCAGCGGTTCGACCTCAGGCGCGTGCCGCAAGAGACGCTGATCGCGCATTTCGCCGGCATCGCCGCCGCCGAGAAGGTCGAGATCTCGCCCGAGGCGCTGGTCTTGCTGGCGCGCGCGGCCGACGGTTCGGTGCGCGACGGGCTGTCGATGCTCGACCAGGCGATCGCCCACGGCGGCGGCGTGGTCGATGCGGGGCAAGTGCGCGACATGCTGGGCTTGGCCGATCGCAGCCGCGTGCTCGAGCTGTTCGAGAAGGCGATGAAGGGCGATGCGCCCGCCGTCGTGGCGTCGCTGGGCGAGATGCACGATTCCGGCGCCGACCCCGTGGTTGTCCTGCAGGACCTGCTGGAGCTCACGCACTGGGTGACCCGGCTCAAAGTGGCGCCCGAGGCCGCGGCGAGCTCGGCCGACAGCGAGCGCGCCCAGGGTCTCGCGATGGCCGCTAAGCTTTCCATGGCGTCGCTGACGCGGGCCTGGACGCTGCTGCTCAAAGGCCTGCAGGAGACGCTGTCCGCGCCGTCTCCCCTGCGCGCCGCAGAGATGGCGCTGATCCGCCTGTGCTACGCAGCCGACCTGCCCTCGCCCGCCGATGCCATCAAGGCCCTGCAGAACGGTGCTGGTCCGGTTGCGTCCACGGCCGGCGCACCGGCCCCGCGCGGCGGCGGTGGAGGCGCGACGGCACGGCTGGCGACACAGCCCGTCGCGACGACGGCTGCCCAGCCAGCTGAAGCGCTGCCCAACCCGAGAAGCTTCACCGAGATCGTGGCCCTGTTCGAGGCCCGCCGCGAGGCACGCCTGGTGCACCATCTGATGCATCACGTGCACGAGGTGCGCTGCGAGCCCGGCCTGATCGAATTCCGGCCCGAGCCGCAGGCCCCGCCCGACCTCGCGCCGCGCCTGAGCGAGATGCTGGGCCGCTGGACCGGCCGACGCTGGATCGCCTCGGTGTCGAGCGATCCTGGCAAACCGACACTTACGGTCCAGAAAGCGGCCCAATCAGATTCGCTGCGCAGCCAGGCCGAGGCTGATCCGATGGTGCAGGCCATTCTGAAGACATTTCCCGGCGCCAAGCTCGATGCCGTGCGGCGCAAGGGCGACCAGACGTCCCTCGTGGCAGGCCTCGCCGGCGCAGGCGAGGAGCCGCCCGCGGCCGATGAGTACCCCGCCGACGACGACATTCCGGAAAGCGAGTTCTGATGTTCGACAAACTCAAGGATCTGGGCGGCCTGATGCAACAGGCGCAGGCCATGCAGCAGAAGATGCAGGAGCTGCAGGCCGTGCTCGAGCGCCTGGAGATCGTCGGCAGCTCCGGCGCCGGCCTGGTCAAGGTGACCGTCAACGGCAAGAACGAGACGCGCAAGGTCGAGATCGACGCCTCGCTGTTCGTGCCGGCCGACAAGGGCGTGGTCGAGGACCTGATCGTGGCCGCAGCCAACGACGCGCGGACCAAGGTCGAGCAGACGGTGCAGGAGCAGATGCGCGGCATCACCGGCGGCATGACCCTGCCGCCGGGCTTCAAGCTCTGAGTCATGCGCCAACGACGACGTTCCTTTCCTCCCCTCGTCATGCGAGGGAAGGTGCCCGCGCAGCGGGTGGAGGGGTCAAGCTCTTCCCATTCCATGTTCATGACCCCTCCGTCGCCTCAGCGGCTTGGTTACAAGCCGCGAGACGGCGCCACCTCCCCACTTCGTGGGGAGGAAATCGTTCAGCCATGAACGGCCCCGAAATCGAGCGGCTGATCCAGTTGCTGGGCCGGCTGCCGGGCCTCGGGCCGCGCTCGGCCCGCCGGGCGGCGCTCCATCTCCTGAAGAAACGCGAAACCCTGATGGAGCCGCTCGGCACCGCCCTTGCCGACGCGGCACGTGCGATCCGCGCCTGCTCGATCTGCGGCAATCTCGACACGATCGATCCCTGCTCGATCTGCGCCGATCCCAGGCGCGACCAGGGCCTGATCTGCGTCGTCGAGGATGTCGGCGACCTGTGGGCCATGGAGCGCGGCAAGATCTTCGCTGGCCGCTATCACGTGCTGGGCGGCTCGCTGTCGGCGCTCGACGGCGTCGGACCGGACGAGCTCAACATCGCCACCCTGGTGAAGCGCGTGGCGGCAGGCGGCGTGCGCGAAGTGATCATGGCGACCAACGCCACGGTCGACGGCCAGACCACCGCCCACTATCTCGTCGAGCGGCTGTCCGAGCTCGGCGTCCCGCTGACCCGCCTCGCCCATGGCGTGCCGGTGGGCGGCGAGCTCGACTGGCTGGACGACGGCACCTTGGCGACCGCGCTCAAGGCGCGGCGCGCTTTTTGATCCAGCGATGAGCACCGAGACGCTCGCCGCCCTGGCCGTGGCGCTGGGCGCCGGCTGGGCGAGCGGGTTCAATGCCTATGCTGCCGTGCTGGTGCTGGGCGGCGCCGAGCGGCTGGGCCTGGTCAGCCTGCCGCACGATCTGCAGGTGCTGGCCTCGCCCTGGGTGCTGGGCGTGGCGGCTATCCTGTTCGCACTCAACTTCCTGGCCGACAAGATCCCTTACGTCGACAGCCTCAACGACATGCTGCAGACCTTCGTGCGCGTGCCGGCCGGCGCCCTGCTGGCCTACGGTGCGGCCGGCGGCATCAGCCCCGAGGTCGCGGTCATCGCCGGTCTTTTGGGCGGCACCCTGGCGGTGGGCACCCATATCGCCAAGACCGGCTCGCGGGCGCTCATAAACACCTCGCCCGAGCCGTTCAGCAATATCGCCGCATCGCTCACCGAGGACGCCACCGTGATCGGCGGCCTGGCGCTTGCGATCGCCCATCCGATCACATTTCTGTGCCTGCTGGCGGTCTTCGTGGCCTTGCTGGTGTGGCTGTTGCCGAGACTGCTGCGGCTCGCGCTTGCGCCGTTTCGCCGGATGGCCCGCAGCCGACAAAAGTCTTGACTCGGGCGTATGCCATCGACCTTGGTCGACAAGACGAGCGCTTTCCTTCGTCGACCGGCGCGCTACACTGTTGAACACATGTTCATCCGCCAGAACATCCAGACCCTGCGGTTCTTCCGCACCACGCCGGCGATGCGCTGCCCGTATCTGCCGCATCGGCTGGAGACCAAACTCGTCACCGAGCTGAGCGGGCCGGATGCGATCTCCCAGCACGACACCTTGACCGACGCGGGTTTCCGGCGATCGCATCACTTCGTCTACAAGCCGCTGTGCGACGGCTGCCGCGCCTGCGTGCCGGTCCGTATCCGCGTCAGAGACTTCGAGCCGAGCCGCGCCCAGCGCCGCATCCTGCGGCGCAACGAGCACGTCCACGCGGTCGAGACCCAGCCGCTGGCCACCGGCGAACAGTACGCGCTTTTTTCACGCTACGTGCTGACCCGTCATCGCGACGGCGACATGGCCGACATGGATTTCGACGACTATCGGGCGATGGTCGAGGAGAGCCCGGTCGAGACCGCGATCATCGAGTTTCGCGACGACTCGGCCGAAGGCCGGCTGGTCGGCGCCTGCCTGGTCGACTGGCTGTCGAGCGGCGTATCGGCGGTCTACAGCTTCTTCGACCCGCAGCACCCGCGGCGCGGATTGGGCACGCATATGATCCTGTGGCTGGCCGACGCCGCAGCGCGGCGCGGGCTGCCCTATGTCTATCTGGGTTACTGGATCGCCGATTCGAGCAAGATGGCCTACAAGCGCGCCTTCCGCCCGTTGGAGTTCTTCGGTCCCGAAGGTTGGACCGAGTTGCCTACCGCGTAGGCAATCGCGGTCAGGTGGAGCGACTTGACGCACCCTCTGCTCCGCCCTGACGGTTCCGAGCGCTAGCGCGATTTCGCAGCCCGCGTTATTGAGAAAGCCTCCGTTTGCGAGAACGGGGGATCGACAACAATAACTCGCGCAGGGGGAGTGGGGATGCGCCTATTGCTGGGCTTCAGCGCGGTCGTCGACGCAATCAACGAAAAGATCGGGGTGGTCTGCAACTGGCTGGTGCTGCTGGCCTGCCTCGTCAGCGGCGGCAACGCCATGGTGCGCTATGCCTACGACATGAGTTCCAATGCCTGGCTCGAAGTGCAGTGGTACATGTTCGCGGTCATCGTCATGTTCGGGGCCGCCTATACACTGAAGCGCAACGAACATGTGCGCGTCGACATCTTCTACATGACGCTCAGCCGGCGCGGCCAGTTGTGGATCGACATCCTGGGAACGCTGATCTTCCTGCTGCCGACCTGCGCGATCCTGGCCTGGCTGAGCTGGCCCTTCTTCATGCAATCCTTCAACGTCCATGAGAACTCCTCCAACGCCGGCGGATTGCTGCGTTGGCCGATCAAGGCGGTTCTGCCGGTCGGCTTCGCCCTCGTGGCCCTGCAGGGAATCTCCGAACTCATCAAGCGCGTGGCCTTCCTCAACGACTATCCGGTCGACAGCCTCGAAGCGCACTACGAGAGGCCGCAGCAATGATCGTCCCTCTCGAGTGGATGCCGCCGCTGATGTTCAGCGGCCTCGTTGTGTTCATGCTCATCGGCTACCCGGTCGCCTTCTCGCTGGCGGCCGTGGGGTTTTTCTTCGGCTTCATGGCGATTGATTTCGGCTATTTCACCATGCCGTTCATGCAGGCCATCCCGAGCCGCGTGTTCGGCAATATCCTGGCCAACGAGCTGCTGCTGGCGATTCCTTTCTTCACCTTCATGGGCGCGATCCTGGAAAAGTGCGGGCTCGCCGAGGACATGCTGGAATCGATGGGCCAGCTTTTCGGGCCGGTCAGGGGCGGGCTGGGCTACTCGACGATCATCGTCGGCTTCATCCTGGGCGCCATCACCGGCACCGTGGCGGCCCAGGTCATCGCCATGGCCCTGATCACCCTGCCGATCATGATCCGCTACAAGTACAACATGCGCTACGCCACCGGCGTGCTCGCTGCGTCCGGCACGATCACCCAGCTGGTGCCGCCGTCGCTGGTCCTGATCGTGCTGGCCGACCAGCTCGGCCGCTCGGTCGGCGACATGTATCTCGGTGCCTGGGGGCCGTCGCTGCTGCAGATCGCGCTGTTTGCGATCTATACCTTCTATGTCGGCGTTGTCAGGCCCGATGACCTGCCCCCCGTGCCGCGCACCCTTTTCGGCATGCCGCTGCTGATCAAGTGCGCCTGGGGCATCATTCCGGCCGCAGTCCTGATCTTCCTCGTGCTGGGCACGATCATGATGGGCCTCGCCACGCCGACCGAGGCGGGCGCCATGGGCACCATCGGCGCCATCGTGCTGGCGGTGGTGCGCAATGCGCCGCTGACCAAGTTCGACAAATGGACGTTCGGCGCGGGCTGCGCCGCCGCCGGCGTGGGTTTCGTGATCGGACTGGTGGACTTCAAATCGATCCCCTTCCAGATCGCCTTCTCCGTGATGTTCGCCTCGATCATCTGGCTTTGCTGGCGAGCCTGGCAGGTCAGGGACCTGCGCGAGCTGATCGTGCAGGCCTTCCAGGCGACGATGCGCATCACCGCGATGGTCGCCTTCATCCTGGTCGGCGCGACCTGCTTCTCGATCACCTTCCAGGGCGTCAATGGCGGCCCGTGGGTCGAGCATATGCTGACCGGCCTGCCCGGCGGCGTCTGGGGCTTCCTCGTCGTCGTCAACCTGTTCGTGTTCTTCCTGGCGTTCTTCCTGGACTTCTTCGAGATCGCCTTCATCATCGTGCCGATGCTGGCGCCGGTGGCGCAAAAGATCCTCGAGCCGGTGGTCGGCCACGACGCCGCGCTGATCTGGTTCGGCGTCATGCTGTGCGTCAACGTGCAGACGTCGTTCATGCATCCACCCTTCGGCTTCGCCCTCTTCTATTTGAGAAGCGTGGCACCCAAGGAAGTCAAGAGTTCGGACATCTACTGGGGCTCGGTGCCCTGGGTGTTTCTGCAGCTCATCATGGTGGTGATCGTGATCGCCTTCCCGCAGTCGGTGACCTACTTCCTCGACGCGCCCTCGACCGTCGATCCGAGCAAGATCAAGATCGAGCTCCAGGCCCCGCCGGAGGAAAGTGCGCCGCCGGTCTTCAAGTAGGACGCCGCCCCGACCATACGGCAAAAAAAGCCCCGCCTGAGGCGGGGCTTTCTCTTTCTGCCGGAGCGGCGAGGGTCTAGCGACCCTGGGCCGACATCGAGAAATTGAAGTTGTCGAAGGTGTTCTCGGCGACGCGGAACCACAGGTTCTGGTCGGCGCGGAATACCTTCAGGCTGTCGTAGATCTTCTTGAACTTCGGATCCTTGGCCGACAGCTCGTCATACAACTTGTACGTCTCGTTGAAGGAAGGCTCGAGAATCGCGCGCGAGAACGGCCGCAGCTCGGTGCCCGACGCCACGAGACGGCGCAAGGCGGCCGGGTTGCCGGCATCGTACTTGGGCACCATCCATGCCGTCACGAGGCCCGCTGCCGTTTCGACCATCGCCTGATACTGCTTGGGAAGCTTCGCCCAGGCATCAAGGTTGATGTAAAGCGAGCCGCACGAGGCACCCTCCCACCAACCGGGGTAGTAATAATATTTGGCGATCTTGTTGAAGCCGAGCTTCTCGTCGTCGTACGGGCCCACCCACTCGCAGGCGTCGATCGTGCCTTTTTCCAGGGCCGGGTAGATGTCTCCGCCGGCGATCTGCTGCGGCACGATGCCGAGGCGCTGAAGGATCAGGCCGGCGAAGCCGCCGCAGCGGAACTTCAGACCCTTCATGTCCTCGACCGTCTTGACCTCCTTGCGGAACCAGCCGCCCATCTGGCCGCCCGTGCCGCCGAAGATGAAGGAGCGAAAATTGTACTCCTTGTAGAACTCCTGGATCAGCTCGTTGCCGCCGCCATGGTAGAGCCAAGCGTAGTACTCGCGCTGATTCATCGAAAACGGCAGGCCGGTC
This sequence comes from Reyranella sp., assembly GCA_035947815.1. Lineage (GTDB taxonomy): Bacteria > Pseudomonadota > Alphaproteobacteria > Reyranellales > Reyranellaceae > Reyranella. Next base: position 15,686 of record DASZJU010000205.1, read on the forward strand.
TCGAACACGAAGTTCACATGCTTGCCGAAATAGTAGTAGGCGGCGGTCTGTCCCATCTCGACGGTGCCATTTTGCACCGCGTCGGCGACCTGCAGGCCCGGGACGATTTCACCGGCGGCAAACACATGAATCTGGAACTTGTTGTCCGACATCTCGCCGATCATCTTGGCGAGGAGTTCGGATCCCCCATAGAGCGTGTCGAGCGACTTGGGGAAGCTCGACGTCAGACGCCACTTAACTTCCGGCATGCTCTGCGCGATGGCAGGCGCTGCGACAGCCGATACGGCCGCCGCGCTGGCCGCGCCAAGACCTGCGGTCCTGATGAATTTCCGACGTTGCATTTACTGTTTTCCTCCCATGGGACGCTTGAAGCGCCTCGGTAACTCCCCTTGAGCGACCCAAGACTGGCATGCGAGATTTCTTTTGGAAAGCCGCGCATGGCGTAAAAGACGCGCAAAAAACCCCGCCGGAGCGGGGTTTTCCGTCACGGCCCGAGGGCCTCAGATCTTGTTGGCCGCCGACTGGCGCGCCATGAAATTGTCGAACGTGTTCTCGGCGACCCGGAACCACAGGACCTCCTCCTTGCGGAAGGCGGTCATCGAGTCATAGACCTTCTTGAACGCCGGATTCTTGGCGTTGGTCTCGGCGTAGACCTCGTTGGCCGCGCTGAACGACGCTTCCATGATCGCAGCCGAGAACGGCGCCAGCTTGGTGCCGCCGGCCACCAGCTCACGCAGCGCCTTGGGATTCTGCGCATCATACTTGGTCGTCATCCAGGTATTCGCCTCCGCGCAGGCGGCCCGCACAATCGCCTGGTAGGGCTTCGGCAAGGCATTCCACTTGTCGAGTGCGATGAAGGTGTGAATGCTCGGTCCGCCCTCCCACCAGCCGGGGTAATAGTAGTTGGGCGCGATCTTGTTGAAGCCGAGTTTCTGGTCGTCGTAGGGACCTACCCATTCGGCGGCATCGATCGTGCCCTTCTCCAGCGCTGGATAGATATCGCCGCCGGCGATCTGCTGCGGCACGACGCCGAGCTTGTTCATCACCTGGCCGGCGAGCACGCTGCCGATGCGCATCTTCAGTCCCTTGAGATCGTCGACGGTCTTGATTTCCTTGCGGAACCAGCCGCCCATCTGACAACCCGTGTTGCCGGTCGCGATGGCAAAAATATTGTATGCCTTGAAGAAGTCGTTCAAGAGCTGCTCGCCGCCGCCCTGGGTCAGCCAGGCGTCCATCTGGCGCGTATTGAGGCCGAACGGCACTGCGGTGGCGAGCGCGAAGGTCAGGTCCTTGCCGGAGTAATAGTAGGAAGCGGTGTGCCCCATTTCGACGGTGCCGTTCTGCACGGCATCGGCGACCTGCAGGCCAGGCACGATTTCGCCCGCGGCGAAGACGTGAATCTGGAACTTGTTGTCGGTGGCTTCGGCGACAACCTTCGCCATGAACTCGGCAGCGCCATAGAGCGTGTCGAGCGACTTCGGAAAGCTCGAGGTCAGGCGCCACTTGAGCTCCGGCATCGACTGGGCGATGGCCGGGGCGGCAAGACCGGCGCCCGCTGCCACTGCCGCACTGCCGGCTCCGGCCGTGCGCAGGAATGAGCGGCGTTGCATCAGGAATCCTCCCTATTTTCACTGGTTCCTTTGACGTCCGCATCCTCCCCAGGCCATGCGGTCAAAGGTTGCGGGTATATGACATATCGCTGTCCGCTTGAAAAGCAGCAGTGCGTCAACGCGCCAGAATCAGGGCCAGCGCCAAGCCACCGAGCGCGATGCGGTACCAGGCGAAGGCAGCGAAGCCGTGCCGGCTGATGAACCGGACGAAGGGCCCGACCACGACGAGTGCGGAGAAGAAGGCGGTGACGAAGCCCAGCGCAATTACGCCACTGCCATGCCAGTCAAGCGTCGCCTGGTTCTTGTAGAGATCGTAAACGGCTGCGCCAAGCATGGTCGGCATGGCGAGGAAGAAGGAGAATTCCGCCGCGGCGGCGCGATCGACGCGAAAGACCCGCGCGCCCATGATGGTGGCCCCGGCGCGCGAGACGCCGGGAATCATGGATAGGCACTGGCAGATGCCGATCCACAGAGCCGTCTTGAGATCTACTTCGTCGACCGACTTGATACGTGGACGCCGCACGACGCGCTCGATTACCAGGATGGCGATGCCGCCTACGATCAGCGAGACTGAAACCACTGTCGGATTGAAGAGGTGTTCCTTGATCGCTTTGTAGGCGATCACGCCCACGACCGCCGCCGGCAGGAAAGCTGCGATCACCGCCGCGGCGAAGCGAATGGCGCGGCGATCGCGCTGCAGCACGCCCCGCGCCGTGGTCCAGAGCTTCACCCGGTAGAGAAAGACCACGGCGAGGATCGCGCCGAGCTGGATCACGATGTCGAAGACTTTGCCCGGCGGGCCTTCGAAGTGAAGCAGCTCCTCGGCAAGGATGATGTGTCCGGTCGACGATACCGGCAGGAACTCGGTGACACCCTCGACGATGCCGATCAGCACCGTCTTCCAGATCAGCGTCAGGTCCATTTCGATCAATCCTTGAAACGCTTGGCGCGCGGCCAGCCTTTTTCGGGCATGCGCCCCGCCTGGGCGCGTTCGCCGCGCCAGAATTTCAGCTCGTTGGCAGGGATGATCCGGTTGGACCACGGCAGGCCATCCTCCAGCCGGAAGGCCTGTGCATCCGACAGCCTGTCGGCCTTGGATTTCTGCAGCAGCACGCCACGACCACGGCCCAACTCCGGCACCTGATCGAGCGGGAAGATCAAAAGCTTGCGGCCGACGCTGAGCGCCGCCACCTGGTCAGCGTTCTCGGGCACGACGGCCAGGGCCTGGGCCTTCTCCGTGTCGGCGAGGTTCAGGACCTGCTTGCCGTTCTTGGTCTGCGCCACCACCTCGTCCTCCGGCACGACGAAGCCGCGGCCGGCGTCGGACGCCACGAGGAACTTGCGGCCGCCCTTCAGCACCTCGAGCTGCACGATGTCCTGCTCATTGCCGAGCTCGATCATCAGCCGGATCGGCTCGCCGTGGCCGCGCGCGCTCGGCAGCTTGTCGCAGCCCAGGGTATAGAAGCGGCCGTTGGTGGCGAACACCAGGACCTTGTCGATCGACTGCGCGTGGAGGGCAAAGCGCGGCCCATCGCCTTCCTTGTATTTGAGCTCGGCCGCCGCCTTCTCGTCGAGATGGCCCTTGGCGGCGCGGATCCAGCCCTTTTCGGAGCACACCACCGTGATCGGCTCGCGCTCGACGAAATCCTCGACCGCATGCTCGACCTCGGCCGGCGCGTCGGCGAGCTCGGTGCGGCGCCGGCCAAGCTCGGTCTTGCCGCCGAACTTGCGCTTGGTCTCCTGGACCTCGTTGGCGATCGCCTGCCA
>DASZJU010000206.1:0-7012 GCA_035947815.1 Reyranella sp.
GCCTTCAGGACCTTGTAGCCGTCGGCTTGGCGCACCTCGACCGCACGGTCGCCGGCGAACTCGCGCTTGAGCGCCAGCGCCTCCGCCGGATGAAGCTCGCAAGCGGTGAAACGATCACCCGGCCGGAGCGCCATCCGAACCAGCCGCGGTGAGCCCGGATAGCGCCGGAGCGCGCCCCCGGCTGGACCGAACTTGCGATCGTAGGCCGCGACCGCCGCCAGATAACGCACGACGGCGGGTGGCATGCCGGTGCGCGGTGAGCTCACCAGGCGGGCGATGCCGGCATCGGCCTCGCCGGTGCGCCGCGCCGGCCCCTCGCCCAGAGCGTAGCCGCCCGCGCCGGCGTGGGTGTCGAGCACGAACAGCTTCTTGTCCTTGGCCGTCAGCAGGCGCAGCAGCTCGCACAGCGCCGTGTGCTTCAGGACGTCGGCGAAGTTGCCGGCGTGATAGCCATGGCGATAGTTCATACGACGCCTATAGCATCGCCGATGGATTTGTGGGCACAGGATGTGCTTCAACCCGGGGGCAATAGGGGGACAGCCATGGCCACGCATGAACTTCATTCTTCGCCCGAGACCTGCCACTGGGGCTATTTCGACAGCCAGCTAAAACCCTCGCTCCGCATCAAGTCGGGCGACATCGCCACCATCCATTGCGTTTCGGGCTCGGCCGAAATCCTGCCCGGCGAGCCGTTCAACGTGCTGCCCGAGCATCGCGAGATCCTGGGCAAGCTCAGGCCGCATCTCGGCCGTCACATCCTGACCGGCCCGGTCCATGTCGAGGGCGCCGAGCGCGGCGATGCGCTGGCGGTGGAGGTGCTCGACATCAAGTTCCGCACCAACTGGGGCTGGAACGCACAGCGGCCGCTGGCCGGCACCCTGCCCGAGGACTTCCCGTTCTATCGCCTGACCCACATTCCCATCGATTCCAACCGCGGCGTCGCCACCCTGCCGTGGGGCCTCGAGATCGAGCTAAAGCCGTTCTTCGGCATCATGGGCGTGGCGCCGCCGCCGGAATGGGGCCAGTGCAGCTCGATCGAGCCGCGCGCCTTCGGCGGCAACATTGACAACAAGCACTTCAACGTCGGCACCACGGTCTACCTGCCGGTGTTCGCCGAGGGCGGCCTGTTCTCGACCGGCGACGGCCACGGCGTGCAGGGCGATGGCGAGGTCAACCTGACGGCGCTCGAGACGTCGCTTTCCGGCACCTTCCGCTTCACCGTGCGCAAGGACATGAAGCTCAACAACCCGCGCGCCGAGACCGCCACGCACTGGATCACCCACGGCTTCGATCCCGACCTCGACGACGCCGCCAAGGAGGCCCTGCGCGACATGATCCGCCTGATCACCGCCAAGACCGGCCTCGCCGCCGCCGACGCCTACATGCTGTGCAGCCTGCAGGGCGATCTGCACGTCACGCAGACTGTCGATGGCAACAAGGGCATCCACTGCATGATCGACAAGAAACTTTTAGGCGGATGAAGATGCGCGGCCTCCTTTGCAGCGTCCTGCTGCTGCTTGCCTGTGCCGCGCGACCGGCGCTGGCGCGCGACGATCTGGTGACGTCGGCCCGTACTGCCGGCGGCGAGACCATTCCCTACATCCTGACGAGCAAGCCGGGGACCCCCGCCTACGCCGTCATCCTGATGCCGGGTGGGCCGGGTCGCGTGAATCCCCGAATGGAGGGCACCAAGCTGGCCTTCTCGGGCGGCGGCAATTTCCTGATCCGTTCGCGCGAGCTGTTCGCCGACGGCCGGTTCGTCGCCGTCTCGACCGACGCGACCTCGACGCCCGACCGCATCCTGGCGATCGTGCGCGACCTCGAAGCCCGCTACGGCAAGATCGCGATCTACGTGATCGGCACCAGCCGCAGCACCGAGGCCACGATGGCGCTCGCCAAGCCTCTCGACGGAATGGTGGCGGGCTTCGTCCACAGCTCGTCGATGAACGGCATTGCCGGCTTCGACCCGCGCGGGCTCAAGAGCCGTCACCTCATCGTCCTCCACGTGCGCGATGCCTGCCGGGTGACCAGCCCCTCGTCCGGCGCGGCGTCCCATAGCAAGTACGGCACCGAGCTGATCGAGATGAGCGGCGGTACTTCGACCGGCGACGACTGCGAGGCCTATGCCCACCACGGCTACAACGGCATCGAGCAGGCGACCGTCGACCGGATCAAGGCCTGGATCGCCAAGCCTTAAGGCGCCGGCTCGACCCTGAGTTCGTTGCCGCTGACCGCAGCCACCCGAACCCGGCTGCCCGCCACCATGTCGGGGCCCGTCACCGTCCAGCTTCCATCGCCCACCTTCACGCGCGCGTGGCCGCCCAGGATCGGCTGGTCGAGGATGATCGTCCTGCCGACCAGGCTGTCGCCGCGGGCGTTGAGATTGGCGTCGGCTGGACGGCCCTGCTGCAGGCGCTTCAAGGTCGGGCGCAGCACGACCGCCGAGGCGACCGAGACGACCGCAAACACAAAAAGCTGCAATTCGAGCGACAGGTCCGACACGACCAGCAGGAAGGCGCCGGACGCCAGCGCGCCGATGGTGACGAACAGGAAGACCACGCCGGGCAGCAGCATCTCGAACACGAGCAGCACCGCGGCAAGCGCCCACCAGTACCAGAAGATGATCTTGACGCCGAACATGGCGTTCAGCCGCTCGGGGGAACCGAGCCGCGCGGCCGCGTCGCCTCGGCTGCCGCAGTGCGCGCCTGCGCCTCCTTGGCGAGTTCGCCGATGCCGGCGATCGAGGCCATGATGCCGGCCGCCTCGACCGGCAGGAAGAAGACCTTGGCGTTGGGGCTCGAGCCCATCTTCGCCAGCGCCTCGACGTACTTGGTGCCGAGGAAGTAGTTGGTGGCCTGCACGCCGTTGCCGGCGATCGCCTCGGCCACCACCGACGTCGCCTTGGCCTCGGCCTGGGCCAGCCGCTCGCGCGCCTCGGCGTCGCGGAAAGCCGCCTCGCGGCGGCCCTCGGCGGTCAGGATGGCCGATTGCTTCTCGCCCTCGGCGCGCTGGATGCTCGATTCGCGCACGCCCTCGGACTCGAGGATGGTGGCGCGCTTTTCACGCTCGGCCTTCATCTGCCGGCCCATGGCGACCACGATATCCTCAGGCGGCGCGATGTCCTTGACCTCGATGCGCAGCACCTTGACGCCCCACGGGCCGGTCGCCTGGTCGATCACCGCCAGCAGCGTGTTGTTGATGTCGTTGCGCTTGGACAGCGCCTCGTCGAGCGCCATGTTGCCCATGACGCTCCTGATGTTGGTCAGCGCCAGGTTGGTGATGGCGAGATGGAGGTTCTGGACCTCGTAGGCGGCGCGCGCCGCATCGATCACCTGGTAGAAGGCGACGGCGTCGACCTGCACCGTGGCGTTGTCCTTGGTGATGAGCTTCTGCGACGGAATGTCGAGGACATTCTCCTGCATGTTCATCTTGCGGCCGACCGTATCCATGAAGGGTATGATGAGATGCAGCCCGGGCGGCAGGGTGCGCGTGTAGCGTCCGAATCGTTCGATGGTCCAGTTAGTGCCCTGCGACACCGTCTTTACGCCCGCGAACACCAGCACCAGCGCCACGGCGACCAGCGCCACGACGAAGATCAGAGCACCCGACATTGTCTGCGCCTCCCCAGGCTTCGCAGTGAGCCTAGCCCATAGCGCTGCGCCGAGCCATCGCCGCCCTAACTGGCGGCGGCGGCGAATTCGAGAGGTTCCGCTTCGGAAGACTTCACCGGCACGGAAGCGACTCTGGTGTCGGCCGCCAGCCAGCGGTCGAGAAAGCCGCTGATCCAGCGGTCGAGCGGCGGGTCGTAGAGAGGATGCATGGAGAGGTGCACGCCACGTTGCTGGGCGCCGGGAAGTTTTAGACGCTCGGCGGCTTTCATCGTCCAGATCTGTTTCATCTCCAGAGTGACCTCGGGATGGAACTGGAAGCCGAAGGCGTTCTTGCCGTGTCGAAAGGCCTGGACAGGATAAGCCTCATTGGTCGCCAGGAGCTCGCAGCACTCGGGGATCCGCATGCCCTCGCGATGCCACTGATAGACCTTCATCGGCACCTTGAACCATTCGCGACCGGCAGGAGTGGGTTCGATATCGACGTAGCCCACCTCGACCTTGCCGTCGGGACGAGGACCGACCCGGCCGCCGGCGGCCCGGGTCAACAGCTGCGCGCCCAGGCAAAGGCCGAGGAAGGGAACGCCCGCCTCGACCACCTTCGGAATCCAATCAAGCTCGCACTTGATGCCCGCCAGGGTGCCGCAATCGTTGGCCGACATCGGTCCGCCGAAGATCACCACGCCGGCATAGTCCGACATGTCTGCGGGCAGATCGCAGCCGAGATTGGGGCAAAGACGATGGAGCTCGTAACCGCGCTTTTCGAGGAGGGCGCCGACCCGACCGGGCCGCGCGTGCTCCTGGTGCACGACGATGGCTATCTTCTTGGGAGCACTCTTTTTGGGCTTGTCAGCCGGTACCGTCATGGATTTGCAAAATACGCGTGGGTTATGGCAACGACAAGGCGAACCGACGGTGGAGAGACGAAATGGCGCGCCTGCTCGACTTTTACTTCGATTGCTCAAGCCCCTGGACCTACCTCGCCTTCCACGCCATCCAGCCAATCGCGGCCGAACTCGGCGCGGAAGTTGCGTGGAAGCCCATCCTGGTCGGCGGCGTGTTCAACGCCGTCAACCAGACGGTCTACGACAGCCGTGCCAAGCCCAACCCTCTGAAGCAGGCCTATATGCTGAAGGACCTCGGCGATTGGGCCCGGCTCTATGGGCTGAAGATCGTCTTTCCACCCACGGTCTTTCCGGTGAACAGCGTCAAATGCATGCGTGGCGCCTTCACCGCGCTCGACGAAGGCAAGCTCGTACCCTACGCCACCGCCGCCTTCGAAGCCTATTGGAGTGACGACCGCGACATTGCGCGCGAGGAGGTGCTGGCCGACGTTGCCGCGCGCGCCGGCCTCGAGCGCCAACGGTTCTTCGCCGGCATCGAAACCGATTCCTGCAAGGCGCGGCTGCGTGCCAATACCGGCGAGCTGATCGCGCGCGGCGGCTTCGGCAGTCCGACGATGTTCGTTGGCAACTCGATGTTCTTCGGCAACGATCGCCTGCCGCTGGTGAAGGCGGCGCTGGTGGAAACATAAACTCATGTCAGGTCCTTTGTAGGATGCGTGCGATGGGAGTTTCTTCATGAGCGGCAATAGCGATCCCGAATTCTGGGCCAAGGCGCGGGCGCACCTGGTGCGTTATGGCGGCGCGTTCTCGCCGCTGATCGCCGAGAGTGCCGCCGGCAACTTCTTCACCGATGCCGACGGCCGCAGGATCCTGGATTTCACCTCGGGCCAGATGAGCGCCATCCTGGGCCACAGCCATCCCGAGATCGTCGCGGTCGCGCGCCGGTGGATCGGCGAGCTCGATCATCTCTACTCGACCATCCTGTCGCGTCCGGTCGTCGATCTCGCGGCGCTGATCGCTAAAATCTCGCCCGGCAAGCTCGATCGCGTGCTGCTGGTCTCGACCGGCGGCGAGTCCAACGAGGCAGCACTTCGCATGGCCAAGCTGGTGACCGGACGGCACGAGATCGTGGCGATGAGCCGCTCGTGGCACGGCGTGACGGGCGGCGCTGCGTCGGCGACCTATTCCTCGAGCCGCAAAGGCTACGGGCCAACGCAGCCCGGCTCGCTGGTGCTGCCGGCGCCCGACACCTACCGCTCGCGCTTCATCGACACGAGCGGCGTCTACGACTGGCAAAGCGAACTCGATTTCGGCTTCGAGCTGGTCGACCGTCAGTCGAGCGGCGCGCTCGCCGCCTGCATCGTCGAGCCGATCCTGAGCTCGGGCGGCGTGCTCGAGCCGCCGATGGGCTACATGGCGGCGCTGGCGGAGAAATGCCGCGAACGTGAGATGCAGTTGATCTTCGACGAGGCGCAGACCGGGCTCGGCCGCACCGGCCACCTGTTCGCCTGCGAGCGCGACGGCGTCGTGCCGCAGTATCTGACGCTGTCCAAGACGCTGGGCGCCGGCCTGCCGCTCGCCGCCATGCTGACGACGGCGGAGATCGAGGATGTCGCGGCCGAACGCGGCTTTCTCTTCTACACCACCCATGCCTCCGACCCGCTGCCGGCGGCGGTGGGACTCAAGGTCATCGAGGTCATCCTGCGCGACCAGTTGACCGAACGCGCCAGCCGCCTCGGCGAACGACTCAAAGCCGGCCTGCTGGCGTTGCAACAGCGTTACGATTGCATTGGCGACGTGCGCGGCCGCGGCCTGCTGCTCGGTCTTGACCTCGTGAAGGACCGCCGGACCAGGATGCCCGACCCCGAGCTCGCCCAGCGCGTGGCCCGGGAATGCCTGGCACTTGGCATGATGACCAGTGTCGTCCGCGGCGGCTTCGGCATATTCCGCATCGCCCCGCCCATCACCATCGAGACCGATGAAATCGACCTCGGGCTGGAGATATTCGATCGGGCGCTTGCCCGGGCTGTGCATTGAAACGGGCGATTTTCGGCGCCTCGGGGATGGCCGCACGCTATTAGCGTTTGAAACGCGCCCCTATCTGTTGTACCCGCTTGCGGTTTCCGGCCAATGCGTTGGGAGTGCATGGATGATCAAGAAGCTTCTGCAGGCGGCAATCGTGACGGTGGGCGGTTTGGCATTGGGCGGCTGTCCGCTCGAACAGGCCAAGACCACGGCGCCGGTCAAGCCGCCCGCGGCCGACTATCAGGCCGCCGCTCCGCAATCACCGCCCGCGACCAACCTCCGCGGTATCTGCTACAACCCCGCCGACCTTGCGGTTTACCGCGCGCGCATGCTGCAGATGGAATTGAATGTCGCCACCCTGCAGTGCCAGAATCCGACCGGCAGCCGCGCCTACGAAGAGCAATACAACGCCTTCGTCGGCAAGTTCGGAACCCAGTTGTCGGCCAACGCGCGCAGCATGCAGCAACTCGGCGGCCGCAAGCGCTTCAACCTCGACGTCGCGGTGACCGAGTTCGCCAACCGCACGGCGCAGCG
>DASZJU010000207.1:0-1927 GCA_035947815.1 Reyranella sp.
GTCGGGCAGCGTCTTGACGAAGTCGCCGCGCCAATACCACTGCATGTCCTTGGGGTAGAGCCCGTCGAACATGCTCTGCACCGCCGGATAGGGCATCGTTGCCATCCAGTTGAACCAGGGAGCCGGCAGCGAGTCGAGGAGCGGCGCCAGCGCCGTCTTGGCCTTGTCCTCCGGTCCGTTGTAGCAGCACATCAGCAGGCAGATGCGCTTGCCCCACAGCTCCTGGGGGAACGGCGCGCTGGAGAGGACCGTCTTCAGCCCCAGGAAGATTCCGAGGTCCTCCGGGGCGGCCGGCAGGAACTCGCGATAGCGCTGCATGATGGCGCGCGCGTGCTTCTGATCCCACGCGATCGGTCCGGCGAACACCGTGCTGACCGGATGAAGGGCGAACTTGAAACTGGTGACGACGCCGAAATTGCCGCCGCCGCCGCGCAGCGCCCAGAACAGATCGGCGTTCTGGTCCTTGCTTGCCGTGACGAAGCGGCCGTCGGCGAGGACGACATCCGCTTCGAGCAGATTGTCGATGGTCAGACCATATTTGCGCGACAGATAGCCGTGGCCGCCGCTCAGCGTCAGGCCGGCGATGCCGGTGGTCGAGATGATGCCGGCCGGCATCGCCAGCCCGAACGGATGGGTGGCATGGTCGACGTCGCCTTGGGTGCAGCCCGCGGCGACCCGGACGGTGCGGGCCAACGGATCGACGCGCACGCCGCGCATCGTCGACAGATCGACGACCAGGCCGTCGTCGACACTGGCAAGCCCCGGGCCGTTGTGTCCGCCGCCGCGAATCGCGATCCGCAGATCGTTGTCGCGGCCGAAATCCACCGCCGTGATCACGTCGGCCGCATCGACACAGCGGGCGATCAGCGACGGTCGCTTGTCGATCATGCCGTTGTAAAGCTTGCGGGCGTCGTCATAGTCGGGATCGGTGCGCTCGATCAGGGTTCCGCGCAGGTTGGCTCGCAATTTGGCGCTGAGGTCGTCGCTCATGATGTGCTCCTGGTCGTAGGGGTGAAGCGGGTCTTGGCGGTGTCAAGTGCGTGACCTGGTGCAAAGTGCCGAAGCGCAGCGTCTTCCGCATCACCCGATCGATGGAGGCCCGCGTCCGGGCGTGTTAGGGTCGCGATGGACGGGTCGGGCCACAACCGGGGCTGTCATCATGCGCGAAGCAGAGGAGCTCTCGCGAGTCATCGGCGAGGTATACGATGCATCGCTCGATCCGGCGCTGTGGCCCCACGCCATCGAGAGCATCTGCGGCTATGTCGGCGCCGCTTCGGCGAGCCTGCACTCGCAGGATTCGGTCACGCGGGCGACGGATGCGCTGTTCTGGTGGGGTCGAGCGTCGACTGCTCCCCACTACTTCAAGATCTATCTGGAAAAGTACGGCAAGATAAACCCGATCTTTCCCGGCGTCGTCTTCTTCGACCTGGAACTGCCGGTCGCCGTTCCCGACGTGATCTCGTGCGAGGAATTCGTCCGCACGCGCTTCTTTCAGGAGTGGCTCGCGCCGCAAAGCCTGATGGACGGCCTGTTCTCGAACCTGGAAAAGGGCGCCACCAGCTGTGCGCTGTTCACCGCAATGCGCCACGCCGCGCAGGGGCCGGTCGACGACCGCATGCGCCGGCGGTTCGAGCTCATCACGCCACACGTGCGTCGCGCCATGCTGATCGGCCAGGTGATCGATCTCCATCGCGTCGAGGCGGCGGCGCTGGCCGACAGTCTCGACGAACTTGCGTCGGGCGTGTTCATCGTCGACTCCAACGGACGCATCATCCACGCCAATGCGAGCGCGCATCGCCTGATCGCCGAGGCCAGTCTGCTGCGGGCCCCGAACGGTCGCATTGCGGCGCTCGATCTGCAAAGCCGGACTCTGCTCGACGTGTTCAGCGCGGCCAAGGCGGGCGACGCGGCCGTCGGCAAGAAGGGC
>DASZJU010000208.1:0-4957 GCA_035947815.1 Reyranella sp.
GCGCCGATCGGCAATGCCAAAGGCGGCCGCATCGCGCCCATCATGGAGCTGCGCGAGGCCGGCGCCCGCATCGCGCTCTGCACCGACACTTTCTCGGGCGACCTGATCGAGGCCATGCGCTGGGCGATCTCCATGCAGCGCGTCAACCGACAGGGCAACGTGCTTGACGCCCGCACCGTACTCGACTGGGGCACGCGCGAAGGCGCCGCCGCGATCGGCATGGGCGACAAGGTCGGCTCCCTGGAAGTCGGCAAGCGCGCCGACATCGTGCTTCTGGACAATCGCTCGCCATCGCTGGCGCCACTGGTCGACGGCTACGGCGTGCTGGTGCACAGTGCTTCCGGGCACGACGTCGATACCGTGATCGTCGACGGCCGCGTGGTGCTGTCGGGCGGGCGCCTCACCTTGGCCGACGGCGACGCCATCGTGGCGCGCGCCCAGCAGGTGGCGAGCACGCTGTGGACGCGGGCGGGCCGCACCCCGCTCCAATAAGCGGATCCAGTAGGAAGCCGATGAAGATCCTGGTTGCCAATCCCAACACCTCGACCGGCGTCACCGACCGGCTGGTCGCCGCCGGCAGGCTTGTCGCCAGCCCGGGCACCGAGCTGCTGCCCATGACCGCCGCGTATGGCGTGCCCTACATCGCCACACGCGCCGAGGCCGCTGTCGGCGCCGTTGCAGCGCTGGAAATGCTGGCCGAGCGCCGCTCAGAGATCGACGCCGCCATCGTCGCCGCCTTCGGTGATCCTGGCCTGGGCGGCGCGCGCGAGCTGTTCGACTTTCCCGTCGTCGGCATGGCCGAGGCCGCCATGCTCAGCGCCTGCATGCTGGGTCGCTCCTTCGCCATCGTGAGCTTCGCCAAGGCGCTCGAGCCGTGGTTCGCCGAGATCGTGGCCTGGCACGGCCTGTCCGGCCGCTGCGCCGCCATCCGCATGCTCGACGAGGGCTTCCGCTCGATCGACGACGTGCAGGACGAGAAGGAAGCCGTGCTGGTCGAGCTGGCGCTGCGCACGGTGACGGACGATGCGGCGGACGTCGTCATCCTGGCCGGCGCGCCGCTCGCCGGTCTTGCCAACAAGATCAGGGATCGCGTGCCCGTGCCGCTGGTCGACGGTATCCAGGCCGCCGTCGTGATGGCCGAAGGGCTGGTGCGCATGAGGCCGCGCAAGGCCACGGCCGGCACCTACCGCCGGCCGGCGGCGAAGGACTCCAAGGGTCTTTCCGCCGCGCTCGCCGATGTGATCGGCCATCGTGGCCCGTGACCTAAAAGGCTATGGGCGCACGCCGCCCGATCCCAAGTGGCCGGGCGGCGCGCGGGTCGCGGTATCGTTCGTCATCAATTTCGAGGAAGGCGCGGAGATGTCGCTGTCCTCGGGCGATGCGCTGAACGAGAAGGTCTACGAGGTCACCGACGAGGTGACGGGCGTGCCCGACCGCTGCATGGAATCGCACTTCGAGTACGGCACCAAGGCCGCGTGGTGGCGGATCGCCGACGCGCTGGAACGGCTGGGCGTGCCCGCCACGGTCAGCAGCTGCGGCAAGGCGGCCGAGCTCTCGCCCTGGCTCATCCAGGATGCGGTGAAGCGCGGCCACGAGATCGCCTGCCACGGCTGGCGCTGGGAGAAACATGCCCACATGGAGGAAGCGGCCGAGCGTCAGGCGATCGCCCGGACAGTGAAGGTGCTGACCGACATCGCCGGCCAGCGCCCCGTCGGCTGGCACACCCGCTCGACGCCCTCGCCCAACACCCGCTGGCTGCTCGTCGAGGAAGGCGGCTTCCTCTACGACAGCGACGACTATTCGGACGACCTGCCGTTCTTCGTCGAGGTCTTAGGCAAGCGGCACCTGGTGCTGCCCTACAGTTTCGACACCAACGACATGCACTATCATCAGGGTTTCCACCGCTTCGTGACGGCGCGCGATTTCGCCGACTACACGACCGACGCCTTCGACACGCTCTGGTTGGAGGGCGAGCGGCATCCCAAGATGATGTCGATCGGGCTGCACCTGCGCATGATCGGCCGACCGGGCCGCATCGCCGCCCTCGACCGCATCGTCGCGCACATGAACACGAAGGGCGGCGCCTGGTTCGCCACGCGCCGGCAGATTGCCGAGCATTGGCTCAGTCGCTTTCAGTCATCTCGCGCGGGGTAACCCCCGCGCTGGAGCGCAGCGAAGGATCTCATGCCCGTGGCAAGCGGCGATGAGATCCTTCGCTGCGCTCAGGATGACAATGCCTTCGGCCGAACGATCTTGACGGTCGAGGTGGCGTGCACGATCAGCCGGCCCTTCTCGTCCTTGAGGTCGCCGTCCAAAAAGCCGACCGAGCCGCCCCAGCGCATCACCCGGCCCTCGGCATAGACGATGCCGGGACCCATCGCCTCGAAGAAACTGATCTTGAGTTCGAGCGTCGGCACGGCGACGGCGAGCTTGCCCTTGACGATGGCGGCGGTGGCCATCGCCGTATCGACCATGCCGGTGAGGAAGCCGCCCTGGCAGATCTTGCCCTGCGAATGACAGAAGGCGGACACGACCTCGAAACGGAAGCGCGCAGAGCCGCGCGCGGAATCGATATCCAGCAGCTCGCCGTTCAGGGTTTGCACCGCTTCGGCTCGCTGCGCGCGGAGCGCGGCCAGGATCTCTGAGTCGTGCGAGAGCTCCCTGGGAAAATGCGCGAAGTCGGGATGGACTGAATTCATCTGATTCTGCTCGGGCGGCGCGGACTATAACGAACGCGCGCTGCCATGCACCTTCTCGAGCAATTCGATCAGGGTCCGCGTTTCGGCCGACGAAAGGCCCGACGCGATGCGCTTCTCGTGCGCCCGCACCAGCCGGGCGAAGCGCGCCAGTGTTTTCTCGCCCGTCGGTGTCAGGGCAAGCGCATGGGTGCGGCCGTCGGTCGGCGAGCGATGGCGCATCAGGAGGCCGCGCGCCTGCAGCCGGTCGAGGATCGGCACCAGGGTCGAGCGGTCGATGCCGAGCGCGCGTGCCAGCGCCATCTGGCTCAGCCCCGCATTGCGGTCGACCAGCACCAGCAGGCCGAATTCGCCCGGCGTCAGCGCCTCGCCGGCTTTCGAAAAGGTGGCGGCAAAATCGCCGAACACCGCCGACTGGGTGCGGCGGAGCATGTAGCCCAGCAGCGACGGCAACAGGCCCCGATCCAGGGCGGGCGCTGGCGGTTTGGCGGGTGGACGGCCCATGATGGGAGTGGTAAACGGAGATTGTTTGGGGATCAAACAAATTCTGACAGTAGCCCGATGAGCTTCAAAGTCCGTATCGCCCAGGCCGACCGCACCATCGACGTTCCGACCGGCGCCACCATCCTGGCGACGGCCCTCGACGCCGGCATCGGCTACCCGTTCGGCTGCCAGTCGGGCAATTGCGGCGCCTGCAAGTCGCATCTCGTGAAGGGCGAGGTGACGATGGAAGGTTATTCCGAATTCGCCCTCTCCGATGAGGAGAAAGCGCGCGGCCTCATCCTCGCCTGCCGCGCCGTGCCGTGGCAAGACAGCGAAGTCGCCTGGCTGGAGGAGGACGACCTCGTCGTCCATCCGCGCCGCCTGCTCGACTGCAAGGTCGTCGGGCTCGACGATGCCACGCACGACATCAAGCGCATTCGCCTGGAGATCGCCTCAGGCGGGCCGTTCGACTTCTCGGCCGGCCAGTTCGCCTCCGTCACCTTCGACGGCTGCCCGCCGCGCGACTACTCCATGGCCAACGTGCCGGGCGATCCGGTGCTGGAGTTCCACGTGCGGCAAACCGTGGGCGGCGCCACCAGCATGCATGTGGCGACGAAACTCAAGGTCGGCGATCCCGTTCGGGTCGAGGGGCCGTTCGGCCCGTCCTACCTGCGCGAGGGCCATCGCGGGCCGATCATCGCCGTGGCCGGCGGTTCGGGCATGGCGCCGATAAAATCGGTCGTCGAGCGGGCGCTGCAGAAGGCGCTGCCGCAGCACATCTATTTCTATTTCGGCGTCCGCACGGAACGCGACCTCTACCTGCACGACCACTTCGCGGCGCTGGCCAAGACGCACGACAACCTGCATTTCATTCCGGTGCTGAGCGAGGGTGACGGCGCGAATGTCCGTCACGGGCTGGTGCACGAGGCGGTGGCCGCCGACTTCGACGAGTTCGACGGCTGCAAGGCCTATCTCGCGGGCCCCCCGGTCATGGTCGAAGCGGCCACCAAACTGTTCGAGCAACGCGGCATGCGGCGCAGCGATATCCATGCCGACGCGTTCTATACGGCAGCCGAGATGGCCAATGCCGGAAAGAAAACAGGAGCGGAACTATGAGCGCCACTGGGATGGGACTCTTGGAAGGACGCGCAGCGATCGTTACGGGCGCCGGCCGCGGCATCGGCCGCGCCATCGCCGAAGCTCTGGTGGCTGAGGGCGCCAGCGTGATCGTGGCCGACAACGGCGCCTCGATCGGCGGTGACGGCGGCGATCCCGAGGTGGCGCGCGAGACGGCCAAGGCGCTGGGCAAGAAGGCCATCGCCTTCAGTGACAGCGTGGCCTCGCCGAGCGTGGCCAAGCATCTGGTCGAACTGGCCGTGAAGCAATTCGGCGGCATCGACATCGTGGTGAACAATGCCGCGATCCTGCGCGACGCCTTCGTGTTCCGCGCCGATCCGCGCGACTGGGATGCGGTGATCCGCAACAACCTCTCGGCGCCCTTCTATCTGATCAACGCGGCCTCGGCGGTGATGCGGGAACAGGGCAAGTCGGGCCGCGGCGGCGCCGGTGGTTACGACTGGGGCCGCATCGTCAATATCGTCTCTTCGGCCGGCCTCTACGGAAACCTGGGCCAGGCAGCCTATGCCAGCGCCAAGGCCGGCCTGTTCGGGCTGACGCGCGTGACAGCGATGGATCTGGCGCGCGCCCAGATCACGGCCAACGCCGTGGCGCCCTTCGCGCGCACCCGCGTCACCGACATCATCCAACCCGCCAACGAG
>DASZJU010000209.1:0-3650 GCA_035947815.1 Reyranella sp.
AGGTCGCCGAACGCCCCAGCCGTACCACTGCCCTCGCGCACGGAGCGTCCCGATGAGCCCCGACACCGGCCCGCTGAGCGTCGCCACGCCAGTCCACGAATATCCCGCGCACTCGGCCCAGCGCCTGTGCGCCTCCTTCGAGTTCTCGCCGCCCAAGACCGAGGCGATGGAGCGCACGCTGTGGGAAGCGGTGACCCGACTTGCCCCGCTCTGTCCGACATTCTTCTCGGTGACCTACGGCGCCGGCGGCTCGACGCGCCAGCGCACCCACGACACCGTGGTGCGCCTCAAGAAGGAGACCGGCATCGATCCCGCCGCGCATCTCACCTGCGTCGGGGCGACCCGCGGCGAAATCGACGACATCGCGCGCGCCTACTGGGACGCCGGCATCCGCCATATCGTGGCGCTGCGCGGCGATCCGCCCGCGGGCATGGGCGCCAAGTACACCGCCCATCCCGGCGGCTATGCCAACGCCGCCGAGCTGGTGGCCGGCCTGAAGAAGATCGGCGACTTCCAGATCAGCGTCGCGGGCTATCCCGAAAAGCACCCGGATTCGCCCGACACCAAGGCCGACCTCGAGAATCTCAAGCGCAAGGTCGATGCTGGCGCCGACCGATGCATCACCCAGTTCTTCTTCGAGGCCGACGATTTCCTGGGCTTCCGCGATCGCGCGGCCGCTGCCGGTGTCCATGTGCCGATCGTGCCCGGCATCATGCCGGTGTCGAACTTCCAGGCCGTGACGAGGATTGCCGGTCTCTGCGGCTCCAAGGTACCGAGCTGGCTGGCCCACCTGTTCGAGGGGCTGGACGACGACCTCGAGACGCGCCGCATGATCGCCGCCACCGTCGCCGGCGACCTTTGCCGCCGCCTGCAGCGGGAAGGCGTCGATCAGTTCCACTTCTATACGCTGAACCGGGCCGATCTCACCTTCGCGACCTGCCACCTGCTGGGCGTTCGTCCGGCGCGCACCGGAGCCAAGCAATGACGCGCGCCCTCACCCGGGCTGAAAAAGCCCAATTGCTGCGCGACATCGGCGCCGAGCGCATCCTGGTGAAGGACGGGCCGTACGGCTCGATGATCCAGAGCTATCGCCTCGACGAGGAAGGTTTCCGCGCCGGCCGAACCTTCAACCACGACCAGAAGGGCAACAACGACCTTTTGAACCTGACGCGGCCCGACGTCGTGGGCGAGATCTGCAACGCCTACCTCGACGCCGGCGCCGATATCGTCGCCACCAACACCTTCAATTCCAACGCCATCAGCTTGAGCGACTACGGCATCGCCGGCATGGCGCGCGAGATCAATATCGCCGCCGCCAGGCTGACGCGCGCCTGCGCCGATGCCGCGACGGCGCGCGATCCCGCCAAGCGGCGTTTCGTCGCCGGCGCGCTCGGCCCTACTAACAAGACCTTGTCGGTATCGCCCGTCGTCAACGATCCGGGCTTCCGCGCCGTCTCGTTCGACGAGATGAAGGGCATCTATCGCGAGCAGATCGACGGTCTGCTGGACGGCGGCGTCGATTTCATCCTGATCGAGACGGTGTTCGATACGCTGAACGCCAAGGCTGCCCTGGTCGCTGCCGACGAGGCGGCCGAAGCGCTGGGCGAAGAGCTGCCGGTGATGGTCTCGATGACCTTGACCGACCTCGCCGGCCGTAACCTCTCGGGCCAGACCGTCGAGGCGTTCTGGCACTCGGTGCGCCACGCCAGGCCGCTCACCATGGGACTGAACTGCAGCTTCGGCGCCACCGAGCTCCATCCCTACGTGAACGCGCTCAACCCGCAGGTCGACGGCATGGTCTGCGTCTATCCCAATGCTGGCCTGCCCAACGAGCTCGGCGCCTATGACGAGCCGCCGGAGATGACGGCGAAGCTGGTGCGCGGCTGGGCCGAGAATGGCTGGCTGAACGTGGTCGGCGGCTGCTGCGGCACGACGCCCGCGCACATCAAGGCAATCGCCGATGCGGTGAAGGACGTGCAGCCGCGGCAGTGGCACGTCCTGCCGCCGGCGCTGCGCCTCTCCGGCATGGAAGCGGCGAGTTTCTTCTGATGTCGGAACAGCAGTCGGAACAGCGCGCCACCTTCATCAACATCGGCGAGCGCACCAACGTCACGGGCTCGGCGAGGTTCAAGAAACTGATCCTCGAGGGCGACTACACGGCTGCGGTCGAGGTCGCGCGCCAGCAGGTCGAGAGCGGCGCGCAGATCATCGACGTCAACATGGACGAGGGCCTGCTCGATTCCGAGCTGGCGATGGACACGTTCCTGAAGCTGATCGCCGCGGAGCCCGATATCGCCCGGGTGCCGATCATGATCGACAGCTCCAAGTGGAGCGTCATCGAGGCCGGCCTGAAATGCGTCGCCGGCAAGCCGATCGTGAACTCGATCTCCATGAAGGAGGGCATCGAGCCGTTCATCGCGCATGCCCGCAAGGTGCGCCGCTACGGTGCTGCGGTCGTGGTCATGGCGTTCGACGAGAAGGGCCAGGCCGACACCAAGCAGCGCAAGGTCGAGATCTGCGCCCACGCCTACGACATCCTGGTGAACAAGGTGGGCTTCCCGGCCGAGGACATCATCTTCGACCCCAACATCTTCGCGGTCGCCACCGGCATCGAGGAGCACAACAACTACGGCGTCGACTTCATCGAAGCGACGCGCGAGATCAAGCAGCGCTGCCCCGGTGTGAAGATCTCCGGCGGCGTGTCGAACCTGTCCTTCGCCTTCCGCGGCAACGAGCCGGTGCGCAAGGCCATGCACTCGGTGTTCCTCTACCATGCCATCCAGGCCGGCATGGACATGGGCATCGTCAATGCGGGCCAGCTCGAGGTCTACGACCAGATCCCGCAGGAGCTGCGTGACGCCTGCGAAGACGTGATCCTGAACCGCAGTCCGGAGGCGACCGAGCGGCTGCTCGAGCTTGCGCCCAAGTACAAGGGCACCGGCGAGGTCGCCGAGACCCAGGACGCCGAATGGCGGAGCTGGCCGGTCGAGAAGCGGCTCGAGCATGCGCTGGTCAAGGGCATGGACCAGTTCGTCGTCGCCGACACCGAGGAGGCACGGCAGCAGATCGCCCGGCCGATCGAGGTCATCGAGGGCCCGCTGATGGCCGGCATGAACGTGGTCGGCGACCTGTTCGGCTCGGGCAAGATGTTTTTACCGCAGGTCGTGAAGAGCGCCCGCGTGATGAAAAAGGCGGTGGCGCACCTGCTGCCCTACATAGAAGCGGAGAAGACCGAGACCTCGCGGCCCAAGGGCAAGATCGTCATGGCGACGGTCAAGGGCGACGTCCACGACATCGGCAAGAACATCGTGGGCGTGGTCCTGCAGTGCAACAATTTCGAGGTCATCGATCTTGGCGTCATGGTACCGTTCCAGGACATCCTGAAATCGGCCAACGACAACAAGGCCGACATGATCGGGCTGTCAGGCCTGATCACGCCGTCGCTCGACGAGATGGTGACCGTGGCCGAGGAGATGACGCGGCAGGGCTTCAAGCTGCCGCTGCTGATCGGCGGGGCCACGACGTCGAAGGTCCACACGGCGCTGCGCATCGCGCCGCGCTACAAGGGCACGACCGTGCATGTGCTCGACGCCTCGCGCGCGGTTGGCGTATGCACGGCGCTGGTCTCCGAATCGGGCGCGCAGGCCGCC
>DASZJU010000210.1:0-4185 GCA_035947815.1 Reyranella sp.
GCAGTTCCCCTACTGCTCTGCTCAGCCGGTCGAGCGAATAGGCCACGAGCTCGGAGGAACCGTGCGCGGCCATGGCGAGCGCCGCCGCCATGCCCTTCTTAGTCGCCATGAATTCCACGCCGGCCTGCAGCCAGCGTCGCAGCGCCTCGACTGGAGCCGCCTCTGCCTCGAGATGCGTGGCCAGCTCGACAAGCTGCTCCACCTCATGCCGGTAGACCGCCTCGTACAGGGCCTCCCTGGTTGGGAAGTGCCGATACAATGTCCCGATCCCGACTCCGGCACGCCTCGCGACGGCCTCCAGGCTCGCCTCTGGGCCGCCTTGGCTGAACACCGCCTTTGCCGCCTCCAGCACACGCTCGCGATTGCGGATGGCGTCCGCACGCGGCTTGCGTTTTTCCATAATGGCCGGCTGATGTGTCATTTGGTCGCCCGGAACTCCGCCCTTGTAAGCGGAGCATCCCTCCATATTTGTGGGACCGGAGGCTGCCTCCATATTTAGGTCCTCCGTGCCGTCCGCGCAAAGGGATACTTCGCGCGGGCCGAATCATACCGAAACAGTTCTCATCGGAGCACCGCATGAGCCTGCCAATCACTCTCACCATCAACGGTGTGCGACGGACAATCGGACTGGACGATCCGAGAGTCACCCTTCTGGACCTACTGCGCGAGCGTCTGGACCTAACCGGCACCAAGAAAGGGTGCGACCGGGGCCAGTGCGGCGCATGCACAGTCTTGCTCGACGGGCGCCGCATCAACTCCTGCCTGGCGCTGGCGGCCAGCCTGGATGGCGCCGAGGTGCTGACCATCGAGGGCCTCGCCCGAGGCGACGAGCTCCATCCGGTGCAGGCAGCCTTCATCGCCCATGACGCCTTCCAATGCGGCTTCTGCACACCCGGCCAGATCATGAGCGCCGTGGGTCTGATCCAGGAAGGCGAGGCCGGGGATGATCCCGAGCGGGTGCGCGAAGGCATGAGCGGCAATCTCTGTCGCTGCGGCGCCTATCGCGGCATCACCGAAGCGGTGCTGGAGGCACAGCGGAGCCTCAGTCAGGTCGACCGGAAGGAGGCAGCATGAACCGTTTCGACTTTGTCCGGCCGGCCACGGTGTCAGAGGCCGTCACGGCTGCCGCGGTTCCCGGCAGCGCCTATCTGGCGGCCGGCACCAACCTCGTTGACCTGATGAAGGGTGGCATCGTCAGCCCGAAGCGGCTGGTCGATGTCAGCCGCTTGCCCGGGCTCGACCGGATCGAGCCTCTGCCGGACGGCGGAGTGCGCATCGGCGCGCGCGTGCGCAACGCCGATCTCGCCCACGACCCAACTGTCAACAAGCGCTTCCCGGCAGTCGCCGAAGCGCTGCTTGCAGGCGCCTCTGCCCAGCTGCGCAATGCCGCGACCGTCGGCGGCAACCTGCTGCAACGCACACGCTGCGCCTATTTCTATGACCCGGCGAGCGCGTGCAACAAGCGGCAGACGAGCGCCGGCTGTGACGCGCGTGGCGGCGAGAACCGCCGGCATGCCGTGCTGGGCTGGAGCGAGTCCTGCATCGCCACGCACCCGTCCGATTTCTGCGTACCGCTTGCGGCACTGGATGCCGTCGTCGAAATCGAGGGGCAGGCCGGCCGGCGCGAGGTGGCGCTGGAAGAGTTCCACCTGCTGCCCGGCACCGCGCCGGAGCGCGAGAGCGTGCTGGCGCCCGGCGAGCTCGTCTTGGCCGTTCGCTTACCGGGCGCGTCGGCGCAGTTCGCAGCGCACACCCGTTACCTCAAGCTCCGCGAGCGCACCTCCTACGCCTTCGCTGTGGTGTCCGCTGCAGCCTGCCTCAACATTGAGGACGGGATCATTGCCGAGGCACGGCTGGCGCTGGGCGGCGTGGCGGCAAAGCCATGGCGTGCCCGAGCCGCGGAGGCGGCGTTGGCCGGCGCCCGCCCGAATTCGGAGTTCTTCCGCCGGGCTGCTGAGACGGCGTTGGCGGAGGCGCGTCCGTCCGGCGACAACGCCTTCAAGATCGAGCTCGCGCGGCGGATCGTGGTGAGGGCGCTGGTCCTTGCGGCGGCCGGAACACCCGAGCGCATGCCCGCCCTCCCTGCCTCTCCTTTCGCACCCATTCCCGGAGGTGCCCGTCATGGCTGAGATCCCCCAAGCAAGCGTTTCGCAACACCGGCACGGCGGCAGCATCGGCCAGCCTCTCACCCGCCGTGACGGCCTCCTGAAGGTTACCGGCCAGGCCCGTTACGCGGCGGACAACCACCCGCCCGGCATGCAGCACGCCGTCCTTGCGGTCAGCAGCATCGCCCGTGGCCGTGTGACCTTTCTCGATGTGGCGGCGGCAAAGGCGCATCCCGGCGTGATCGAGGTGATGACCCCGGCGAACCGCCCGCCGCTGGCGCTGGACCCCGACGCGAAGATGGATCCCTTCATGTTCCGTCTCGACTTGTTGCAGAACGACAGGGTGCGCTACGCCGGTCAGCCGATCGCGGTGGTGATCGCCGAAACATTGGAGGCGGCGACGGAAGCCGCGGCGCTGCTGTCGCCGCGCTATGAGGCGGAGCCGGCGCGGATCGGGCTAGACGGCAACGACAGCTTCATCCCGCCCGTGGTCGGGCCCGGCTACCCGCCCGAGGTGCGTCACGGCGATGTCGAAGCCGGGCTGGCAGCAGCCGAACACCGGATCGAGGCGATCTATGAGACACCAGCCCAGTATCACAATGCAATGGAGCCGCACGCCATCGTGGCCACCTGGGACGATGACCGCCTGTCGGCCGACACGCCGAGCCAAGGCCTGGCCTGGGCGCAGCAGCGGATCGCCGGGCTGTTCGGGATCCCGCCGGAGAACATCCTGATCCGTAGCCCGTTTCTGGGCGGCGGGTTCGGCTCCAAGGGCATGATTTCCGGGCCGCAAGTCCTGGGCATCCTGGCCGCCCGCCTCGTCGGACGACCGGTGAAGCTGGTGCTCCGCCGGGAACAGATGTACGGCCCAGTCGGCCATCGTGCGCCGACGCGCCAGACGCTCCGCCTAGGCGCCGACCGCCAGGGCGCACTGACGGCGATCCACCACCATGTGCGCACCGCCACGAGCAGCTTCGACGATTTCTTCGAACCCTGCGGCCAGGTCAGCCACACGCTGTACGCCAGCCCTGCTATCGCGACGACCGCCGAGGCGGTGCGGCTGGATACCGGAACCCCGACGTTCATGCGCGCGCCCGGAGAGGCGAGCGGTAGCATCGCATTGGAGAGCGCGATTGAGGAGATGGCGCAGGCGATCGGCATGGACCCGCTGGAGTTTCGCTTGAGGAATTACGCCGAGGTCGAGCCGATCTCCGGCAAGCCGTTCTCCTCGAAGGCGTTGCGGGAGTGCTACGCGCAGGGCGCTGCGAGCTTTCGCTGGCAGGAGCGTCCGCTGGCGCCGCGACAGATGCGCGACGAGAATGGGCTGCTGGTCGGCTGGGGTGTCGGCACCGCGACCTTCCCGGCCATCATGTTTCAGGGTCAGGCCAGGGCCGTCCTGCGCCGCGACGGGACGGGCCTGGTCGAGCTAGGCGCTCAGGACATGGGTCAGGGTGCCTGGACTGCGCTGGCGCAGATCGCCGCGGACGGCCTCGGTCTTGAGCTCGAGCGACTCGAGTTCCGGGCCGGAAGTTCCGACCTGCCGGACGCGGGCATTGCCGGCGGTTCATCGCATACCGCGACCGCCGGCGTGGCGATCCATAACGCCGGCGCCGACGTGATCGCCAAGCTGGCGGAATTGGCCATGAGCGACCAACGCTCGCCGCTGTTCGGTGCCAACAATGCCGGCGTGCTGGCACGGGGTGGCCGTCTGATCCGGCGCGACGACGAGAGCCGAAGCGATAGCTATGCCGATATCCTGGCCCGCGCCGGCGTGGCGGAGATCGAGGGACGCGGCAGCGCCGCAGGAGATCCGGCCGCGCAGAATGCTTATGCCATGCACGCCCACGGCGCGGTGTTCGCTGAGGTCAAGGTGGAGCCGGAGCTGGGACAGATCCGGGCGACACGACTGGTCGGCGCCTTCGCGGCCGGCACCATCATCAACCCGCGGCTCGTGCGCAGCCAGTACTATGGCGGCATGATCTGGGGCGTCTCCTTCGCGCTGCACGAACGGGCCGAGCTGGATCCGCGCTCAGGCCGGGTAATGAATGCGAACCTCGCCGAGTACCATGTGCCGGTTAAC
>DASZJU010000211.1:0-3107 GCA_035947815.1 Reyranella sp.
CTCCAGGGTTAAAGCCGGCAGCCTCGAGCCTGCCCTGCAGGTCGCGGATTTCGTCGGGCGTCAGCCGTTCGGCACTGTCGGGCGTCGGTTTGTCGAATTGTTGCGGGACGGATGGCGAGGAGACCGGTGCCGACGAGACCGATGCCGGAGCTTCTGCCTTCAAGCGCACGAGCAGCTCTCTTGTCGCCTCGGCGTTTGGAAGGGCCTGCGCCGCGGCGTATTCGCGAACGGCGCTCCGTGTCTGGCGGCCCATGGTTCCGTCAACGGCTCCGGGGTTGAAGCCGGCAGCCTTGAGCTTGCCCTGCAGCTCGCGAATTTCGTCGGGCGTCAACGGCGCAGGACTGGGCGGCGCAGTCGATGGCAATTGCAGTGCCGGAGAGGCGACCGGAAGGGGACCTGTCGGAGGGGAGACCGGCGGCGGCGAGGCCGTTCGAGGAGAAGCTGGCGGCGCGGATACGAGTGCCGCAGCGGCCGGCAGTGCGGAAACCGGCGGTGAAACTTTTACTTCCGGCTTGCCCGTGGAGGGGACGCCAGCTTTCGCCTGTTCGGTCAGGCTGGATGGCAATAGCTCCGAAGGTCGAAAAGGCAGACCCCCGATGGCCAGAAAAGAGACGCCTATGAATAGCAGCAGCAGGAAGCCCGCCCAGACACGACCGGCGCGACCGGAGGGGAGCAGCGAAAAGGGGAAATGGCTTTCCGGTTCCTCCGGATAGCTAATCGGTGCCGGTGCCGACGCCGCTGCGGCGGCAAGTCTCTCGGCTCTCGCCGCAAGCTGCGCGGCGAAGGATGCATACTCGTTGTCGTCATCAGCCGGCGACCTTAGCGGTGACGCCTTTTTGTGCAAACCAGCCGGATGCTGTGGTGGATCGATCTTCATCCGACGCACCGCCTAGATTAGATAGGGACAGTTGAAATTACCGCGGCGACAACAATCGGGTTGTGATCATTTTATGGTGTGGCAGGTCACTGCCCGGCTCGCACGGCAAAGGGCCTGTCATCCAGTAGATCGCCGGCCAACGGCGCGGTCCAGGCGTTGTAGCCATAGACCCAGTCGACGTCCGTCACGCCCTTGCCCCAACTGTTCTGCCGCGAGGTGAGCTGCGCCCGCGCCGTCCGTTCCTGCCGCGTCGCCTCGTAGGTTGCGAGCGCGCCGGCGATGCCGTCGCGGTCGACGGCCGCCAGGCAGCGCGACAGGATCGCCGCATCCTCGATCGCCATCGCCGCACCCTGCGCCATGTAAGGCGTCATCGGATGGCAGGCGTCGCCCAGCAGCACCACCTTGCCGTCGACCCAGCGCGCGAGCGGCTCGCGATCGACCAGCACCCGCTTGTGGACATCGGGACAGGCGGCCAGCACCCGCTGCACGTCCGGATGGAAGCCCTCGAAAGCCGCGCGCAGGACTTTCACGTCGCCCTTTTCCGACCATGACTCGAGGCCGAATTCGGGCTCGGGCTGGCTGGTCACGAAGTAGATTTCGCTACGGTCGGGCTTCACCGGATACATGACGATGTGGCGGTCCTCGCCCCACCATTTGGTGCAGTCGCCGATGTCGAAGCCGTCGAGCAGGCGCGCGGGAAAGACCGTGCGATAGGCGATGCGGCCGGCGAAGCGCGGCTCGGTTTCGTCGAACAGGGCCGACCGCACGATCGAATTGACGCCGTCGGCGCCGATCAGCAGGTCCGCCTCGACCGTGCGCCCGTTGGCGAAGCCGAGCCGGACGCCGCTTTCGCTCTGCTCGACGCCGGTCAGCCGGTGGTCGAGCCGCAGGCACTCGGATGGGACGATGCTGGCCAGCGCTTCATGCAGGTCGCCGCGATGGGCCAGCAGATAGGGCGCGCCGTATTTCGCTTCGGCCGACGGGCCGAACAGCATGTCGAACAGGACCTCGCCGGTCTTCCAGTGACGGTTGTTCCACGAACGCGGATAGAAGGTTTCGGCCCGCAGCAACGACTCCAGGCCCAGGCCACGCAGCACGTGCATGGCGTTGCAGCCGATCTGGATGCCTGCGCCCAACCGTGTGAACTGCCTGGCCTGCTCGTAGACCGTGACGGCAGCGCCCACTTTACGGAGCGCCGCGGCGGCCGCCAGCCCGCCCATGCCGGCGCCTGCGATGGCGACGTTCAATTGGTCTTTGCCCATGGGAGAGGACGATGCCTCAATCCGGGCTACCGTCAAGCGGGTCGAATCATGCTCATTTGGACCGCGAGCGTCTCGCTCGCTCATGATCATGAGCGAGCGAGACGCTCGCGGTCCGGAAGATCATGACGAGCTCCCAGCGACGATCAATACAGCAGGTGCGGCTCCCGGCGGGCGCGGAAGTCTTCGAGGGCCGGCGTCCAGGCGCGGGCGATCTCGCGCGGATCGGTCTGTGCCTTGACCGCGTCGAGCGAGGCCCGCGAGCCGATCATGCTGACCGTCCGGTCGATCTGGAAGCGGTCGCCGTACAGGCGATAAAGCGCCGAGATCAGCTCGATGCCGAACAGCGGCGAGTCGAAGCGGTTGCGGTCGGTGAGGGTGATGTGGATGCCGCCGCAGTTCTGGCCAGGATAGACCCACTGGCTTGGCGTGAAGGTCGTGGGCTCGATACGCACGCCGGGGATGCCGCGGGCGTTCAACTGGTCGGCCAGCGCCTTGCCGTCGATCCACGGCGCGCCCACCAGCTCGAACGGCGAGTCGGTGCCGCGGCCGACGCTGATGTTGGCGGCTTCGGCCATGCCGACGCCGGGATAGAGCACGGCCTGCTCGAGTTTGCGCAGGTTGGGCGAGGGCGCCACCCAGCCAAAGCCGGTCTGGTCGAACCACAGGGCGCGGCCGTAGCGGCGCATGGTGACGACATGGAGCTTGGCGCCGAGGTTCTTCTCGGCATTGAACAGGCGCGCCAGCTCGCCGATCGTCATGCCGTAGCGCACCGGCAGCGGCAGGTAGGTGATGAACGAGACGAGGTCGGCATCGAGCACCGGCCCCTGCACCGTGTTGGCGGTGATCGGGTCGGGCCGGTCGAGCACGAAGAAATCGAGCTGGTTCTGCGCCGCGGCCTCCATCGCGTAGGCCATGGTCGTGGGATAGGTGTAGTAGCGCGTGCCGACGTCCTGCATGTCGAACACCAG
>DASZJU010000212.1:0-12372 GCA_035947815.1 Reyranella sp.
GCGCCGCTGCGCGCCGGCCTTTCGTACCCTGTTCGCGACCTTGGGCGACGGCACGCACCGGCCGCTGGTGTTCCACTGCACCGCCGGCAAGGACCGCACGGGCTTCGCCTCGGCGCTGCTGCTCAGCCTGCTCGGCGTACCGTGGGAGACAGTCATGGAAGACTATCTCCGCACCAACGACCTGTGGACCGGCCATGTCGGCCGCTATCCCGAGCTCGACATCGACACCCGCGCCGCTATCGTCGAGGCGCGCACGCCCTATCTCGAAGCGGCGTTCGAGGTGGTGCGCGCCGATTTCGGCGGACCCGAGGGCTTCGCCGAGCGGGCGCTCGGGCTCAACGCGGCCGCGCGCGAGCGGCTCAAGGCCGATTTGCTGGACCGCTAGGTTCCGCGCTACGCCTGTCGCATGGGCGACACGCGTTACGACACTCCCGAACCCTTCAAGGTTGACATTCCCGAACGGGCATTGATCGATCTCGACGAGCGCCTGCGCCGCTGGCGGCCGCCGACGGCGATCGCCGACAACGGCTCGTGGGCGTCCGGCACCGATCCCGATTTTCTCGCCGAACTGGTCGACTACTGGCGTCACGGCTACGATTGGCAGCGCTGCCAGGAGGCGATCAACCGCTGGCCGAACTACCTGGTCGATATCGGCCCGCAGCGGCTGCACTTCATCCGCGAGCCCGGCAGCGAGGTCGAGGGGGCGCCGCGGCCGCTGCCGCTCGTGATCACCCATGGCTGGCCGGGCTCGATCGTCGAGTTCCTGCACGTCATCGACGCGCTGGCCCATCCCGAGAATCATGGCGGCGATCCGCTCGATGCGTTCGACGTCATCGCGCCCTCCCTGCCCGGTTACGGCTTCTCCGGCCCGCCGATCCGCGACGATGGCAGTACGGGCCCGATCGGCCCGCGCGCCATCGCCGGGCTGTGGCACACCCTCGTCCACGAAAAGCTCAACTATCGCCGGCCTTACGGCGTGCAGGGCGGCGATTGGGGCGCCGTCGTCTCGTCGTGGGCGGCCTTCGACCATCCGGTGAAGGAGGAGAAGGAGGAGTGGAAATCGGGCGTGCTCGGGCTGCATCTCAACATGATCGGGCTACGGCCCGGCATCGATTTGCGCAAAACCAAGTTCAGCGCCGCCGAGCGGGCGTGGCTCGACAAGGTCCAGGCCGAGCGCGACGAACGAACCGCCTACCAGCGCATGCAAGCGACCAGGCCACAGACACTGGGTGTCGCGCTCGCCGATTCACCCGTCGGGCTGGCGGCGTGGATCGTCGAGAAGTTCCAGGCCTGGAGCGACTGTGGCGGCAATCCGCTCAATCGCTTCTCGATGGACCTGCTGCTCGACAACATCATGGTCTATTGGCTGAGCGGCACCGCCGGCACCGCGACCTGGCTCTATCGCGGCGTCACCGAGCAGAAGCCGCGGGGCCTGCCCGAGGGCAAGCGAGTCGAAATCCCGACCGGCTTCGCCGCTTTCCCCGCCGACCTTGCGCCGCCGCCGCCCAAGGAGTGGATCGAGCGCTCCTTCAACCTGCGCCGCCATACCATCATGCCCAAGGGCGGCCATTTCGCCGCGCTCGAGGAACCCGCGCTGCTGGTCGAGGACGTTCGTGCCTTCTTTCGTCCCCTGCGTTTCGGCGTGGCGAACGATTGAGCGCTGGGGGCGCGCCACTCCAGTGGATCATTACATAAGCGTCGCCGTCGCCTGGGCCGCGATCGTGCCCTTGGGCGTCACCGTCCACAGCTCGGCGCCCTTGCCGTCGGCGGTCGGCCGGCCGATCACGTCGAACGGCGCGGTATCGAACAAAGGCGCGCGGGCGCGCACGGCGAAGCTCTTGATCGCGCGGCCGGGCATCGAATCACGCAGCAGGTCGAACAGGCATTGCTGGGCAAACGGTCCGTGCACCACCAGGCCGGGATAGCCTTCGGTCTCGATGCAGTAGGTGCGATCGTAGTGGATGCGGTGCGGGTTGAAGGTGACCGCCGAGTAGCGGAACAGCATCACCGGATCGGGCTTGATGGTGCGCCGCCACGGCACGCCGGTGGGCGCGGCGTCGCGCACGGGAACGCCACTCTTCTCGCCCGCTTTCACTTCCTCGCGGAACACCGTGCTGGCGGCTTCGGTGAGCGCCAGGCCGCGCGGCGTGAAGATGCGGCGGGTCTGCGTCGTGACGATCAGCGTCCCGGTGCTGCCCTGGCGAAGCTGGATGTCGGTGAATTCGAGCTCGCGCCGGAGCTTGTCGCCGACGCGGATGTCGCCGTCGAAGGTGAAGGTCGAGCCGGCATACATGCGCCGCGGCATCGGGATGCGCGGCAGCACGCCGCCCTCGGCGGCGGCGCCATCTTTGCCCAGCGAGGCGCGCCGGGCATAGGAATGCAGGAAGCAGAGATGCCAGCCCGGCGCGATCGCCTCGCCCGGAGCCGGCACTTTGTCCGGTCGATCGAAGGTGGCGATCATGGCCTTCAGCGGCGCCTGGGTGACGACGTCCTCGTCCTCGATC
This sequence comes from Reyranella sp., assembly GCA_035947815.1. Taxonomy (GTDB): domain Bacteria; phylum Pseudomonadota; class Alphaproteobacteria; order Reyranellales; family Reyranellaceae; genus Reyranella. Next base: position 2,505 of record DASZJU010000212.1, read on the forward strand.
TTGCGTCCAAGCTCTTTGCGCAGCGGCTCGATATCGATGGTCATCGCGCTTCCTCCCGGCCTCGGCTCAGCGTACTCAATCGCCGACCATGATTCGCCGCCCCTATGCGCACGAAATCAAGCTGCTGCCGCAGATCGAAAACCAGGCCGACCGGCGCTATAGGCGCGTCGGCCTGCGTCGGGTTGTCGACATGCCCTCAGCCTCGATCGCCTCGCTCGAACGAGGCCGGCGCGAAGGCAGGCTGTGGGTCGCCGTATCGCCCGTGGGCCGGGTCATAGGCTTTGCCCTGATGAAGCTACCGGCCGGCCGGGCCTGGCTCGACCAACTCTCGGTGCTCGACGCCTGGCAGGGCCGCGGGTACGGCACGGCATTGATCGACCGCACCACCGCCACGGCGCGCACCTTCGGCTTCGACACGCTCTATCTCTCGACTTACCGCGACGTGCCGTGGAATGAGCCGTTCTATGCCAGACGCGGCTTCAAAGTGATGCCACGCGGGATGTGGCCACGCGCCTTCCGGATGCAGTTCATGATCGAGAACAACCACGGCCATCCATCCTGGCGACGAACGATCATGCAGCGGCGCGTCTAGTTCAATGGGTGACGCGCGGGATCAGCACCTCGACAAGGGGAGTCATCTTCTGGACGACCATCTCATAACCCTGCCGGTTGAAGTGGGCGATTCCCTTGGCTTGGAGCTGCGGGTCATTGCTCACGCGATATTTCGCGTCGTTGCCGCCCGGAAATGCAAATGTCATGAAGGTGGCATTGTGCTTTTCGGCAAGCGTCTCCAGCCCACTACCGCCGGTATAACCTATAAGCAGCGTCTGGATATGGCGCTCCTGCAGCCTGGTCAGCAATGTGTCCAAGTTGGCGCGGATGACGTCCGGATTTACGTTCGCGAACCTGTCGTTTAAGCCGAATTCCAGGATGACGATCGCGGTGCCGGCCGGCACCGCCCTGTCGAAGCGAGACAGAGCGTCTTTGGTCGTCTCGCCGTTTACGCCAGCATTGGCGACCGTCACATCGTAGCCCTTGGCTCGTAGCGCCCGCTCGAGTTGGGCTGGATAAGTGTCCTGGCGATCGACACCCTTACCGTAGGTACTGCTGCCGCCGAAAGCGACGATCCTGATGGGCTCCGCCGCCGCTGATGCCGCCCACGAGCCGGCAATCATGGACGCGATCCCTACAGCTGCGATCGCAGCCAACCTCTTGATCTTCATGGAGCTCCCCCAACTGACTTCCTCGTCTTCGACGCCGTCACATTCTGCCAGGCCATCGTGAGCGCGCTCAGCATCGAACGCGCGTCGGCCGCCGCGAGCCGCACATTGGTGGCGCCGCGCAGACCCCAGGTCCCCTTCACGGGGGCGAACATATCCGGCTCGGCCGAGACAAGCATCTGCTGCTGCTCGGCAGCGAGCTTCACCATGCCCCATTCCTCGTCCGGATAGCCCAGCGTGGCGAAGATCCTGCCGCCAGCGCGAAAGTCGGCGTGGCCGCCATGCGCGCCTTCGGTCGCCCCCTTAAGCGACAGCGCGAGCCTGCGGAACGCGGCCGGCGTCATTCGGCGGCGACGGCCAGGCCCATTTGCTCGCAGGTCGGCGCCACGTCCGACACCGTGGCGCGGCGCATGTCGCGCTGGTAGCGCTGGTCGTCGAAGTCGAGGCCGCGATGCATGGTGCAGCGGTCGTCCCAGATCACCAGGTCCTTCACCCGCCAGCGATGCGAGTAGACGAACTGGCGCTGTGTGGCATGGCTGGTCAGCTCTTCGAGGAGCTTCTTCGCCTCCGCGTCAGCCATGCCGCGGATCGCACCGGCGTGACTTGCGATATAGAGACTCATACGACCGGAATCCTGCAAGCGGCGCACCAGCACCTGCGGCACCGGCTTGAAAGCCTTGCGCTCGCTCTCGTCGAAGTCGCTGAAACCGAGCTTGGCGCGCGAGGTCATGATCGAATGCTCGGCCACCAGGCCCGCGATGCGCCGCTGCGTGGCTTCGGGCAGCGCATCATAGGCCGCGCGCATGTCGGCGAACTCGGTCTGGCCGCCCAGCGGCGGGATCGAGCGGGCATGCAGCATCGAGCAATAGGCCGGCAGGCGCTTGAACGACGAATCGGTGTGCCACAGCCGGTTACCGAGATTGTAGAGCCGCTGGCGGTCATCGGCGCTCAGGATACGGTTCTCGGCATCGAGATTGCCGACATCGGCCAAGTTCTCGTGCAGGCGCAGCTTATGGTCCTTGCGCGCCTTGAAGACGGTGGTCTCGAGCGGACCGAAATGGCGCGCGAAGGCGAGCTGGCTTTCGTCGTCGAACTCCTGGTCGGGAAAGACCAGCACCGCGTACGTGGTGAAAGCGGCGCGGATGGCGGCGAGATCCTCAGCCGCGAGCGGCCCGCCAAGGGTGACATCGCCCACTTCGGCGGCGAAACTCGGCGTGATCGGCTGGACGGTGATGGCCACGGGTTCCTCCTGGGGTTCCTCCCGATCCGGTGCGTGGCCATGATTGGATCACCGAACGGCCGGGCCTGCAAATGCCTTCGGCGCATCCCGCCCGCGCAGACCCGAGCTGCCCTGAATTCCGCTATACTGGGGCATGATCGAAAAGCAGGAAGTCCAGGAAATCTTCCCCACGCCGCTCTGGGTCGTGGACCTTCAGCCCGCCGCGGCAGCGGCGCTCAACGCCAAGCTCAAGGCCGAGATCGAACGGCTGATCGCGCCCCGGCCCAAGATCCCGGCCGGCAGCAACTGGCAGACGCCGCAGGACCTGCATACCAAGCCGGCTTTCGCCGAGTTCGTGAAGCTGCTCGATACGGCGGCCCGCGGCGTCGCCCGCTTCCTGCAGATCGACCAGTATCCGATGGACATCACCGGCTGCTGGGCCAACGTCAATCCGCCGGGCAGCTATCACCCGATGCACCACCATCCGAACAACTACCTGAGCGGCGTCTACTACGTCGCCGTGCCCCCCACCGGCTCGCAGATCATCTTCCAGGACCCGCGCGGACAGGCCTCGATGATCATGCCCAAGCCGCGCCAGTACACCAGGCTCACCGCCAACGGCGCCAATGCGCAAAGCAAGGAAGGAAGGCTGCTGATCTTCCCGGCGTGGCTGAAGCACACCGTGCCGGCCAACGACGGCCAGAGCGAGCGCATCAGCATCTCGTTCAACCTCATGTTCAGGAATTTCAGCGAGACCATGGCCGCACCGCTCTGGGACGCGACGGCGGCGAAGGAGAAAGGCTAGCGAAGCCGCTATTGGCCACCCAGGCTCACCGGCTCTAAAGCCCCTTCTTGCCCATCGCCAGAAACTTCTCCTGACGGTTTTTGCGCAAAGTGTCGGGGTCGAACTGGGCGAGCTCGCCCAGCGCCTCGGACACGACCTTGCCCACGAGATCGATGGTCTCGTCGGGTGCGCGATGGGCGCCGCCCATCGGCTCGGGGATCACTTCGTCGATCACTTCGAGCTTCTTGAGGTCGGCCGCCGTCACTTTCATCGCCTCGGCGGCGTCCTGGGCGTTGGCGTTGTTGCGCCACAGGATCGAGGCACAGCCCTCGGGCGAAATCACCGAATAGACGGAATTCTCCAGCATGTAGACGCGGTCGGCCGAGGCGAGGGCGAGCGCGCCGCCCGAGCCGCCCTCGCCGATCACCACGCTGACCAGCGGCACGCCGAGCGACAGGCAAGTGTCGATCGAGTTCGCCACCGCCTCGGCCTGGCCGCGCGCCTCGGCATCGATGCCGGGATAGGCGCCCGAGGTGTCGACCAGGGTAACCACCGGCATGGCGAAACGGTCGGCGAGCTTCATCAGGCGCTGCGCCTTGCGGTAGCCCTCGGGTCGCGCCATGCCGAAATTGTGCTTGATGCGGGAGTCGGTGTCGTCGCCCTTCTCCTGGCCGAGCACGACGAGGCTGCGGCCGCCCAGCCGCCCGACGCCGCCCACCACGGCGGCATCCTCGCCGAAGGTGCGATCGCCGGCGAGCGGCATGTAGTGGGTGATCAGCCGGTCGATATAGCGCTGGGCATGCGGCCGCTCGGCGTGGCGCGCCACCTGGACCCTCTGCCACGGCGTCAGCTTGGCGTAGGTCGCGCGCAACTGCTTCTGCACCCTGTCCTGCAGGCGCATGACTTCCTCGGCGATGTCGACATCGCCCGAGTTCGGCAGGTGCCTGAGCTCGGCAATCTTGCTTTCGAGCTCCGCGATCGGCTTCTCGAAGTCGAGATATGTGGTCATTGAATTTCAGATGTCGCCCGGCGCTGGAATCCTGTCAACCGGGCCGCTTCAACCTCGGGGGCCGGCGCCGGCGGCGGGCCAGCGGATGTTTGTCCTCCACCAACGATCGCAACTTTTCCGGGATGACGTGAGTATAGATCTGGGTCGTCGCAATGTCGGCATGCCCCAGCATGAGTTGCACGCTGCGCAAATCGGCGCCGGCTTCCAGCAAATGACTGGCGAAGGCGTGGCGCAAGACGTGGGGCGAGACACGCGCAGGATCGATGCCGGCGGCCAGCGCCGACTCTTTCAGCAGTTGGGCGAAACGTTGACGGGTGAGATGCCCGGTGCGGCCGCGCGACGGAAACAGATAGCGCGAGGTCTCATCGTCGGCGAGCGCGGCGGCGCGCACATGCAGCCACTTCGCAATCGCGACACGCGCCGGATCGGAAAGCGGCACCAGTCGATCCTTGTCGCCCTTGCCGCGGACCACCAACATGGTCGGATCGCGCTCCGCCGCGGCAAGCGGCAGCGTCACCAGCTCGGAGACGCGCAGGCCCGTGCCATAGAGGATCTCGAGCAGCGTCTCCATGCGGCCGCCATCTGTCCCGCCTTTGGCCTGCGCGGTTTCGATCAGGCGGTCGACTTCGACACGGGACAGGACCTTCGGCAGCGACCGACCGAGCCGCGGCGCATCGAGCGTGCTCGCCGGATCGTCGTCGCGCAGGCGCTCGGCGAGCAGAAAGCGGAAGAATTGACGCATCACCGACAGCCGTCGCGCCACCGTGCGCGGCGTCATACCGAGATAATCGAGCGACTTCAGGTAGGCCCGCAGGGCATCGGCATTGGTCGTCACCGGTTTCTGCTTGCGCCGCGCCAGGAAGGCTTCGAGGTCCTTGAGATCGGCGCTGTAGGCCGCCTCGGTGTTCTTGGAGGCACCGCGCTCGGCTGCAAGCATCTCGATGAAGGCCTCGGCTTCGCGCGACAGGGGCGCAGCGGGTTGCTTCTTCACGGCCGGTTCAGAGGCCGTAGGCGATCGCCGTCTCGATCGCGAACAGGCGTCCGGCATGGTCCTCGCCGACCTGGCGCAGCGCGCGCACGATGGCGGCGACCGCGGCGGGATGGAGCTCGCTAAGCGGCGTCTCGCCGGCGGCGATCGACGCCAGCAACGCCGTTTCGGCGCGGCGGCGTCCCGCGGCGGCGGACTGCAGCGCCTGCATGGTCGCCGCAGGCGGCATGACCAGACGCACGTTGGTCGGCGGCGCCTCGGGCAGGTCGGTCGAACGCGGCGGCACGTCGATGCCGGTGGCGCGGAACAGCTCCAGCAGCAGATAGCCGCGCAACGGTGCGCGGGCTGGATCGTCCCGGCGGATCGCCTCATACCAGCGATTGACCTCGCTCGCCGGCAGGCGCTTGGGATCGTCGATGCCGGCCACCGCGACCAGCGGCATCAGCCGGTCGAGGGAAGAGAGCGCACCCGCATTGTTGCGGGCGGCGTTGAGCGCGAGTTGCGTCCAGGCCCTGGTCTGTTGCTTGTCACCCAGCAGCAGGAAACCGCACATCGCCTCCTGCGCCACGCTGGCAAATTGCGGCTTGGCTGGCAGGCGAAGCAGGCCCGCGGCACTGGCGCGCGCAATGGTCGGGAACAGCGGACTGCCGCGCGCCTCGGTGTAGACCGCGGCAATGGAATTCATGATCTCGGCGGGGTTCGAGGCGCTGCGGGCCGCCGCAACGAGCTGCGCGCGCGCCGCCATCGCCGGCGGCAGCGCCGCGCCGTCGCGCACCGCCTCGACGTAGAGATCGCCCAGCCGCGTCGCCTCGATGACGGCCAGCGCCTCGCCGCGCTCGGCGATCTCGAGCCGGGTGGCGATGGGCAACGACTTGAGGGCGACCAGGGCGCGGATGATCGGCGGCTGGGTGGCGCGCAGCAGTCCGGCCGGCGGCTGCGCGCGCGTGAGATCGAGCATCATCATCGACGGCCCGTCGATCTGGCCAGCCGGCAAGCCGACAGCGGCCGCGCCGGTCTTTTCGCCGGCCGCATAGTCGCAGGCGGTGTTGGCGCGCCGTCCGAAGGGTTCGGTGAGCTGCCAGTTGCGGGCGATCGAACAGGCGCCCTCGCGCTCGCCGGCCATCATCATGGCGTTGGCCACGGTGGTGGCCGCCGCCGGGTCGAGGTAGCCGCCGGCGCTGCGCACCATTTCGTTCAGGCTCTCGCCCTCGCCCATCGCCGCCAGTTTCTCGACCTTGCGCGCGAACAGGCTGGGCGGCGGGCTGCTGTCGGGCGCGGGCGGCGCAAGCGCGCTCACCAGCACCGTGAACTGCAGGTCGCGCAACGCGCGGCTGCGCGGCGCGGCCGGCAGCGCCGAGACCAGCTGCTTGGCGGTGCCGAGCGACGTCCCGTTCCAGGCGTCGGCCGGCAGGCCGCCGATATTTGCCGTCAGGAAGCCGGTCGTCTTGTCGTCGAAATTCGGGGCCTGGGCAAAAAGCGGCGATGCCAGAACAAGGCCCAGCACGCCGGCTATGACGAGGCTAGCGCGCAAAGCGTTCATTGGGGACCGGGACCTCGAAATGGCGCACCGGCGGTCGCGGCTCGATGACGGCCAGGGCCACCAGGCCCGCCACCAGCAAGCAAACAACGACGACGACAATCACCGGCCCAATCTTCAGGGTGGGCACGCTGAATCTATGTCTGGAACGGAACATGGGCACGGCGCGGGCAACCTAGCCGGCCGCCGCCTGAGCGGCAATTGCCGAAGGCCATTGCCGTGAAGCGGCAATCGCCGCAGAGACTTGGCTGCTGTCGCTTGAAACCGCGGGCGGAATGGGCGACATCCATGCCTGCAGTTCGCCATGGACGCCCATTCATCCTTATCGCTGTCGCGCACCGTGGCCCTCGTGGGCCTGATGGGCGCGGGCAAAAGCGCCATCGGCAAGCGGCTGGCGATGCGGCTCGGCCTGTCGTTCGTCGATGCCGATGACGAGATCGAGCGCGCCGCCGGCTGCTCGATCGCCGAGTTCTTCGAGAAATACGGCGAATCGGATTTCCGCGCCGGCGAACGCCGCGTCATCGCGCGCCTGCTCGACGAGCCGCCGCACGTCCTGTCGACCGGCGGCGGCGCCTATATCGACGCCGACACGCGGGCCCTGATGCGCGCCAAGGCGGTGACGGTGTGGCTGCGCGCCGAGCTCGACGTGCTGTTCGACCGGGTGAGGCGGCGCGGCCACCGTCCGCTGCTGCGCGGGGGCGATCCCAAGGAGGTGCTCGGCCGCCTGATGGCCCAGCGCTATCCGATCTATGCCGAGGCCGACATCATCGTCGACTCGACCGCCCAGCCGGCCGATCGCACGACCGAGCAGGTGATCGATGCATTGCGCGCGTTCCTGATTGCCGAGAAGGCCAAGGTGCAGGCATGAGCGCCCGAACAAGCACCAAAGCAAGCACCATCCGCGTCGACCTCGCCGGCCGCGGCTACGATATCGCCATCGGCCCCGGCCTGATCGATCGCGCCGGCGAACTCAGCCACCCGCTGCTGGCCGCGCCGCGGGTGATCGTCGTCAGCGACGAGACAGTGGCGCCGCTCTACGGCGCAAGGCTTGCGGCCTCGTTCGACAGAGCGGGCGTGCGCACCACCTCGATCACCGTGCCGGCGGGCGAAAGCAGCAAGGAATTCGGCGCTTTCGGCCGGTTGCTGGGCGAAGTGCTCGACCGGCGGCCCGACCGCAAGACGACCCTGGTGGCGCTGGGCGGCGGCGTGGTCGGCGACCTTGCAGGCTTCGCCGCCGCGGTGCTGCTGCGCGGCCTCGACTTCATCCAGGTGCCGACGACCCTGCTCGCCCAGGTCGACTCCTCGGTCGGTGGCAAGACCGGCATCAACACGCGCCACGGCAAGAACCTGGTGGGCGCTTTCTATCAGCCACGGCTGGTGCTGGCCGACACCGACGTGCTCGACACGCTGCCGAAACGCGAGCTGCTGGCGGGCTATGCCGAGGTCGCCAAGTACGGGCTGATCGACGCGCCGGAATTCTTCGCATGGTGCGAGCAGAACGGCGCCGCCGTGCTGTCAGGCGAAGCCGCCAAGCGCACCTATGCCATCGAGCAGAGCTGCCTCGCCAAGGCGCGCATCGTGGCCGCCGATGAGCGCGAGACCACCGACCTGCGCGCCTTGCTCAATCTTGGCCATACGTTCGCCCACGCGCTGGAGGCCGAGACCGGCTTCGGCCCCGACCTGCTGCACGGCGAGGCGGTGGGCGCGGGCATGGCGATGGCGTTCGATCTCTCGGCCCGTCTCGGCCTCTGTCCAGCCGACGACGCCCTGCGTGTGCGCCGTCATCTCGGCGCCGTCGGCCTGCCGGTGCGGCTGCGCTCGATCGGCGGCGATAACCGGCGGAACTGGGACGCCGCACGCCTGATCGACCACATGCGCGGCGACAAGAAGGCCGAGGGCGGCAAGCTCGCCTTCATCCTGACGCGCGGCATCGGCAAGACCTTCGTGAGCCGCGAGGTCGATGAAAAAGCCTTGCGCGGCCTGATCGACGACGCCATCGCCGCCTGACACGCCGGTATGGAAACCGACCTTCATTTCGATTTGCCGCTGGAGTTCGCCTGCCCCGCGGTGGTGCTCTGCCTGATGCTCGGCGCCTACATGTCGGCGGCCGAGACGGCGATCACCGGCGCGTCGCGGCCGCGCATGCACCGGCTCGCCCAACAGGGCAACAAACGCGCCGTCCTGATAAATGCCCTGCTCGACCGCAAGGACGAGGCGGTGAGCGCCGTTCTGCTGGGCAACAGCGTGGTCAATATCCTCTCGGCCTCGCTCACCACGGCGGTACTGACCGCGATCTTCGGTGCGGCCGGCGTCGTCTACGCCACGATCATCGTCGGCGTCATGGTGGTGATCTTCGCCGAAGTGATGCCCAAGACCTGGGCGCTGCTGCGCGCCGACAGGGTGGCGCTGATCCTGGCGCCGTCGATCGTCGTGACCTTGGCGATCCTGGGGCCGCTGGCGCGCGGCGTCGCCTGGGTCTCGCGCCTCTTCCTGAGGTTGATCGGCGTGCGTGTCGACCGCAGGCCAGAGGTCGACGAACATGCCGACCTCCTGCGCGGCGCCATCGAACTGCATGGCGAAGGCCAGACCGACGACGACGCCCCCGCCGAAAAGGCGATGCTGCGCTCGGTGCTCGATCTCGGTGACCGCACGGTGGGCGACGTCATGACCCATCGCGGCAACGTGGTCCTGATCGATGGCGACCAGCCCATGGACTCGATCGTCACCCAGATGCTGGCGGCACCTTACACGCGCATCCCCGTCCAGCGTGGCGAGCCCGACAATATCGTGGGCGTTATCCATGCCAAGGACCTGTTCCGCGCGGTCAAGGCCGCTGGCAGTCCGGAGGCGGTCAAGATCGAGGACGTCATGACGCCGCCCTGGTTCATCCCCGAATCGACCGTGCTTTTCGACCAGCTCCAGGCATTCCGCGCCCGCCACGAGCATTTCGCCATCGTCGTCGACGAATACGGCGCGCTGCGCGGCATCGTGACACTCGAGGACATCATCGAGGAGATCACCGGCGACATCGAGGACGAGCACGACGCCATCAAGCGCGGCGTCATTCAGCGCGAGGACGGCAGCCTGATCTGCCAAGGCGACGTGCCGATC
>DASZJU010000213.1:0-23607 GCA_035947815.1 Reyranella sp.
CTTGTAATTGAGGTCGAGATGCTGCCAGTCGGTGACGTTGGGCACGGCGCGGCCCACGATGCCGATGACGCCGGCATGGCCCTTGGCGTCGAGCCAGTTGGACAGGCCGTCCACCATGTCGTCGATGATCTTGAAGCCGTAATGCATCGCCGCTGTGCAGACCTGCACGGTGGTGGCGCCCAGCGCATGGAATTCCGCTGCGTCCTGCCAGGTGGCGATGCCGCCGATACCCGAAATCGGCAGGCCGGCGCATTCGGGATCGCGCGAGATCTCGGCCACCATGTTGAGCGCGATCGGCTTCACCGCGGGGCCGCAATAGCCGCCATGGGTGCCCTTGCCGCCCACCACAGGCTGCGGCGCCATGCGCTCGAGATCGACGCCGATAATCGAATTGACGGTGTTGATCAGCGACACGCCGTCGGCGCCGCCGCGCTTGGCGGCCCGCGCGGGCCCCAGGATGTTGGTGACGTTGGGCGTGAGTTTCACCAGCACCGGCATGCGTGTGTGCTGCTTGCACCAGCGCGTTACCATCTCGACGTAGTCCGGCACCTGACCGACCGCGGCCCCCATGCCGCGCTCGGACATGCCGTGCGGGCAGCCGAAATTCAGCTCGACGCCGTCGGCGTTGGTGTCCTCGACCCTCTTCAGGATGGTCTTCCAGCTGTCTTCGACGCAGGGCACCATCAGGGACACGACCAGCGCGCGGTCGGGCCAGTCGCGCTTGACCTGCTTGATCTCGTCGAGATTGACCTGCAGCGGCCGGTCGGTGATCAGCTCGATGTTGGTGAAGCCCACCATGCGCAGGCCGCCGACTTCCAGCGCTCCATAGCGCGAGGCGGTGTTGACGATGGGCGGCCCGTCTTCGCCCAGCGTCTTCCAGACCGCGCCGCCCCAACCGGCCTTGAAGGCGCGCACGACGTTGTAGGCCTTGTCGGTAGGCGGCGCCGAGGCGAGCCAGAACGGATTGGGCGACTTAATGCCGGCGAAGGTGGTGCTGAGGTCGGCCATGGATTTCCTCCCTTAGACACGCAATGCGCGGTCGATCGCCTCGGCGGCGACCTTGCCGTCCTGCACGGCGCTCACGGTGAGATCGTCGCCCGGCACGCAATCGCCGCCGGCCCAGACGTTGGCGAGCGAGGTCTGGCGGTCGGCGTTGATCGCGATGCGCCCGCCGCTCAACTCAAGTAGCTCGCGCTCCAGCAGCCCGGCAGCGCCGTTGCCTAGAGGGGAGGCTACGAAGCTCTGGCCGATTGCCTTGAACAGCATGTCGACCAGGAGCGTAAAGCGGTCGTCTGTGGTCATCAGCCGGCCCTGCTCGTCGAGCTGGGTGTATTCAAACTCGACCTCTTTCAGGCGTCCACTTTGGCTTATGAGGCGCGCCGGCCTTGCCCAGTGCTTGATGCCGACGCCATTGGTCTGCGCCAGCTCCTGCTCGTGCCAGGTCGCGCTCATCTGCTCCGGCCCGCGGCGATAGACGATCGTCACATCCTCGGCACCGAGGCGCTTGGCTTGCACGGCGATGTCGATCGCGGTGTTGCCGCCGCCGATCACCACCACGCGGCGTCCGATTTCGAGGGCGCCCTTGTCCTTCGCCTGGCGCAGGCGCTCGATATAGGCGACGGCGTCCATCACGCCCGCCATGTCCTCGCCTTCGAGGGCGAGGGCTTTGACGCCGGCGAGTCCCATGCCGAGGAACACCGCGGCGAAGTCCTGCCGCAGCTTCGCCAGCGTGATGTCGCCGCCGAGCGCCTTGCCGTGTTCGATTCGGATGCCGCCGATATCCAGGATGAACGCCGCCTCGGCCTGCGCAAAGTCGTTCGGCACCTTGTAGGCGGCGACGCCGTATTCGTTCAGGCCGCCCGCCTTGGGTCTGGCTTCGAAGACGGTGACGTCGTGGCCGCGCAGCGCCAGGCGGTGGGCGCAGGCGAGGCCAGCCGGGCCGGCGCCGACCACGGCGATGCGCTTGCCCGTCGTCTTGGCGCGCGTGAAGGGCTGCAGCTTCTGGTCAAAGAGCCAGTCGGTGGCGTAGCGCTGCAGAGCGCCGATCTGCACCGGCTTGCTCTCCTGCGCTTGGCGCACGCAGGCCGCCTCGCACAGGATCTCGACGGGGCAGACGCGCGCACAGGCGCCGCCCATCACGTTCTCGCTCAGGATGGTGGTGGCGGCACCCTTCACATTGTCGGTCGCGATCTTGCGGATGAAGCCCGGGATGTCGATGCCGGTCGGACAGGCCTGCAGGCAGGGCGCGTCGTAGCAGAAGTAGCAGCGGCTCGCCTCGATCAGGGCGCGCTTGCGGTCGAGCGGGACGTGGATGTCCGCGAAGTTCCGCTCCAGCTCGTCAGCCCCCAGGCGCCGTGCCGCAATGTCATCCATATGTTCCCCATCGTCGGCCAGCACGGTAGCGACAGTCTGACCAAACGGTCAAGTTCAGGCGCTGGAGCGCCGCCAACTGATCCTGTAGCATGGCGACTTCATGCCCTCGCCGCGACCCCGCAACATCAAGGCCAACGGCCGCGGCAGGATCCGCGAAAGCAACGAATCACGCCTGCTGAAGGCGGCCGAGACCGTGTTCGCCGAGCGCGGTTTCCGCGGCGCCACCACGGCCGCGATCGCGGCGCGCGCCAAGCTGCCCAAGGCCAACCTGCACTATTACTTTCGCACCAAGGCCGAGCTCTACCGCGCCGTGCTTGCCAACGTGCTGGAGCTGTGGCTCGACGAGCTCGACCGCTTCACGCCCGACCGGGAACCCTCGGACGCCATCGCCGAATACGTCGCCGGCAAGCTGTACTGGTCGCGCGTCCGGCCCAATGCCTCGAAGGTCTTCGCCAACGAGATCCTGCACGGCGCGCCGTTCCTCGAATCCTACCTGGCGCGCGATCTGCGGCAGCGGGTCGAGCAGAAGGCCAAGGTGATCCGCCAATGGATCCGCAGCGGCAAGCTGAGGCCGGTCGATCCCAAGCATTTCATCTTCCAGCTGTGGGCGTCGACTCAGCACTATGCCGACTTCGACGTGCAGGTTCGCGCCGTGCTGGGCCGCAGGAAGCTCGGCGAGCGCGATTTCGCCACCGCGACGGCCAGCATAACAGCGCTGATCCTCGACGGCTGCCTGACGCGTTGCTGAGGTCTAGATCTGCGCGAGGTTGGCGTAAGTCTCCGGTCGGCGGTCTCGATAGAACTGCCAGAGGTTGCGCACTTCGCGCACCATGTCCCAGTCCATGTCGGCGACCAGGAGTTCGTCCTTGTCCTCGCTCGCCTTGGCGATGATCTTGCCGCGCGGATTGACGAAATAGGCCGAGCCATAGAAGCGGCCGATGCTCCAGGGCTGCTCGGTGCCGACACGGTTTACCGCGCCGATGTAGCAGCCGTTGGCGACGGCGGCCGCCGGCTGCTCGAGTTCCCAGAGATACTGGCTGAGGCCGGCCACGGTGGCCGAGGGATTGACGATATATTCCGCGCCGTTCAGCGCCAGCGCCCGCCAGCCTTCCGGGAAGTGGCGGTCGTAGCAGATATAGACGCCGAGCTTGCAGTAAGCGGTCTGGAACACCGGATAGCCGAGATTGCCGGGCTTGAAGAAGAACTTCTCGTAGAAGCCTGCGACCTGCGGGATGTGGTTTTTGCGGTACTTGCCGAGATACTTGCCGTCGGCGTCGATCACCGCGGCGGTGTTGTAATAGACGCCGGTGAAGTCTTCCTCGTAGATCGGCACCACGACGACCATGGAGTGCTTCTTGGCTAGCTCCTGCATCAGCTTGGTGGTCGGGCCTTCGGGAATGCGCTCGACGGCAGCATACCACTTGGCATCCTGGCTTGGGCAGAAATAGGGCTGAGTGAAAACTTCCTGCAGGCACAATACCTGGACACCCTTGCGGCCGGCTTCCTCGATCAGCGGGACGTGCGCCGCCACCATGCGCTCGCGGATCTGGTCCGGTGGCATCGTCGTGTCACCCTTGAGCGCCATCTGGATCAGGCCGCCCTTTACGATGGTCATAGTCATCTCCGCTTGATCATGCCCTTCAGGGTAGCGCGGCGAGGTATCGAGTGGCAGGGCAAATAGCAGCGGCAAATAGGAAGGCCTTCCTGGCAGAGGTTGTGAACGAGCCCACCTGTTGCGGCGACGGATCCGGCGCTGCTCGCGCCCCTGCCCGTCGCAGGTGCCGGCCCCTCAAGTTGGTGCAAGAACCAGCCTCCCTTGTTAAAATACACGGTGTGTAGCAATAATGGCGGCGCCGATGACAAAGCTCAAGCACGCTGGTGGACGACCCACACTCTATCGGCGAGAGATGTGCGATCGGTTGGTCGAAGCAATGGACGACAGCCTAACAACGGCCTCAGATTACACTTCGCAACCGCAGCTTATCCAAACACAAAGAAACCCGCTCTCCCTTAGATCACATCACCTCTTTCCATATAAATCTGACGACGGACAGTTGCCGTCGCTGCTGTGGAAGCCGCCGTACGTCTCCATATAACCGGGAGCCGGGTACCCATGAACATGGCCCCGCGGCGGCCCGTGCTTCAGGATGAGCGGCCACCCGCCTGCCGCTTCGACCGGAGAACCCGCCGATGGCCGACCTAACTTCGATCAGGGACATCGATCTCACGCCGGTCGCCGGCAAGAGCTATTTCAGCGTCGACCGCGAGTGGCGCGAGGAGTTCATCTACTTCCTGATGGTCGACCGCTTTCAGGACGCCGCCGCGCGGCCGATTGCGGCAGGACCCGGCCGGTCCGTGGGCATCGCCACCCCGAACACCTTCTACGGCGGCACCATCAAGGGCATCACCCGGAACCTCGATTATATTGGCGGCCTTGGATGCACCGCCATCTGGCTGTCGCCTGTCTTTGAAAACAACTCAGACGCCTATCACGGTTACGACATCAATAACTACCTGCGCATCGATCCGCATTTCGGGACGAAGCAAGATCTGATCGAACTCGTCGAGGCGGCTCACGGGTTTAGGAAGAATGGGCATCCGTTTCCGATCCGCATCATCCTCGATGTCGTGATCAATCATTCGGGTGATAACTGGTTTTATCCGGGCAAATTCCGGTACTTCTATTCAAACGATACTGTGTTCGACTTCGGGAATTTCAGGCGCGACGACCGTCCCGTTCCTGTCGAGCTCCGCAACAAGGACTGGTATCACCGTCGCGGGGAGATGGGTAACTACGACTCGTACCCCGAGAACCAGCATGGCGA
The DNA here is from genome assembly GCA_035947815.1 of Reyranella sp. Taxonomy (GTDB): domain Bacteria; phylum Pseudomonadota; class Alphaproteobacteria; order Reyranellales; family Reyranellaceae; genus Reyranella. The sequence continues at coordinate 5,199 of DASZJU010000213.1, forward strand.
TATGTATGGTCTCAAGGATTACGCCAATGATGATGACGCCATCGGTTCGGATGTCATCAACACCCTTATCAAGGCGCACTGCTACTGGATCCGCGAAGCTGACGTGGACGGGTTCCGGGTCGATGCCGTCAAGCATATGGGCGAACTGGCCTGCTCGCGCTTCTGCTCGAATGTCCGCGAGTACGCCTATGCGCTCGGAAAGCGGTCTTTTTTCCTGTTCGGCGAAGTCGCCTCGCCGTCGGACGACATTTATAACCGGTACATCGGCCAGAACACGTCGAGGCAGAACGGCGACAACACCGTCTTCTTCGGGCTCAACTCGGTGCTGGATTTTCGGCTCGCCGAAGGGGTGTTTGCCGATCATGACAATGCGCCGCTGCGGGACGTGCTGAAGGGCAAGGAAGGCCCGCAAACGCTGTTCAACCGGCTCGAGGCCCAGCGGGAACGCGCCCTGAACCGCGGTGAGATCGGACGCTATCTCGTCACCTTCGTCGACAATCACGATGCCTTCTGGCAGCCGGGCCGCTTTGCGAATGGGGCGAGCGACGAACAGGTGATCGGCGCCATCGGCTACCTGCTGTGCGCGTTGGGAACGCCCTGCATCTACTACGGCACCGAGCAAGGATTCACCGGCAGCGGCGGCGACAACCAGATGCGAGAGGCCTTGTTCGACAAGGCGCCCGGCGGGAAAAGCCTTTTGAACCCTGAGTGCCAGATCTATCAGGAAATCTCCAAGATCGCCGATGTCATGCGGCAGCATGAACCGCTACGATTCGGCCGCATGTACTACCGGCAGATTGCCGATGAAAGCCTCAGCTTTGGCTTGCCCTTCGGTTCGACCTATACGCTTGCCTTCTCACGCCTCCTGTACGGACAGGAAATTTTGGTTGCCTACAACGTTTCCGAAGAGGCCCGCCATGACCGGGTCATCCTCGACGCCACGCTGCACCCCAACCCATCACAGATGACTTACCTTTACGGCAAGCGCGGTGGTCTTCCCGTGCAAACGGCACCCTCGGGTGCCCGGTTTGTTCAGCTTGACCTTGATCCGCACCAGTTCGTCATACTCGCCTGACAGTTTGTTCGTTTGGGCGCGTCCGGTGTCGGGGCCGGACCAAGCTGCGAGCACTGGTGTTCATCACGTCGGCGATGATGTCCTGTGCGTGGTCGAGCTCAACACCCGCAAGAAAGTTGGTGTAGCCTGAGATATCGGCGATTACGAAGCAGGCGGTTTCGGTAGCATATAGGCGCCCCTCCAGCGTGCTCATTGTGCCACTCTTCCCGGAATGGAGAAGTGAAATTGGAGTTTCGGTGCGGGTGATCTGTTACACGAATCGGCCGATTGTCGCATCGGGGTGTCATTAGCCGAAGTGGCAGCCTGTTGGCGTCATGTCCGCTTTACCCTCCGAAGCGGACGTCCCTCCGCGCCTAGGTAGTGTCGGCTTTGTGCCACAAACGGACATGACCTCATCACGCGCGAATGGGCCCGGGCCTCGAACGTCGAATCGACTATCGCGTTTGCGCCAGCGCCCCGAGCTGAAATCAGTTCAGCGACCGAACCCGGCGCCGGGAGGGCGCACGACAGTTGCGACAGGTTGATCTATAATGGCCCGTGTGTGCAGTAACGCTTACGAACAATGCCCCTAGCCATAGCTGGAGGAACAGTCATGAAGACGCTTGTGGTCCGGTATGCCATCGCCGCTGTCGTCGTTCTCGTTTCATCCTCGCTCGGTTGGTCGCAGGCGACGCTCCCTGAGTTAAAGAAGCAGCCGAATGCGCAGGCCGTACTCGATGAACATCTTGACGCTCTCAACCATTGCGACTGGAATCGCCTCGTCGCGCAGTATCCGGATGATGCGCAGATCCACCTTCCCGGCGGCATGATCGTGAAAGGGCGCAAGGCGATCGGCGATTTGTTTGCTGGATTCTGCAAGGACCCGAAGGAAGGCGGGCTGAAAGGCATGACTTTCAAGGTGGAGAAGAGCGACAAGATCGGAGATGTGTTCGTCGCACAATGGGTCGCGTCGGCACCGTTCCTTGCTGAACCCTACAAAGGTTCCGACGCTTACATCACTAAGGACGGCTACATGCAGGCAATGGTGTCCACTTTCGATGGTGGTGCTTTGAAGATGAAAAAATGACAACTTCAAATACCAGACCGCTTTCTTCCGCCGTCGCAATCAGCCCCCGCTACGCCCGGGTCCGCTTTGGGTCATGAGCCGAAGTGCCGACCTCGTAGCGTCGTGTCCGCTCTAGCCCTGAGGCTGTGTGAAAACGCTGAAAGCAGTTGTCGGCACGCAACAAGGGAAACGGAGTTGCGGTCTGGGCGAATCTTTCGTGCACGAGCTGCGGTCCATTCGAATCAATCTTGCGCCGAGACGACGCGTTGAATGGTTTTCACACAGCCTCGCCGCCCTGAAAGCGGACATCCCCTTGCACCCGGGAAATGTCGGCTTGGTGGCAAAAGCGGAAGTGTGGTTTCAATCGTTTGCGCCCTCGAGTAGCAAAAAGTCTCATCGCCTCAAAGCGCCGTTCGGCACAGCTCCATTCTTCCTGGCGCGCTTGTTGCGCCCAGCTGATTTCCGGTGGCGCTCCGCATCGCGCAGCGCTGCATCGACGAGCGCGTCGGCGATCCAGCGGGCGATGGCCTGGATTTCCTTGTCCCGAGCGCCCCAGATGTCACGCAGGACGACATAGGCTTCGATGCCGTAGACGACCGACAGGGCCCGTACCAGCCGGTCGAAACCACGCTTTCGGAGCCGCGGCTTGAGCGGCAGTGCTGCGTGGCTGAGGATGTCAATGCGATGGCCTCGGCGATAGGGCTCCTCGACGAGCTTGCCGGCGCGTTCAAGCGCCACGTCTGACAGCGAGACTTGCAAGGCGGCACGCAACTGCGGCTCATATTCCATGAAGCGCGGGAAGGTCTGCCGAAAGAGTTCCTCGATGCGCTGGCGACCGTCGGCGATTGAAGAAGCTGCTTGCCGCACCGGACCGAGGCTGAAATCGACCACCGCCGAGATCATCTTGCCGCGCGTCGGGAAATAGCGGTACGCGGTGGCGCGCGATACGCCCGCGTGCTGAGCGACCTCGGCGACCGAAGCTATCTGGCCCTGGCCGAGAAGGATGCTCGCATGTTCGAGCAGGAGCCGGCGCGTCCGCCCTTTCGGCCCCTCCGCTCCGACCGTCTTATCCACTCGGCCACTGTCGTGTGTGAGCTGCATGCGAACGAGGCGGTTGGCGTTTCTGCGGGGTTCAGTCTGTCACGACCGTGTAAAGCGCGTCCAGTGCCGGCGTGGGCGAGACCGTGAAGCGCGCGAAAGATCATGGCCCTGTCGCACGAACTTTGAGTCTGTACAGACGGCGCAGGACGGGATTACCCTTGTTGTCACGTCCCTGTGAGACTGCCGTCTCATTCGAGGCAACGATCTTCAAGGACGCAAAACAAGGAAGGCGCCGCCCAAGCGGCGCCACGAGGAAACGTTGATCGGGGCCGGGACCTTCCGGATCGACCTCTGTTGACGCCGACCGAAGGGCAGGCCGGGCCGAACGGGAGGATTGCGACATGGCAAACGTACTGTTCACCAACGTTCGCATCATCGACGGCAGCGGCGCTCAACCTTATTCCGGCGAGGTGCTGGTCCAAGGCAACCGCATCGCCCGGGTGGCCAAGGGCGTGCGCGCCATCGCCACGGCCGGTATTACGGTGATCGACGCAGCCGGCGCCACCTTGATGCCCGGCATGACAGAGGCGCACACCCATTTCGCCTGGAACGACCAGCCTGGCCTCAACGCAATTCAGCGCATGCCGCCGGAGGAGCACATCCTGTGGTGCGCCCATATCGCCGAGCGCTATCTCGGGATGGGCTGGACCTCCTGCGTCGGCGCCGCGCCCGCCAAGGCGCGCCTCGACGTGGTGATCCGCAATGCGATCGCGTCAGGCCAGATCAAGGGGCCGCGCTATCTCGCCGCCAGCCAGGAGATCACGGTACCCGGCGGGCTGGGCGATGAGACCCTGCCGCATCTGCCCTTCCCCGAATTCAGCTTCGGCGTGGTGGTGAGCGGCGTCGAGGAGATGCGCGCCGCCGTGCGCCGGTTCCTGAAGTACGGCGTCGACGCCATCAAGCTCAACCTGTCGGGCGAGTACATCGCCGGCATTCCGGCCGAGTTCACGCCGATGACGGACGCCGAGGTGGCGGTGGCGGTCGAGGAGGCCAAGCTGCGCGGCAAGCGCGTCCAGGCCCATGCCCGTTCCTGCGAATCGATCAAGCAGTGCCTGCGCCACGGCATCGACGTGATCTACCATGCGAGCTTCACCGACGAAGAGGCGCTCGACATGCTCGAAGCCGCCAAGGACCGCATCTTCGTGGCGCCCGGCCTCGCCTGGCTGGTCAAGACCTCGTATCACGCCAGCGAATGGGGCCTGACGCCCGAGGTGACCGCCAAGATGGGCTATCACCGCGAGCTCGAGGTGGCGATCGAATCGCTCAAGAAAATGCACAAGCGCGGAGTCAGGATCCTGCCCGGCGGCGATTACGGTTTCGCCTGGATCCCCCACGGCAGCAACGCCACCGACCTCGAATACTTCGTCAAGTATCTCGGCTTCACGCCGATGGAGGCGATCGTCGCCGCCACCAAGCTGGGCGGCGAAATCATGATGCAGCCCAACGAGCTCGGCCTCGTGAAGGAGGGCTATCTCGCGGACTTGCTGCTGGTCGACGGCGATCCGCTCGCCAACATCGCCCTGCTGCAGGACAAGGACCGCATCCTGGCCGTGATGAAGGACGGCACCTTCCACAAGGAGCCCGACGTGCGCTCAGCGCGTAGCGTCATGCCGGCGTCGGTGGCGTAGAGCCCGCCCGGCCATGGCCAGTCAGTTCCACCTCGTCGGCCGCATCGCCGTGGATGTCGAGACGCCCACCGGCGGCGGCGAGGGCGCGCTGTGCATCCATGGCCTGGGCGGCACCTCGAACACCTGGACGCCGCTCTTGTCAGCGCTGTCCCGTTTCACCGCCGTGCGCTTCGATCTGCCGGGCTCGGGCCGGTCGCACAGGGTCGAAGGCGCGCTCTCGATCGACGGCTTCGTCGAGGCCTGCCTACGCGTGCTGGCGAGCCGCAACATGGAGCGCGTCCATGTGCTCGGCCATTCGCTGGGCACCATCGTCGCCACCCATCTGGCCGTCCGCGAGCCGCGCATCGTGCGCAGCCTGGCACTGTTCGGCCCGCTGCTGGCGCCGCCGGACGTGGCGCGGATCAGCATCGAGGCGCGCGCCGGCAAGGCGCGCGGCGAGGGCGTGGCCGGCATGCAGGCGATCGCCGACACGCTGGTCCAGGGCGCGACCTCGGCTGAGACCAAAGCGCGGCGTCCCGCAGTCGTGGCCTATGTGCGCGAATCCATCATGCGCCAGGACCCCGAGGGCTATGCCCGCACCTGCGAAGCGCTGGCCGCGGCCGAGGCCGCCGACGCGTCGGCGATCATCTGCCCGACCGTGCTGGTGACCGGCGATGAGGACGGCGTGGCGCCGCCCCATTCGGTGCGCGCCCTGGGCGACAAGATCGCCGGCAGCCAGGTCGAGGTGCTGCGCGGCTGCGGCCACTGGGCGCCACTCGAGAAAGCCGACGAATGCATCGACATGCTGCGCCGGTTCTATGCCGGCGCGGCCCGGGCGGATGGCAGGCCCGGCGGAGGGAGGAGGCAAGCGCATGTCCAACACGCTGTTCACTAATGTGCGCATCATCGACGGCAGCGGCGCGCCGCCCTATGCCGGCGAGGTGCTGGTCCAGGGCAATCGCATCTCGCGCGTGACGCGTGGCGGCCGGCCGGCGCCGGTGGCCGGCGTCACCGTGATCGACGCCGCCGGCGCCACCTTGATGCCCGGCATGACCGAGGCCCACGTCCACCTCGCCTGGAACAACGCCGCTACCCTCGACGCCATCCAGCTCATGCCGCTCGAGGAGCACATGCTGCTGACCGCGGCCAACGCGCGCCTCTATCTCGACAGCGGCTGGACCTCGGCGGTCGGCGCCGCCACCGCCAAGCCCCGGCTCGACGTCGTGATCCGCAATTCGATCAACGAAGGCCTGGTGCCCGGACCGCGCTATCTGGCGGCCAGTCCCGAGATCACCGTCGCCGGGTCGCTGGGCGACGACACGCTGCCCCATCTGCCCTTCGAGGAATTCAGCTTCGGCAAGGTGGTGAGCGGGCCCGAGGAAATGCGCAAGGCGGTGCGCACCTTCCTCAAATACGGCGTCGACACGATCAAGCTCAACCTGTCGGGCGACAATTTCGTGCCGCACGCCGACGCCAAGACCACCTGGATGAGCGACGAGGAAGTCGCCATGGCGGTGCGCGAGACCAAGCTGCGCGGCAAGCGCAACACGGTGCATGCGCGCTCGCAAGAGTCGATCCAGCAAGCGCTGCGCCACGGCATCGAGGTCCTCTACCACGTGAGCTACACCGACGAGCAGACTCTGGACATGCTCGAGGCGCAGAAGGATCGCATCTTCATCGCGCCGACCTTCTCCGTGCTGGTGAAGCTCGCCTATGACGGAGCGCCCTACGGCGCGACCAGGGGATCGGTGATGCAGCGCAACATGGAGGAGGAGCTGGAAGCCTGCTCCGCCAGCATGCGCGCCCTGCACAAGCGCGGCCTGCGCATTCTGCCCGGTGGCGATTACGGTTTCGCCTGGGCGACACACGGCGAAAACGCGACCGACCTGCAATATCTCGTGAAATATGCCGGCATGACGCCCATGGAGGCGATGGTGGCGGCGACCCGGTTGGGCGGCGAGATCATGATGCAGGGCGACGAGCTCGGCCAGATCAGGGAAGGCTTCCTGGCCGACCTGCTGCTGGTCGACGGCGATCCGCTGGCGAATCTCGCGATCCTGCTCGACCGCAGCAAGCTGCTGGGAATCATGAAGGACGGCGCATTCTACAAGGAGCCCGAACTGCGCTCGAGCCGCACGCGCTGGAGCTTGCCCGCCGCATGAACACCTCCGCGCGGTTCTGGACGTGGTTCTGGCTGGCGGCGATCGGCATCCCGATCGTCGTGTTCGTCGTCTGGGCCAACATCACGAACCCCAGGCAGTTCGCCTCGACATTGTTGAACGGCGTGACGCTCGCGGCGCTCTATTTCTTGGTGGCGAGCGGTTTCACCCTAGTCTTCGGCCTGATGCGCAACGTCAACCTGGCGCACGGGTCGCTGTACCTGCTCGGCGCCTATATCGGCTGGGTGGTGGGCGACGCCACCGACAACTGGTTCCTGGCTATCGCGGCCGGCTTCGCCTCGGCCGCGCTGGTCGGGTTCCTGCTGCAGGTCTCGGTGTTTCGTTTTATGCAAGGCCAGGAACTGCGCCAGACCATGGTCACGATCGGCATTTCGATCATCCTGGCGGACCTCATGCTGTGGTGGTTCGGCGGTGAGATCTATTCCTTCGACCCGCCGCGGGCGATCTTCAAGTCGATGCCGATGCTCGTGGTGGGCAAGTATCCGACTTACCGCATCGTCGTACTGGGCATCGCCATCGTGATCGGCCTGGCGCTTTGGTTGTTCCTGAACCGCACCAGGGTCGGCCTGATGATCCGTGCCGGAGTCGATGACCGTGGCATGCTGGCGGCATCGGGCGTCAACGTGCAGCATGTTTTTGCCATCACCTTCGCGATCGGTGCCGGCCTGGCGGGCTTGGCCGGCGTCATCGGCGGCACGGCGCTCTCGATCTCACCGGGCGAGGACACGCGCTACCTGATGGCCTCCCTTGTGGTGGTGATCGTGGGCGGCATGGGCAGCATCCCGGGGGCGGCCGTCGGCGCTCTGCTGATCGGCCTGGCTGAGCAGTTCGGGCTCTCCTACGCGCCGACCTACGGCGTGGTCTTCACCTTCCTGATCATGGTGCTGGTGCTGGCCTTCCGGCCGACCGGCATCCTCGGCCGGAGGACCACATGAGCGCCGCCCAGTGGCGCCGGGCCATGAATACCGGCGCGGGCCGCAATGCCTGGTCGCGTCCGCCGAGCGCACCGGCGACAGCGCGGCCGGTTGCTAGCGAAGCTGCGCCGCCAACGCCGAGGGGTGCAGCCATAGCCGACGCGTTCCGGACGATCGGCGTCCGCCATGTAGCCGTCCTGCTGGCGGTCGTAATATACCCCTGGGTCGCCTCGCCGTTCTTCACCTATCAGATCGGCGGCCAGGCGCTGGCGCTGGGCTTGATCGCGCTCTCGCTCACTTTGCTGGGCGGCTATGGCGGCATGGTCTCACTGGCCCAGATGTCGATCGCTGGACTGGCGGGCTACATGGTGGCGATCGTCGGCGTCGCGGGCGCCGCGCAAGGCGGGGCGAGCAGCCTCGGCTGGCCGGGGTGGGTCGCCGTGCCGCTCGCCATCGCCATCGCCACCCTGTTCGCCACCTTCGTCGGTTGGCTCTCGGTGCGCACCGAGGGCATCTACACGATCATGATCACGCTCGCGATCGGCGTGTCGTTCTATTACCTGATGAACCAGAACTACTCGATCTTCGGCGGGCACGAAGGTTTCAATGAGGTGCATCCACCGAACGTGCTCGGCATCGAGTTCCTACAGCCGATTCCCTTCTACTACCTCGCCCTGTTCTGCGCGCTCGCCGGCTATTTCCTCATAAAGTACCTGCTGCGCGCACCGTTCGGCGTGGCGCTGCAAGGCGTGCGCGAGAACGCTCGCCGCATGAACGCGCTTGGCTTCGACGTGACGGCGCACCGCATCGCCGCCTACACGGTGGCGGGCCTGCTGGCGGCGATCGGCGGCGTGCTGATGGCCTGGTACAACGGCCGCATCTCGCCCGGCTCGGTGGGCGTGGGTGCCATGCTCGACATTCTGGTGATCGCCGTGCTGGGCGGCATGCGCCATCCGATCGGCCCGTTCATTGGCGCCATCGTCTTCGTGTTGGTGCAGAATTTCGCCATCGACGTCATCGCGCGCGAGCGCTTCAACCTCGTGATCGGCATCGTGTTCCTGTCGATCGTGCTGTTTTCTCCCGACGGGCTGCTCGGTCTGTGGGGGTACTTCCGTACCCGCATCCTGCCAGGCGGCGTCCGACCGAAAATCAAGGGCTGGAGCGTTGGACCAACGCGACGGGAGCCGGCTCGAGTGCGCAACGGCGGCAGAGCGGCCGACCGACAAAAGGAGGAAAGACCATGAGGGCAACCAGGGCAGGTTTGCTGGGCTCGGCCTTAGGGACCGCGCTTTTCGCCGTGGCGTTCGCGGGCTCGGCATGGGCCCAGGACACGATCAAAATCGGCGCCTTGACCAACCTCGAAGGGCCGTTCGCGGTTCCCGGGCAGGACGGCCACCGCGGCGTCGATCTCGCCGTCAAGCTGCACAACGGCATGGCCGGCGGCAAGAAGATCGAGATCCTGAAATATTCGTCCGACGCCACGCCGGACAAGGCCGTCGCCGCCACCCGCAAGGCCGTCGAGCAGGACAAGGTCGACATCATGATCGGCCCGCTGTCGGGCGACGAGGGCATCGCGGTGAAGAATTATTCGAAGACCCATCCGGAGATGGTCTTCGTCAACGGCTCGTCGGGCGCGCAGGCGACGACCTTGCAGGATCCGTCGCCCAATTTCTACCGTTTCAACACCGAAGGCGCGCAGTGGATGGTGGGCACGGGCGAGCTCGCCCTCGGCAAGGGCTATAAGAAAGTGTGGCTGGTGGCCGAGGACTACGGCTTCCCGTACTCCCAGGTCCAAGGCTTCATGGCTTCCTACTGCGCCAAGGGCGGCCGCGTGGTGAAGAAGGCCTGGGTGCCGCTCGGCACCAAGGACTATTCCTCCGTCATCGCCGGCATCCCGTCCGACATCGACGCGCTGGTGGTGGTGCTGGGCGGCTCCGATGCCGTCAACTTCCTGAACCAGGCGGAACAGGCCGGCGTCGACAAGCCGCTGATCGGCGGCTCGATCACCGTCGATCAGACGGTGCTGAACTACAAGGGCAAGAAGCGCGAATCGCTGCTGGGCACGGCGTCGGCCGGTCCGATGGCCGACGGCATCGATACGCCGGCGTGGAAGAAGTTCGTCGCCGATTACAAGGCGGCCTTCCCCAACGCCTATGCGACCCCGTCGCTGTTCGCCTATCTCTACTTCATCAACACCCAGGCGACCCTGCTCGGACTCGATGCGGTCAAAGGCGATCTTTCGAACAAGCAGGCCAAGCTCAAGGAGGCCCTGGCCAAGCTCGAGTTCGACGGTCCCGCCGGACACATCAAGCTCGACGAGAACCGCAACGCCATCGGCGACACCTACATCACCGAAGTCGCGAAGGCGCCCGACGGCTCCTTCTACAACAAGGTAACCAAGGTGGTGCATGACGTGTCCCAGACGCTCGGACTGTCGAAGGCCGAGTTCACCAAGATGGGCATCGGCAGCCGCGACGTGCCGAACTGCCCGTAAGGCATGGTCGCATGGCTTCGGTGACGGCCCTGCAGCCGGCTGCCAGGCCGCTGGCGTCGGCTGACGCCCTCGCGCTCGAGGGTGTCAGCCGCGCGTTCGGCGCGCTGCGGGCGATCGAGGACATCTCGTTCTCGGTCGCGGTCGGCGAGCGCCGCGCCGTGCTGGGCGCCAACGGCGCCGGCAAGACAACGCTGTTCAACGCCATCACCGGCGATTTCCCGCCGACGGCCGGACGGGTCCGCTTCTTCGGCGAGGACATCACCGATCTGCCGCCGTACGAGCGGATCCGGCGCGGCCTGCGCCGCACCTACCAATCCTCGCTGCTGTTCCGCAACCTCACGGTTCGCGACAATCTTTTCCTGGCGACCCGCGGTGTCAGCCGGGGACGCTTCAGCTTTGTCCGGTCGCGCGCCGGCCATCCCTCGCGCATCGCGACCCAGGACCTGCTCGATCGCGTGCGCCTCACGCACCTGGCCGAGCGACCGGTCTCGGAACTGTCGCATGGCCAGCTCCGCCAGCTCGAGATCGGCATGGCGCTGGCGGGCGCGCCGCGGCTGATCCTGTTCGATGAGCCGGCCGCCGGACTCTCCCCGCCGGAGCGCCGCGAACTGGTGGCACTGCTGTCGGCGTTCCCGCCCTATTTGGGCTATGTGCTGATCGAGCATGATCTCGACATCGCGCTGCGCGTCGTCGAGCGCGTCACGATCCTGCACAATGGCCGCCTGCTGAAGCACGGCACGCCTGACGAGATCGAAAACGACGCCGAGGTCCAGGCAATCTACATGGGCGGCAAGCATGGGGGTGGTCATGGCGCGTGACCGCTCCGGGCGCGCCCCGTCGGGTTCGGCCGCGGCGCCGATCCTCCAAGTCGACAAGCTCGACGTCCATTTCGGACGTGCCCACGTGCTGCAGGGCGTGTCGCTTTCCCTGGACCATGGTGTGCTAGCCGTCGTCGGCCGCAACGGCATGGGCAAGTCGACGCTCTGCAATGCCATCACCGGCCTGGTGCCGGGCTCCGGAACGATTCGGTTCGCCGGTCAGGACATCCTGGGCCTGCCGCCCAATCGGATCACCAATCTCGGCATCGGTTACGTGCCGCAAGGCCGGCGCCTCTGGCCTTCGCTTACGGTCGACGAGCATCTGCGCCTGGTGCAGCGGTCGGGCGCCAAGGGTCCGTGGACGGTGTCGCGCATCTATCAGCTATTTCCGCGCCTGGCCGAGCGCAAGAAGAACGGCGGCGGGCAGCTCTCGGGCGGCGAGCAGCAGATGCTGGCGATCGGCCGGGCGTTGCTGCTCGATCCCAAGCTTCTGGTCATGGACGAGCCGACCGAAGGGTTGGCGCCGGTGATCGTCGACCAGGTGGCCGAGATGCTGAAGACGCTGAGCGGCGAGGGCAAGATCTCGGTGCTGCTGATCGAGCAGAATATCGGAGTCGCCATCGATGTCGCTGACATGGTGGGCGTGATGGTGAACGGCCGCATCGCTCGCACGATGTCGGCCACGGAACTCGGCGCCGATCTTGACCTACAGCACCAGTTGCTGGGCGTGCGGGCGACCGACGAGGAGGAACTGGCCGAAGACACGGCGGGGCCGCCATCCGAGGTCGCGGACGGCGGCCACGTTGTCTACACCATCCGTCGCGCCGGTGACGAAGGGGCCGCGCCGGCCGCACCCGGTGCCGCCAACACGCGGTCGGTGCGCGGCTTCACCCGCTGGAACGCCGCCGACCCGCAGAAGCTGGTGGCAGATCGCCCTCTGGTCGGGCCGCGCGACGCGTTGATCGAGCATCGGGCCGACCAGGGCGAGATGCTGCCGTCCTTCCAATCGAGCTCGGCCGCGCTTGCCCAGTCGGGCGCCGAGACCAAGGTGCTGGAGTTCCCGGTGGCGGCCACCGCCATGCGCCCCGCCTATGTCGCCGGCACCTTCGACACCAAGGGCCGCGAGCTGTTCTACCTGCGCGACTGCCTGGAAAAGCTCGGCCTGCGCACCATCACAGTGGATCTCGCCATCTCCGGCAAGCCGTCGCCCGCGATGGTCCATCCGCGTGAGGTGGCGCGGCACCATCCCCGGGGCGAGCGCGCCGTCTTCACCGACGACCGCGGCTCGGCCGTATCGCAGATGGCGGTGGCATTCGCCCACTTCATCGAGCGCAGGCGCGACGTCGGCGGATTAATCTCGGCCGGCGGGTCGGGCGGCACCTCGCTCGCCACCGCCGCCATGCGCCGCCTGCCCATCGGCGTACCCAAGGTGATGGTGTCGACCGTCGCCTCGGGCGACGTGAAGCCCTATGTTGGGCCGTCCGACATCATGATGCTGTATTCAGTGACCGACGTGTCGGGCATCAACCGCATCTCCCAACGCGTGCTGGGCAACGCCGCCCACGCGCTCGCCGGGATGATGGCCTACATGCCGCGGCCCGATCGCGTCGCCGAGACCAAGCCGGCCGTGGCGCTCAGCATGTTCGGCCTGACCACGCCCTGCGTGCAGGCGATCACCAAGGTGCTCGAGGAGACGTACGATTGCCTGGTGTTCCACGCCACCGGCACGGGCGGACAGTCGATGGAGAAGCTGGTCGCTTCGGGGCTGATCGCGGGCGTGCTCGACATCACCACCACCGAAATCGCCGACGAGCTTTTGGGCGGCGTGCTGACGGCCGGCCCCGATAGGATGGACGCGATCATCCGCTCGCGCGTGCCGTATGTCGGTTCCTGCGGCGCGCTCGACATGGTGAATTTTTGGGCTATGGAGACAGTGCCGACGCGCTTCCGAGAGCGCACGCTCTACAAGCACAACGACAACGTGACCTTGATGCGCACCACCGCCGAGGAGTGCGCCGGAATCGGCCGCTTCATCGCGGGCAAGCTCAATCGCATGGAGGGGCCGGTCCGCTTCTTGATCCCCGACGGCGGCGTGTCGGGCATCGACGCGCCGGACAAGCCGTTCTGGGATCCGGCCGCCGACAAGGCCTTGTTCGATACGATCGCCACCAATTTCCGGTCCGCGAGCAACCGCAAGCTGATCCGCGTCGCACATCACATCAACGATCCCGAATTCGCCGCGGCGGCGGTGGCCGCTTTCGATGATGTCATGCGTCAAGCCGCGGCCGGCGGACTGGCGCGGCGGCGATAACCCGGAGCCGACCCGACATGCCTCGCATCGCGCGCAAGACCATTCTCGAGAAATTCGGCGACATGATCGCGAATGGCCGGCCGATCATCGGCGGCGGCGCCGGCACTGGCCTCTCCGCCAAGTGCGAGGAGGCAGGCGGCATCGACCTGATCGTGATCTACAATTCGGGCCGCTACCGCATGGCCGGGCGCGGCTCGCTGGCCGGCCTGCTTGCCTACGGCAACGCCAACGATGTGGTTGTCGACATGGCCCAGGAAGTGCTGCCGGTGGTGCGCCACACGCCCGTGCTGGCCGGGGTCAACGGCACCGACCCGTTCATGATCCGCGACCAATTTTTGCGCCGCTTGGCCGATCTCGGCTTCTCGGGGGTCCAGAACTTTCCCAGCGTCGGGCTGATCGACGGCGTCTTTCGTGCCAATCTGGAGGAGACCGGCATGGGCTTCGGGCCGGAGATCGACCTGATCCGGGCCGCGCACGAGCTCGATCTGCTGACCACGCCCTACGTCTTCGAGGCCGAGCAGGCGCGCGAAATGACCAAGGCTGGTGCCGACATCATCGTCTGCCACATGGGCCTGACCACGGGTGGCGCGATCGGCGCGGAAACGGCGCCGACGCTCGACGACTGCGTCGCGCGGATCAACGACTGGGCCGCCGCGGGCCGCCGCACGCGCCAGGACGTGATCGTGCTCTGCCATGGCGGGCCGATCGCCCAGCCGGCGGACGCGGCCTACGTGATCGGCCGCTGCCCCGATTGCCACGGCTTCTTCGGGGCTTCCAGCCTGGAGCGTCTGCCGACGGAAGTGGCGATCGCCGAGCAGACACGGCAATTCAAGCGCATCGAGCGACGGCGCGAGGCCGCGCGGGTCGGTGCGCCGTGACCGGTTCACAGGGATGGCGGCGAGACCGCGCGAGTAGGGGGATGCGGATATGACGGGCGCAGACTTCGGAGGCTTCATTCTCGGCCTGGTGGTGGTGGCGATCGTCGCCGCCATCGTCGTCTGGCTGTTCCATTGGCTCTATCTCCGGTCGAGCAAGGAGCGCGCCTTCGTGCGCACCGGCATGGGCGGCCAGAAGGTGGTGATGAACGGCGGCGCCTTCGTGCTGCCGATCGTGCACGACGTCATCCCGGTCAACATGAACACGCTTAGGCTCGAGGTCTCGCGCGGCCGCGACAAGGCGCTGATCACGCGCGACCGCATGCGGGTCGACGTGGTCTCCGAGTTCTATGTCCGTGTGCAGGCCGCGGCGGCGGCGATCGCCAGCGCCGCCCAGACACTCGGTCAGCGCACCACCCAGCCGGAGGCGCTGAAGGAATTGCTGGAAGGCAAGTTCGTCGATGCGCTCCGGACCGTGGCCGCGGAGATGACCATGGAGGAGCTACACGAGAAGCGCGGCGAATATATCCGTCGGGTGCGCGGCACCGTGGCCGAGAACCTGCTGCAGAACGGGCTCGAGCTGGAATCGGCCTCTCTCACCCAGCTCGACCAGACGGCCATGGAGTTCTTCAACCCGTCCAATGCCTTCGACGCCGAAGGCCTGACGCGGCTGACCGAGCAGATCGAGCGGCGCAAGAAGATCCGCAACGATATCGAACAGGACACGATGATCCAGATCCGCAACAAGAATCTGGAGACCGAAAAGCTCTCCCTCGACATCGATCGCGAGGCCGAGAGCGCGCGGCTCAGCCAGGAGCGCGAGATCGAGATTGCGCGGGCGGGCCAGCGCGCGGAGTTGGCGCGCGAAAGGGCCGAGAAGCAGCAGCTTGCCGAGCGGGCCGAGATTACCGCCCGTGAGCAGATCGAGCGCGCCCGCGTCGAGACCGACCGCGTGCTCGAAGGCCAACGCATCGCCAAGGAGCGCGAGATCGAGACCGCCGAGATCGAGCGGCGTCTCATCCTGGAGACGGCCGAGCAACAGCGCTCGATCGCGATCGCCCAACAGTCCAAGGCTCAATCCGAGGCTCAGGCGGCCGCCGACCAGGCCCGCGCGCTCGCGGTCTTCGAGGAGGAGAAGGTGTTCACCGTCCGCGAGACCGAGATGGCGAACCGGCGCAAGGCGATCGAGCTGATCGCCGCGGCCCAGGACGCCGAGCGTGACGCGCTGCGGATCAGGATCGCCGCCGAGGCGGAGAAACTGGCGGCCGACGATCGCGGCGACGCCGTGCGTGCCCAGGCCGAGGCCGAGGCCGATGCCGACAAGATACGGTCTCTGGCCTCCCGGCTGCGCCACGAAGTCGATGCCGAGGGTGTGCGGGCGATGAACGAGGCGCAGAATGTGCTGAGTGTCGAGGCGCGCGGGTCGGCCGCCCGCCTGCGCCTGATCGACAAGCTCGATGCCATCATCCGCGAACAGGTGAAGCCGCTCGAGAACATCGAGGGCATCAAGATCCTCCATGTCGAAGGGCTTGGCGGGGGCGGCGGTGGCGGTGGCGGTGGCGATTTCGCCGGCGCTGGCGGCTTCTCCGACCAGGTGGTCAACTCGGCCCTGCGCTACCGTGCCCAGGCGCCCCTGGTCGACGAACTGCTCAAGGAGATCGGCATCGACACCGGCAAGGCCGGCCAGACCATGGCGACCGGCCTTCTCAAGGCCGCCACCAAGACCCCCAAGCCCGAGGGCAGCGGTTCGTGATAAAGGTCTATACGTCGAGCGTGATCGACGCCGCGGCGGACGCAGTCTGGGCTCACATTCGCGACTTCAACGGTCTGCCGAAGTGGCACCCAGCGATCGCCGAGTCGCGGATCGAGGGCAACTGGCCGGCGGACCGCGTCGGCTGCATCCGCAATTTCCAGCTGCGTGACGGCGGCACCATTCGCGAGCAGCTTCTCAGCCTGTCGGACTACGACTACCAGTGCACCTATTCGATCCTCGAATCGCCGATGGGCGTCGACAATTACATTGCCACGCTCAAACTGACGCCGGTCACCGACGGCAACCGTACCTTTGCCGAGTGGTCGGCCGAGTTCGATCCTCCGCCGGGCCAGGAACGCAAGCTGGCCGACTCGATCGGCCAGGGTGTCTTCCAGACCGGCTTCGACTCCCTCAAGAGCTATTTCGGGCATCGGTGAGCCCATGCAGCGCGTGACGCGCTCCGCCGTCATCGACGCGCCGATCGAACGCGTCTGGGAAGTGCTGCGCGACTTCAACAGCCATGACCGCTGGCACCCGGCCGTGGCCGAATCCCACATCGAGAACGGCGAGGCGCCCGACCAGGTGGGCTGCGTGCGCAATTTCCGTTTGCGCGACGGCACCCAGATCCGCGAGCAGCTGATCGCGCTGTCGGACAGCGACCACGTCTCGACCTACTGCATCCTCGACGCCACGGTGCCGCTGCAGCGCTATGTCGCCACCCTGCAGCTCAAGCCGGTGACCGACGGCAACCGCACCTTCTGGCACTGGCAGTCGACCTTCGACACGCCGCCCGGCCGCGAGGCGGAGCTGGCCGACATGGTAGGAAGAGGCGTCTACGAGGCGGGCTTCGAAGCCTTGCGCCGCCATCTCCGCCAGGGCGGCGACCGCCGGCCGCGGCCGGCCGCAGCCGGCGCGACCCGTGGTGGCGAGATGACCGGCTCGGCGGTGATGCTGAAAGCCTTCGGCGGTTCCGATCAGCTCTCCTTCGACAACATCGCGGTGCCGCCGCCGGGACCACGCGAGGTGCGCATTCGCCAGGTCGCCGCCGGCGTCAACTACATCGACGTCTATATCGCCAGGGGCGAGTACCGCATGGTCGAGCCGCCGGCGCCGCTTGGCATGGAGGCGGCTGGCACGGTGCTCGATGTCGGGTCCGAGGTGCACGACGTCCTGCCCGGCGACCTCGTGGCCTATGCCTGTGGCCGACCGGGCGCGTTCGCTACCTTGCGGACGCTGCCGGCCGATCAGGTCGTTCCGGTGCCGTCGGGCATCGATGCCGAGACCGCCGCGGCGACGCTCTTCAAGGGCCTGACGGCTGAGTACCTTCTTCACCGCACGCATACCCTGCGCGCCGGGGAAACGATGCTGGTCCACGCCGCTGCAGGCGGCGTGGGCACTTTTCTCTGTCAGTGGGGCAAGCATCTGGGCGCCCGGGTCATTGGCACGGTTGGTTCCGACGAAAAAGCCAGGATTGCCCGCGACAACGGGTGCGATGTGCCGATCGTCAGCGCCGATTACAGCTTCGCGGACTCCGTCAAGGCCGCGACCCACGGGCGCGGCGTCGATGTGGTGTTCGATGGACTGGGACGATTGGCGGAGCGGGAGACTTACGAGTCGCTCGCCAGCACCGGCCACTGGATCAGCTTCGGGCACACCACCGGCGCACTGGCGCCGCTCGACCCGGGCCTGCAGTCGGCCAAGTCACTACGCCTATCGCGGCCAGTACTCTTCCACTATACCGACGACCCTGTCCGGTTGCGCGTCATGGCGGCCAACGTGTTCGCCATGCTGCAACGCGGCGTGCTCAAGGTTGATCTGCGCCACCGTTTCCCCCTGTCGGCCGCCGCCGCCGCCCTCGACGCCCTCCAATCCCGCCAAACCAGCGGCTCCATCGTCCTCTTCACCTAGGAGCCATATCCCGGGTGTGCGCGTCGCCGTTGACACAATTGTGCTCGCCTTAGGTGGCGCGGCTCAGGACCTCGGTAATGCGACGCTCGGCAATGCTCCAGTGCTGTGAAGTTTAGGCAAACTGAGATGTCCGCTTTGGGTCGAGGCTGTGTGAAAACGCTGGCTGAGTTAGAATCTCGACGACACTGCTTCGGAGTTGGAGATGAAGCGCTTCGTCGAAGGTGAGGACCGCCGGCAGGGGGTTCTGCTTCCCGAGTTCCTGGACGACTATGTGTCGGAGGAGAACCCGGTCCGAGTGATCGACGTGTTCATCGAGGAGCTGGACCTG
>DASZJU010000214.1:0-7184 GCA_035947815.1 Reyranella sp.
CGCCATCGACATCCTCGTCGTCGATTCGGTCGCGGCGCTGGTGCCGCGCGCCGAACTCGAAGGCGAGATGGGCGACAGCCATATGGGGCTGCATGCGCGGCTGATGAGCCAGGCCTTGCGCAAGCTGACCGGCTCCATTTCGCGGTCGCGCGCGATGGTCATCTTCATCAACCAGATCCGCATGAAGATCGGCGTCATGTTCGGCAACCCCGAGACGACGACCGGCGGCAACGCGCTCAAATTCTACGCCTCGGTGCGGCTCGACATCCGCCGCATCGGCGCGATCAAGGACCGCGACCAAGTGATCGGCAACCAGACCCGGATCAAGGTGGTCAAAAACAAGATGGCGCCGCCGTTCAAGGTGGTCGATTTCGACATCATGTACGGCGAGGGGATCTCGAAGCGCGGCGAGTTGATCGATCTCGGCGTGCAGGCCGGCGTCGTCGAGAAATCGGGCTCGTGGTTCTCCTATGACGGCCAGCGCATTGGCCAAGGCCGCGAGAACGCCAAGACGTTCCTGCGGGAACATCCCGAAATGGCCGCGACCATCGAGCAGAAGGTGCGGGCCAACGCCGGCATCGTCGCCAACGCCCTGATGGACGGCGGCAAGGAAGACGACGACGAAGAGGACTAGTCGTCGCTGTCATCCCGAGGCCTCAGGCCGAGGGACCTTCAAGGCCATGAGCAAAAGGTTTTAGCGACGAGGATCCCCTGTCTCCTGTCGCCGGGGCGGTGCTGTACCCCCACGCGCAGCACCGCCCCTTTTTATTTGCTGGCGCCGAGCCTCTGCAGAAATCGTTGCACCCATTCCGGCCCGGGCCGCCTCCGCGGGTTGCGCGGACGACGACTCCAATCCATCAGGAGCGCCAACGGGAACCAGTCGTCGCGCTCATCCTGCAGGCCACGCGCCGCCATCGAGACTTTCGGCACCGCGACCGGCGTCACGCCTTCCTGCGTCGCCCCGGCGCAGAGCTCGGCCGGCGACGTCACGAGATATTCACGGCAGACCAGCGGTCGCTCGGGATGAATGGAGCAGCTTTCATCCTCGAGGAACGGGCAGGGGATGCGGGCCGCGAAGTAAGCAACCGACAGCTCGCGGTCGCTCCGCTCGCCGCGCCCCTTCAGTCCGGCGTCCTCGATCGCAACCTCCGCCGCCGCAAAGCGCATTGAAAGCGCCGCGCGCCGTTCGGCGGGCATCGACTCGACGAGCTGCAGCAATCGCTCACCCTCCGTGCGCGACACCGGCACGAGCTGGCGGCAGCAGGCGCCACAGCCTTTGCGGCACGATACTGTCTTACCGGCTTCGGCCGCCTCGACCACGGCGTTCACCAGGCCTTGCAGGGCGGGCACGATCTCGGCGGCAGGCACCGACGCCGTCGGCACGGTGATCGGATGGGCGATCTTGAGCGTGCCTATCGTCAGGCGCAGAGTGGCCGTGGAGTGGCCGGAATCGGCCATAAACCGCTATCCTCCCGTTCTGGACGAAGCCCGAGGCCGCACGCTACAAGGCCCGCATGCAAAGCGTCAGCGACATCCGCCGCACTTTTCTAGAGTACTTCCGCAGCAACGGCCACGAGGTCGTGGCCTCGAGCCCGCTCGTGCCGCGCAACGACCCGACCCTGATGTTCACCAACGCCGGCATGGTGCAATTCAAGAACGTCTTCACCGGCCTCGAGCAGCGGCCTTATAGCCGCGCCGCGACCTCGCAAAAGTGCGTGCGCGCCGGCGGCAAGCACAACGACCTCGAGAATGTCGGCTACACCGCCCGCCACCACACCTTCTTCGAGATGTTGGGCAACTTCTCGTTCGGCGACTACTTCAAGGCGGAGGCGATCGAGCTGGCGTGGAACCTGCTCACCAGGGATTTCGGCCTGCCCAAGGACAAGCTTCTGGTCACCGTGTTCAGCGAGGACGAGGAGGCGGCGGGTTACTGGCGCAAGATCACCGGCTTCTCCAACAGCAAGATCATCCGCATCCCGACCTCGGACAATTTCTGGGCGATGGGCGACACCGGCCCGTGCGGACCCTGCTCGGAGATCTTTTATGACCACGGCGAGGACATCCCGGGCGGTCCGCCGGGCAGTCCCGACCAGGACGGCGACCGCTTCATCGAGATCTGGAACCTGGTCTTCATGCAATACGAGCAGGTGACCAAGGACGAGCGGGTCAACCTGCCCAAGCCGTCGATCGACACCGGCATGGGGCTGGAGCGCATCGCCGCCGTCCTGCAGGGCAAGCACAACAACTACGACATCGATCTGTTCCGCGCCCTGATCGAGGCGGTGGCGCACGAGACCGGGGTCGATCCCGATGGGCCGCAGAGCGCGTCGCACAAGGTGATCGCCGACCATCTGCGCACCACCTCGTTCCTGATCGCCGACGGCGTGCTGCCGTCGAACGAGGGCCGCGGCTACGTGCTGCGCCGCATCATGCGCCGCGCCATGCGACACGCCCATATCCTGGGCGCGCAGGAGCCTGTGGTTTACAAGCTGGTGCCCGTGCTGGTGCACGAGATGGGCGATGCCTTCCCCGAGCTGGTGCGCGCCCAGCCGCTGATCACCGAGACGCTGAAGCTCGAGGAGGGTCGCTTCAAGAAGACCCTGGGCACCGGGCTGCGGTTGCTCGATGACGAGACCAGGGGGCTTTCAGCCGGCGGCACGCTCAAGGGCGATATCGCCTTCAAGCTCTACGACACGTTCGGCTTTCCCCTCGACCTGACGCAGGACGTTTTACGCGCGCGCGACATCGCGGTCGACACCGCGGGCTTCGACAAGGCGATGGACGAGCAGCGCGCCAAGGCGCGCGCCGCCTGGGCGGGCTCGGGCGAAACGGCGGATCAGGCGATCTGGTTCGACGTCCGCCAGAAAGCCGGCGCCACCGAATTTTTAGGCTACGACACCGAGCGCGCCGAGGGCCAGATCAAGGCGATCGTGGTCGGGGCCGCGGAAGTGCCCGCGCTGAAGGCGGGCCAGACCGGCTGGATCGTCACCAACCAGACGCCATTCTATGCCGAGTCGGGCGGCCAGCTGGGCGACACCGGCCGCTTCGCCGGCACCAACGGCGAGGCCGCGATCGCCGACGTGCAGAAGATGGTAGGCGATCTCCATGCCCATCACGCCAAGGTCGAGAAGGGTGAGCTCAAGGTCGGCGACGACGTGGTCATGACCATCGACCCGATCCGCCGCGCCCAGCTGCGCGCCCACCATTCGGCCACGCACCTGCTGCACGAGGCGCTGCGCCGCCATCTCGGCGAGCATGTGACGCAAAAGGGATCGCTGGTGGCGCCCGACAGGTTGCGCTTCGACATCAGCCACACCAAGGCGATCTCGCAGGAGGAGCTGCGGCGCATCGAGGACGAGGTCAACGAGCGCATCCGGCTGAACAGCCCGGTCGACACGCGGCTGATGACGCCCGAGGAGGCGATCGCCGCCGGCGCCATGGCGCTGTTCGGCGAGAAGTACGGCGAGGAAGTGCGCGTGCTGTCGATGGGCGGCGACCCCAACGTCGATGGAGGCAAGACGTATTCGGTCGAGCTCTGCGGCGGCACCCATGCGCTGCGCACCGGCGACATCGGCCTGTTCAAGATTGTCGGCGAGGGCGCGGTCGCGGCCGGCGTGCGCCGCATCGAGGCATTGGCCGGCGCGGCGGCCGAGCAGCATGTGCGCCACCAGGCCGACCTCCTGGCCGAGGCGGCGGCCACGCTGAAGGTGCGGCCCGAAGATCTGCCGGCGCGGCTGGCGGCCCTCGTCGACGGCCAGCGCAAGATCGAGCGTGAGCTGAGCGAAGCGCGCAAGGCGCTGGCGCTGGCGGGCGGCGGTGGGTCCAGCGCGTCGGCGGCCGACGAGGTGCGCGACGTCGGCGGCGTAAAGCTGATCGGCCGGGTGCTGAACGGCGTGGTTGCCAAGGACCTCAAGGGCATGGCCGATGAGTTCAAGAAGAAGCTGGGCTCGGGCGTGGTGGCGCTGATCGGCGTCGAGGATGGCAAGGCCTCGGCCGTGGTCGGCGTGACGGACGACCTGTCGAAAAGTCTCAGCGCCGTCGATCTGGTGAAAGCCGGCGTCCTGGCGCTGGGCGGCAAGGGCGGCGGCGGCAGGCCCGACATGGCGCAAGGCGGCGGCCCGGACGCGGCCAAGGCGTCCGAGGCCCTGAAGGCGATCGAGGCAGCACTGGCGGGTGTCAAATGAGGATCACGGTCCTTCTCGCAGGCGCGGCTCTTGCTTCGGCGTCGTTGGTGTCGGCTTGCGCGCCCAAAAGCTACACCATGCAGGGCAAGGACGCCGAGCAGATGACCAAGGACGAGTCGGAATGCCGCGCTCAGGTCCGGGAGATCGCGCAGCGGGACCGCAACATCGAGGATCAGCGCCGTTCGGTGTTCGAAGGCGAGCGCGAGCGCTTCGGCCAGCAGGACCTCTACACCACCATGGACAACCAAGGTTACCAGAACAATGTCGCTCGCTTGACGGCGCGCTGCATGGAGGCCCGTGGCTGGGTGCCCAAGCAGCAGGGCGGGCTGGGCTTGGGCGCGTGGTGGCAGCGCGTGTCGACCTTCAACACGCCGCTCGGCAAGTAGCCGGCTCCGCCGGCGATGATCTACGCCATCCTGGTCGTCGTCGGCATCATCACCGGCATCACGGCGGGGATGTTCGGCTTCGGCGGCGGCTTCGTCATCGTGCCGCTGGTCTACCACTTCTTTCCCGCCTACGACCTGCTGGCTGCCTCGGACCGTGGCTACCTGCTGCAGGTCGGCGTCGCCACCTCGACCGCGGTCATGATCGTGGGCACGACCTACTCCTCGCTGAAGCATCACCTCGCCGGCAACATCGACTGGTCGTCGGTGTTCCCGCTGGCGGCCTATATCGGCATCGGCTCGGCGATCGGCGCCTACGTCGCCACCGTGGTGCCCGGCTCGTGGATAAAGCTCTTCTTCATCCTCTACATCCTGGGCGTGATCGCCGACTGCCTGCTGCGTAAGGGTTTCATGGCCGACAGCGACGGGCACGAGTTCCGCCACATGGGCCGCATCGCCGAGTTTCTGGCTGGCCTGGTCATCGGCGCCATCGCCAGTCTTTTGGGAGTCGGCGGCAGCGTCATGACCGTGCCGCTGATGCGCCGCCACGGCGCGTGCATGAAGAACGCCGTGGCCATGGCCAACCCGCTCAGCTTCCCGGTCGCCATCATCGGCACGCTGACTTATCTGCTGGCGGCACGGCAGCATCACATCGATCTCGGCCCCGACTATCTCGGTTTCGTGCACCTGCCGTCGTTCGCCCTCCTCTCGGCCTGCTCGGTCCTCGGTGTCGAGCTTGCGGTGCGCACCTTGCCCAAGATTCCGGACAAGGCACACGCCGTGATCTATGTCGGGTTGCTGATCCTGGTCGTGATCACCATGCTGCTTTGATGCGCAGCACGGCGCGGACGAAGAACTCGACGATCGCGCCCAGCAGCACCAGCACGAAGGCGTTTGCCGGCATGGCGTAGGTCTGGCTGGGCAGCGCCGCCATGGCCTGGGCGAGGAAAAGCCCGAGGAAGCAGAGCGCAACGCCCTCGATGACGAAGCCCTGCCGGAAGCCGATGCGCCGCCAGGCGCCGAGCGCCGTCGCCGCGGCGAGATGGATCAGCCCGATCAGTAGCACGATGCCGAACGGCGGCCCGGGATAGAGCGTGGGCACGGCGAGCAGGCGCCATGCCTTGTCGGCGTAGATGCGCGACACTTCTAGCGGATCCTCGGCCCAGCGGGTGCGATAGAGCGTCTCCATCAGCCGGAAATAGTCGGGCGAACCGAAGACGACGGGAGGATCGGCCTTGTCGGCGATTTCCTGGCCGTAATCGTCATCGTAGCGGATCCCCCACTTGTTCTCGACGAAGCCCAGGCCGAGATAGAGCGTGTGCGACAGGCCGTGCGTCGCCAGCCGCTGCGCGGGCTGCATGTCGAACGCCGCATCGCGCGCCAGGACGACCCATCTGGGCGTCGTGAAGGCAGCCAGCGCCAGCACGCCCGCGAGCAGCAGGGGCTGGATCCGCTGCCGCCGATGCGGCCGGCGCGCGACCAGTACGGCCATGACGCTGAAGCTGACCAGCAGGCCCATGATGCCGATCGATTCGCGCGCCAGCGTGGCGAGGGCGAGGAACAGCAGTCCGGCAGCGATCCAGAGGTTGCCAACCCGTCGCGCCAGCAGGCCAAGATCTTTTGCTGCGAGCGCGATCGGCAGCACGGCGCTCATGCTCACCAGCCCGATGTAGCTCCAGTGCGGCGAGGTGCCCATCCAGCCGACATATTCGACCGGTCCCAGCCACATCAGCATAATCGAGGTGAGCCAGGCTCGGAGTGAGAACAGCAGGCCGGCCAGCGCCAAAAGGCCGAGCGCGTCGAGAAGCGTGTTGAGCCGCGCCACGTCGGGCAGGGTGGCGCGGCTGCGGGTCGCCATCGACCACAGGTCGAGCAGCAGGGCATGGCCGGGATCGTCGGCGACGGCGCGTTCGGAGATCGGCACCAGCTTGCCCTTCTCGCAGACGGCGAGCCAGACGCCGCGCTCGAGTGCGCACGCCGAGCTCGCAAGCCACACGTTGGTGGCCGCCCAGTCCGACGGCATGATGTCGGTCAGATAGCCGTAGCGCTCGGAGTCCTCGAACGTCCGACCGAACTGCCCCAGCACCAGCAGAGTCGCGCAAAAGAGAAAGACCAACAGCCTCAAGGCTTCCCCGACTGGGACATTTGTCGGCCCATATCTGCTACACTTCAGACATGCGGGGAAGGGCACCGGACATCGCGCAGGCCGGCGGACGGTGATGACGCTTGGCGAGAGGCTTCGCCAACGGCTGGGCTCCCTCTCTTCCGGCCGGCTCAAGCTCGCCGCCCTTGCCGTGCTGTTGGTCTATGCGATCGTCATGCTGTGGCCCTATCTCGCCGCCACTCTGGTACGCGGCTCGGCCGTCACGGCCTGGGTCAACCTCGCCACCGCGCCGATCCCCGGCCGCGCTCCCGTCCAGCTGCCGCTGGTCGGCTCCCATGTCGGCGCCGACGGCGTCATCGTCGAGCTGATCAACGAGCAACTCGATCCGGGCATGGTGCCGCGCGCCGAGGCCGTGCTGGCGGCGGCCCAGGCGCGCAGCCGCGCCACCCGCTTCTATCTTGAAGGAATGCTCGAGATCGACGGCGACCGCCGGCAGCTCCTGAAGGACTACGC
>DASZJU010000215.1:0-3117 GCA_035947815.1 Reyranella sp.
ATCTGGCGCAAGCGCCGGTCGATCAAGCGCTTCTCCATCTTGAAGTCGGGGATGCCGTAGCGCAGCAGCCCGCCGATGCGGTCGGCCTTCTCGAACAGGGTGACCGCGTGGCCGGCGCGCGCGAGCTGCTGGGCGCAGGCCATGCCGGCCGGGCCGGAACCGACGACGGCGACTCGCTTGCCGGTCTTGCGGGCCGGCATCAACGGGACGATCCAGCCCTCTTCCCAGCCACGATCGACGATCGCGCACTCGATCGACTTTATGGTGACCGGGTTGTCGTCGATATTGAGCGTGCAGGCGGCCTCGCAGGGCGCCGGGCAGATGCGGCCGGTGAATTCCGGGAAGTTGTTGGTCGAGTGCAGCACTTCGAGCGCGTCCTGCCAGCGGTCGCGGCGTACCAGTTCGTTCCAGTCGGGGATCAGGTTGTTGACCGGGCAGCCGTTGTGGCAGAACGGAATGCCGCAATCCATGCAGCGCGCGCCCTGCCGCGACACCTCGGCAGCCGGCAGCGGCAGCACGAATTCCTTCCAGCTCTTCAGGCGCTTCTCGACCTTCTCATAGGGCCGATCCTTGCGCTCGATTTCCAGAAAGCCCGTGGGCAGCCCCATGGCTATTCCGCCGCGACGGCTTTCGCCGCCGCCCGGTCGCGTGCCTGCACCAGCGCCCGCTTGTAATCCTTGGGCATCACCTTGATGAAGCCTTTCAGCGCGTTGTCCCAGTCCTCGAGGAGTTCGCGCGCCCGCGCGCTGCCGGTGTGCAGATGGTGGCGCTCGACCAGGATGCGCAGGCGCTCGGCGTCGAAACGCAGCATGTCGCCCATGCCGTTGTCGTCGATGCTCAGCGAGCGCTGGTGCGGCCGCGCTGGATCGTCCTTGTCGCCTAACGCGATCGAAACCGGTTCGAGCTCGACCATCGACGGGTTGCACAGATCGCCGAAGCGCGCCTTGGGGTCGTAGACATAGGCGACACCGCCCGACATGCCGGCCGCGAAGTTGCGCCCGGTGTCGCCCAGCACGACGACGACGCCGCCGGTCATGTACTCGCAGCCATGG
The DNA here is from genome assembly GCA_035947815.1 of Reyranella sp. Taxonomy (GTDB): domain Bacteria; phylum Pseudomonadota; class Alphaproteobacteria; order Reyranellales; family Reyranellaceae; genus Reyranella. Next base: position 1,053 of record DASZJU010000215.1, read on the forward strand.
TCGCCGGTGCCCTCGACGACGCACACCGCACCCGAGTTGCGCACGGCGAAGCGCTCGCCGGCGACGCCTTCGAAATAGGCTTCGCCGCCGATCGCTCCATAGAGCACGGTGTTGCCGACGATGATGTTCTCCAGCGGATTGCGCTGGCACCCCTTGGGCTGGCGCACGACCACCCTGCCGCCCGACAGGCCCTTGCCGACATAGTCGTTAGCGTCGCCCGCCAAATCGAGCGAGATGCCGCGCGCCAAAAAGGCGCCGAAGCTCTGACCGGCGGTGCCCGAAAGCTTCACCGTGATGGTGTCCTCGGGCAGGCCGGCATGGCCGGTGCGCATGGCGACCTCGCCCGACAGCATGGCGCCCACGGTGCGATTGACGTTGCCGATCGGCAGCTCGACCAGCACCGGCTCACCCCTGTCGAGCGCCGGCTGTGCCGCCTCGATCAGCCTGTGGTCGAGCGCCTTGTCGAGTCCGTGGTCCTGGCGCTCGCTGTTCCAGATGGCTATACCCGCGCGTGCCGGCGCGACATACAGCAGCTTCGACAGATCGACGCCGCCCGCCTTCCAGTGATCGACGGCGTTGCGCATGTCGAGCCTGTCGACCCGGCCGATCATGTCGTTCAGGGTCCGGAAGCCCATCCGCGCCATGATCTCGCGCAGCTCTTCGGCGACGAAGAAGAAGTAGTTGATGACGTGCTCGGGCTGGCCGGTGAAGCGCTTGCGCAGCACCGGGTCCTGCGTCGCCACGCCGACCGGGCAGGTGTTGAGATGGCACTTGCGCATCATGATGCAGCCGGCGGCGATCAGCGGCGCCGTCGCGAAGCCGAATTCGTCGGCGCCCAAAAGCGCGCCGATGGCGACGTCGCGGCCGGTGCGCAGCCCGCCATCGACCTGCACGGCGATGCGGCCGCGCAACCCGTTCAGCACCAGGGTCTGCTGGGTTTCGGCCAGGCCGATCTCCCAGGGCGAGCCGGCATGGGTGAGCGAGGTGAGCGGCGAGGCGCCGGTGCCGCCCTCGAAGCCCGAGATGGTGACATGGTCGGCGCGCGCCTTGCTGACGCCCGCCGCGACCGTACCGACGCCCACTTCGGAAACCAGCTTCACCGAGATGCGGGCCTTCGGGTTGACGTTCTTGAGGTCGTGGATGAGCTGCGCCAGGTCCTCGATGGAATAGATGTCGTGGTGTGGCGGCGGCGAGATCAGGCCGACGCCGGCCGTCGAGCGGCGGACGCGGGCGATGTTCTCGTCAACTTTGTGGCCGGGCAGCTGGCCGCCTTCGCCCGGCTTGGCGCCCTGCGCCATCTTGATCTGCAGGTCGTCGGCATTGACCAGGTATTCGGCCGAGACGCCGAAGCGGCCCGACGCCACCTGCTTGATGGCCGAGCGCATGGAATCGCCGTTGGGCAGGGGCTTGAAGCGGTCGGACTCCTCGCCGCCCTCGCCGGTGTTCGACTTGCCGCCGATCCGGTTCATGGCGATGGCGAGCGTGGTGTGGGCCTCGCGGCTGATCGAGCCGAAGCTCATGGCGCCGGTGGCGAAGCGCTTGACGATGTCAGCGGCCGGCTCGACCTCCTCGACCGGGATCGGCTTGTCGGCCCATTTGAACTGCATCAGGCCGCGGATGGTTAAAAGCCGTTCGCTCTGCTCGTTGATCCCCGTGGCGAAGGCCTTGTACTCGTCCGAAGAGTTGCCGCGCACGGCGTGCTGCAGCCGGGCGACAGAGTCGGGCGTCCACGCATGGTCTTCGCCGCGCAGGCGGAAGGCATAGTCGCCACCGGCATCGAGCATGGTGCGATAGATCGGGCTGTCGCCGTAGGCGTCGCGGTGGCGGCGCACCGTCTCCTCGGCGATCTCCTGCCAGCCCGCGCCCTCGATGGTGGTGGCGGTGCCGGTGAAGTATTTCTCGACGAAGCCCGAATGCAGGCCGACCGCGTCGAAGATCTGCGCGCCGCAATAGGACTGGTAGGTCGAGATGCCCATCTTGGACATGACCTTCAGCAGACCCTTGCCGACCGCCTTGATGTAGTTCTTCTGGACCTCATAGGCCTTCTGCGGCAGGCCATTCTGCA
>DASZJU010000216.1:0-2019 GCA_035947815.1 Reyranella sp.
GCGCTCGACAACAATCCCGCCGAACGCGCTCTGCGTTGTGTCGCCATTGGCCGCAAGAATTATCTGTTTGCCGGCTCCGATGCCGGCGGCCGCCGCGCCGCTGCGCTCTACTCGTTGATCGAGAGCGCCAAGCTCAACGGCTCAACCCGCAGCACTATCTCGCCGACGTGCTCGCCCGCATCGCCGACCACTCAGCCCGCCGCCTCGCCGAACTCCTGCCCTGGAACTGGCAACCGATCGGCGCCACCCGCGCTGCCGCCTAAGCTGGCCCGCTCACCGAACGCTTACCTCTTAGACGGCACGCCTTGGCGGACGGCGATATCAGGGCTGCGCTCATGGAAGAGCGTCACGGGCCTGTCGATCGTCTCTCTTATCGGGTCGCCGGCGTAGTCCATCGATGAAGACATCGACCAGGCCCAGCACTTTTGCTTGCCAACCCGGTCGATCGTGGGCGTAGTACATCCCGACCAGCGCACGGAGGAGGTCCTCCGGGGTCGATTTCGGCACGAAACTCGCCCGCCGCCGTGGCACGCTGCAGCAGTACCCCCACTGCCTCGGTCAGCCGTCGAGCGAATAGGGCCACAAGCTCCGAGGAACCGTGCGCGGCCATGGCGAGCGCCGCGGTCATGCCTTTCTTCGTCGCCATGAATTCCACGCCGGCCTGCAGCCAGTGGCGCAGCGCCTCGACTGGCGCCGTCTCTGCCTCGAACTGTTTGGCCAGTTCTACAAGGTGCTCCACCACATGCCGGTAGACCGCCTAGTACGGTGCCTCCCTGGTCGGGAAGTGCCGATACAACATCCCGATCCCGACGCCGGCATGCCTGGCCACGGCCTCCAGGCTCGCCTCCGCTCCGCCCTGGCTGAATACCGCCTTTGCCGCTGCCCTGACGCCGGCGAATATCGCGGTGACTGTCCTGACGGTCGCAAGCTCGATGACGGCCGAGTACTTTGCCGGACACCTGCCGATCCGCGTGCGCAGTCATAGATTTCGCTCGCCCGTTCGTCCCCGTCGCGTGGCGAGTTCGCGTCGTGCGTTCATCAATGGCCCGCGGGCGCGCCGCCTCCCGGCTTGACGTTGCGCAGGCTCAGCGCGAGCGGGACCGCCGCCAGTGCCAGCAGCGTCAGCACCCAGAAGGCGTCCATGTAGGCGAAGAACGATGCCTGCAGCTGTACCTGCTGCCCGATCCAGGCAATCGCCTGCTGCTGCGCCTCGATCAGCGGATTGCCCTGCCCGACGAAATAGTTCGTCATGTGGTGCAATGTGTCCTGATATTGCACGCTCGACGGCAGCGCCTGGTCGACGAGCATGTTCCGATGGAACTGCTCGCGGCGCCACAGCACGTTGTTGATCAAAGAGATGCCGATCGAGCCGCCGGTATTGCGCGCGGCGTTGATCAAGGCCGAGGCCTGGCCGGTCTTGTCGGGCGGGATGCCGTCGTAGGACGCCGCGGTGATCGGAATAAACATGAATGGGATCCCGGCCGCAAACAGCATCCGGGAGCGCGCCATGAACCAGAAGCCGAGATCGCCGTAGACATTGGTCAGCGCATACATCGACACCGCGATGATCACCGCCCCGGCGGCGATCAGGTATTTCGGCTGGATCTTGCCCACCATACGGCCGGCGACGAACATCATCACCATGGCGACAACGCCGCCCGGCGAGACCATGACGCCGGCCATGGTTGCGTTATAGCCGAAATCCTCCTGCACCAGCTCGGGAAGGAACTGGGTGGTCGCGAGCAGGAGGGCACCGGTCGCCAGCATCACCAGAAAGCAGGCGCCGAACTGGCGTGTCGCCACCATCCGGACGTCGATTGTCGGATTGCGGCGGGTCGCTTCCCACGGGATCATCAGCACAAAAGCGAGCGCGCAGACGATCGCAACCGTGGTGATAAAAGACGAGCCGAACCAGTCGTCCTCGAGCCCGCGATCGAGCATGATCTCCAAGGCGCCGAGAAACGTCGCGACCAGCACGAAGCCGACAACGTCGAACCCGTCCTTTTGCCGGCGCCACTT
>DASZJU010000217.1:0-7958 GCA_035947815.1 Reyranella sp.
ACCGGCGGCCCGAACGGCCAGGCCTTCATGCTGGCCATCACGAGGGTCAGCGAGATCTGGATCGGCATCGCCTGCGCCGGCATCGTCCTCGCCGGGACCGATCGCGGCGGCGCGCCGCGGCGCCTGGCAGCCTTGTTCGCCGGCCTGGCGGCGGAAATCGCCAGCCGGTTCGCGGCCACACTGGCGCGAACTGGGCCAGCGTTCGCGGAACTGCAGATGCTGCGGCGCGAACTCCTGCGGCGCGTCATAACGCTCGACCCGACCATCGACGAAGCCCTCGGGGAATCCTCCCAGCTGCGCTATCACTCGCCCGTGCTGCAGTCGGCGGTGGCGGGTCTGTTCGCCGCCCTCGCCGCCTGGCGCCCGATTGCGCTCCGGCTTTCCAACATGCCCGACGATGCGGCCCGCCAGGCCGATGCCGTGCTGCTGAGCCTGCCGTCCGAACTCCGTTCGACGCCGACGCCGGGCGATCCGTCGCCCTGGATAAAGGATCCCCTGGCGATGCGGCAGCACTGCGCGGCCGCCGTCCGCCGATTGATCGCCCTGCCGGCCAGCAGTCCCTCGCTGCGATTGATTGCCGACCAGGCGGCTCGCGTGCTGGCCGGTTTCTGCCATGCCCTCGACGGGCTGGCATTGCTGACGGCCGATCCGGATCGTCGCGGTCGCCGTCGTGGCGCAAGGCTTCACGTCGCCGACTGGTTGCCGGCCCTGGTCGATGGCGGCCGCGCGTTCCTCGCCATCGGCGCCGCCGAGATCTTCTGGATCGTCAGCCAATGGCCGAGCGGCGCCCTGGGCATCACCTGGACAGCGATTACCGTGATCCTGTTTGCGCCGAGAGCCGACGAAAGCTACGGGCGCGCCCTGAGCTTCACGGTGGGCAACAGCCTGGCCGCGGTCTGCGCCGCTATCGTGCTGTTTGCCGTCCTGCCCAATGTCGAGACCTTCGTCGGCTTTAGCCTGGTGTTGGCGCTCTATCTGGTCCCGATCGGGGCCCTGACGGCGCAGCCCTGGCAGGCCGGGCTGTTCACGCCGATGGCTGCCAATTTCGTCCCGCTGCTGGCACCCGCCAACCCGATGAGCTACGACACCCTGCAATTCTACAACACGGCGCTGGCCCTGGTCGTCGGCTGCGGGATCGGCGCCCTGTCGTTTCGCCTGGTGCCGCCGCTGTCGCCGGAACTCAGGGCCGGGCGGCTGACGGCCTTCGCGCTCAGCGACCTCCGCCGGCTCGCCACGACGACCGCCGCGCTGCATACGCCCGAAGATTGGGAAGATCGCATGTACCATCGCCTTGCGGCGGTGCCCGACGCGTCCGATCCGCTGCAGCGCGCGCACCTCATGGCGGCGCTGTCGGTCGGCATCGCGATCCTCCACCTGCGCCGCGCCGGCCCCGAGCTTGGCCTGAACCCGGAGCTCGACCTGGCACTCGCTGCCTTCGCGCAGGGACACAGCACGGCCGCAAGCGCCGAGCTGGGCAGGCTCGATGACCGCCTTGCGTCCCTTGTCGAGGCCGGCGCCGAGACCTCCCTTGCCGCCCGCGCGCGCGGCCGTATCCTTCTGGTTCGCGACGGCCTCAGCCAGCACCAGGCCTACTTCGACAGGAGAGAAGCGGGTTGAAGTTCTTCGAAATCGACCTGTTCGGCGTCTATGTCGCGCCGATCGCGCTGCTGATGGTGGCAGCATGGTTCGTCACCATCGGCCTGCGCTGGACGGTGGCCCGTTACGGCCTGCTGCGGCATGTCTGGCACCCGGCATTGTTCGTCTTCGCCATCTACATCATCGTGCTGTCGTCGATGGTCCTGGTCATCGCCCGCTGAGGCCGTCATGTCCCCATCCGAAACCACGCCGGAGCAAGCCAAGGTCGTCGACCTTCCCAACCGCGCGCCTCCTCCCACGGCGCCTGCCCGGCCCTGGCTCCCCAAGCTACGCCTGCGGATTGTTCCGGTCCTGATAACGCTGGCCACGACGGCCGTTGCCATCGTGCTCGGCTGGACGATGTGGAACGCCTACATGGGGGCGCCGTGGACGCGCGACGGCACGGTGCGCAGCTACGTCGTCACCATGGCGTCGGAGGTCGCGGGGCGCATCGTCGAGCTGCCGGTGCGGGACAATCAGCTCGTGCGCAAGGGCGACGTGCTGCTGGTCATCGAGCCGACCGACTACCAGATCGCCCTCCGGCTTGCCGAGGCGGCCGTGCAGCAGGCCCAGGCCAACGCCCAGACCATCGATGCGCAGATCACGGTGCAGCAGGCGCAGATCGCCGCCAGCCAGGCGCAGGTGGAGCAAGCGCAGGCGGCGGTGACGTTCTCGCAGGAGCAGGCGGTGCGCTACAAGGACCTGGCCGAGCGCGAATACGGGACCGTGCAAATGGAGCAGCAAACGGCCACAAACCTGCAGAAGGATCAGGCGGCGCTCAAGAATGAGCAGGCGGCCCTCACGCTCGCCCAGCGCCAGATCGCTTCCCTCAAGGCGCAACGCGCAAGCGCCGAGGCGACGATCGCCCAGGCCTCCGCCAGCCGCGACCAGGCCAAAGTCAATCTGGAGCGTACCCAGATCCGTGCTCCGGTGAATGGCTGGGTGACCAATCTCCTGGCCCAGCTGGGCGACTACGTCACCGTCGGAAAGAACGTTATCTCGCTCGTCGATGCCGATTCTTTCTGGGTGGACGCCTATTTCGAGGAAACGCAGCTGGCCTCGATCCGCGAAGGCGACCCGGCGAACGTCAAGCTGATGGGCTACAGCCAGATCGTGCGCGGCGAAGTCGGCAGTGTCGCGCGTGGCATCAACGTCTCCAATGCCCAGCCCGATCAGCAGGGGCTGGCCATCGTCAACCCGATCTTCACCTGGGTGCGTCTGGCGCAGCGCGTGCCGGTGCGCATCCGCATCAAGGAGGTCCCCGACGGCGTTCGCCTGGTCGCCGGCATGACGGCAACTGTCGAAGTCGAGCCGCGCGGCGGGCGGCACGTCCTGTCTAAAATTCCCGATTGATGACGATGCATTGATGATAGCCTACAGGGGCGGCTGCCGCGTCGCGTTGGATCGGAGATCGGAAGGTCAATCAATGAGTGTGGGTTTCACCCAGGATCAGTGTCGCGGCGCACAAGAGTTCGTTACCTATACATTCATGGATATGGCGCGGCTTTGCGCGACACGTGGTTGGGATGCGATTCGCAGCCGGAGTGTCGAGCGTTTGCAGGCCGATCTGACACCAGCCCCACTTGGATACCGCCGAGGAATGGTTGCGGGTCGCCAATTATTCTTTTTCTCGCAGGCTTATCGCCTGACGAGAGATCGCCTCTTTGAGGATCGTGCCCGTCGCCTGTTCGCGGACCTGGTCAGCCATTTCTGGGATAAAACAAACGGTGGATGGTATTTCAGTCTGAACGACGACAATACTCCGCACGACGCGACCAAAGATCTGTATGGCCATGCCTTTATAATGTTTGGTCTTGCCCACTATCTTGCGATTTTCGCGGATAAGGACGCCTTGGATTGGCTTGGCAAAACCAACGAACTTGTTCTTCGTCACTTCAGCTTGCCCGGAGGGTGGTTCGCGCCGTCGACGACACGGGATTGGGCAATTCGTGGGAGGAATTTGGAGCAAAATCCTCACATGCACCTGCTTGAGGCATATCTTTCTTCCTACAACGCCACCCGAGACGACACATTCCTGAAATGCAGCACACAAATAATGTCGATTTACACAGAGATGCTTCGAACCCCCGATGGCCGCAAAGTTCTCGAGCACCTCGACGAGAGCGGTCAGCCTGCCGGCGCGGAGGGGAACCTTATCCAGCCCGGACATCTATACGAATGGTACTGGCTGGTGAACGAGTATGCCGACATCGCAGGCCTGCCTGCATACCGTGCGACTGGTGCTCCGATCATCACCTGGGCTGATCGCTGGGGCCTCGACCCTGGCGCCGGCGGCATTTACGATATGGTCGACACAGGCGGCAACGTCGTCAGCAATCGCAAGCGTATTTGGCCGGTAACCGAATGCATCAAGGCACTGGTCACGCGCGCGCGGACCAGCTGCGATGGACCGTCCTATGAAGCTCTGGCGCAATGGATGACGTTCATTGGCGAGAAGTATTTCACGGCCGACGGTGCCTGGCATGAATATCTAAATCAAAGCCTCAAGCCGGACTGCGACTACATACCCCTAAGCACGCCTTATCACGTCGCGATGGCTGCCCTGGAAGTAGAACGGCTGCTCGGCGGGCCCGGGGCTTTTGGCATGAAAGACACGCAAGCGCCCGCCTTTTCTATTGCAAACCATTCGACTGTCTCAAGTACCTTTTGAATGATCCGTTACGGCCAGGTGAACCCTGCCCTTGAGCCGGTTCAGCCGCGCCTCGTTGTCCAGATGCAGGTTTCGAACGGCGAATCTGCCACCCAACTGGACGCCTAACTTCTCAACGCCGGCGAGGATGTATGCGCCAGGACCGGCCCTAAACGGCGGTGGCGCTGGAGTCGATGCCTCATGCATCCGGCGGCTGGTGAGGCTATCATATGGACGATGACAGACGACAAGGTGAAACGGCGGCTGACCACCGTCCTGTGCGCCGATGTGCACGGATATTCTCGCCTCATGGAAGCAGACGAAGCGGGAACGTTGGGGACGCTGCGCCGCTACCGCACCGCCATTGCCGGATTGGTGGCGCGCCATGACGGGCGGATCGTGAATACCTGGGGCGACGCCGTGATCGCCGAGTTCGCCAGCGTGGTCGAGGCCGTGCAGTGCGCGGTCGAGATTCAGCAGGAGATTTCCAACCAGGATCCGGACCCACCCCAGGCGCATCGCATGCGGTTCCGCATCGGCATCAATCTGGGAGATGTGATGGTGGACGACTCCGACATCTATGGCGACGGGGTCAACATCGCGGCGCGGCTGCAGGAACTCGCCGAGCCCGGTGGCATCGTGGTCTCCAGTACCGTCTACGATCAGGTGCACAACAAACTATCCGTTGGCTTCGACTATCTCGGCCAGCAACCGATGAAGAACGTTGCTCCCGTGACCAGCTATCGCGTGACCATGAGCGGCCAAGCCGTCGGGCGACAGAGCTTGCCGGCTGACGAAAGCCCCCCTCCCCAGGCGGAAGCAGTTGCAGCGTCGGACGCGGGCGCTCGACGGATTGGCGACGGACACGAGCCATCCACGGGGACGCGCTCCGTCTCGGACTGGTTGGCGAACCTGCCTCGCCCCCTTGCGGCGGCCCTCACAATTTCGGGCTTTCTGATTCTGATCAATGTTTTCACCGGTCTGCACAGGATCTGGTTCCACTGGCCAGTCGCAGCGTTGCTCTTCGTCGGCATCCTGCGGACAGTGCTGCGGCGCAGACCTGCGTCGGACAGAAAGGAAGAGCGCCGAACGAGTCGCGAGTGAGGTGGCCCACCGGACGGGCCATGACACACTCGCCCGTGCTCGAGCCGGCAGGAGGCCTACCTGCCTTGCGCATGGCGTTCCCCCATCCCGCTTCCCGCGGAAATCGGATGGTCGCGCCGCCACCAGGGAACCATCCGTGCGTGTTCTCGTCCTGGCCAAACCGCACGTTGGCGCTGGCCACCCGGATGTCGGATCATCACGACGTTCGGGTTCAGGGTCTCGGTACACGGAGGGAAACAACACGGATGGAACATTCGGCAGGACTTCGGAAGATCGCGCGGCTGATCTATCTGATCGACCGAGTGAGTGGCCTGACCATCCTCGAACGAACGTGAGATGCCCAGTCCATTGCCAGCCGACGGCCAGGGCCGGTGGCTGAAACGCGCCTTCGCGTGCTGGATCGGGCGGAGCTGCCGGTCGATACCGTCCGGCTCGCTCGTTTTCTGATCGGCAAGATGGTCCGGCGGATGCTGGCCGCAGGCGTCGTGAGCGGCCGCATCGTCGAGACCGAGGCGTATGGCGTCGGCGACCCCGCCGGGCATGCCTACCGCGGCATGACCCCGCGCAACCGGTCGCTCTTCCTCAAGCGCGGGCACGCCTATGTCTATCTCGCCTATGGGCGCTCATTCATGCTCAACGTCTCGAGCGAACGGCCAGGCGTCGGCGCAGGCGTCCTGATCAGGGCGATCGAGCCCGCGAGCGGCATCGGGTTGATGCGGCAAAATCGCGGTATCGAAAAGGTCCGAGACCTGGCGCGCGGCCCGGGACGGCTGTGCGCAGCCCTGGGAGTCGATCGGCGGCTGGATGGAATCGACCTTTGCCGGGACGGTCCGCTGTGCCTCGGAGACGACGGCCAGGTCTCCGGCAAAATCGGGCGGAGCCGGCGGATCGGCATCACACGCGCGGCAGACAGCCTCCTGCGGTTCTACGTTCGCGGGAACTCGGTTGTCAGCGGCCCGGGGACGCTCAACAGATGAAAGGTTCCGTCGGCCTCCAGCCCATCGAGACGGGATGCCGAGCGCCGCGGGACGGCAGTGCCAGCGCTTTACACTCAAAGCGAATGAGCAGGGCGTAAGAGTGCGACACCGTAGATCGAAGACGATGGGGAGGCGGACTCAGTCGCGCGGGTTGCGCAGGACGATGCAGTTGCCGCCGGCGGCCCTCAACTTCGCACACAGCGCGTTGGCGGCCTGCCGGCTCTCTTCCGAGACCCGGACGAGGAACGGCACGCCCGCACGCCGGCGGCCGTTCAGGACCAGCGGCAGGCGGTCCCCAAGGACGGCGCTGTACTTGCGGCGCAGCCGCTCGTAGCCGGCCAGGACGCCGGCTTCGGTCCAGTTGCCGGCAAGCTGGACACCCCACGGCCCCCAGGCCGGGTTGGTGGTGAGATCGGGACGGCGGCGCGTCCGCTCGATCATCGACTTGGCGATCTCGGCGCAGCGCGCGCCCATTTCCGGCGTCGCGGACGGCGCAGCCGAGGCCGCCAACTGCGGCGGCGATTTCGAAGCCCAGGCCTCCGCGGCGTAGCCCGTGACGATCATGACGTAAGCCTGCGTCTCGGCCGGAAGGACGCTGCGCCTGGCGAGCCAGGCCTCGACCGGGCCGGGACCGGCATTGTAGGCCGCCGCGGCGAGGCCGAGGTTGCCGCGGAAGGTCGTGCGCAGCTCGCGCAGGTAGCTCGCCGATTCGCGCAGCGCCTGCAGCGGCTCGAAGGCGTTGGTGAGCCCGCGCATCGCGGCGGTCTGCGGCATGAACTGCGCGATGCCCTGCGCGCCAGCCGGGCTGACCGCCGCCGGGTCGAAGCGACTCTCCTGCCAGATCAGGCGGGTGAAGAACTCCTCGGGGAGGTCGTTGCCGGCCGCCGCCTGCGCCAGCGTCCGGCAGATGTCGGCGACCGACGGACTCGAACCTTTTGCTGCCGCATCGGTCGTCGCGGTCGTCGCAGGCTCGTTGCTCGCAGAGCCGCCCAGGGGCTCGGCGCGCGCCGGCGCCGGCGGCGACAGCGCCGCCGCCAGAACCATGCATGCTGCGGCGAGTCGCACACGCAACGAGGGTTGCAGGAGCATTCGAAGCCCCCTCTCCTGGCCTCTCACCCTAGTGGATAAAATCTGACGAAGGATTCCCGGGCAAGGCCCACGTGGCTGCTGGGCATTCCTTGAACTCACTCAGAGAAATTGACGGCAGTTGTGTTGCCGCCGCAAACCAAAACGGCGACGCGGTCGCCAGCCGCCGCGCGGTAGCGCTGCGCGAGCAGGGCGGCGAAGGCTGCCGCCCCTCCTGGCTCGGCGACGATGCGGAGAACATTCCAGAGGGCGACCTGCGCCCGCCGGATTCGTCGTCGGTCACCAGCACGACTTCTGGCTCAACATGAGCCTGGATGATCGGGAACGCCAGATCGCCGACGCGCTTGGGGGCGAGACTATCCGCAGCAATTCCCCCCGCCGGCGCATCGACCGGCTGGCCTGCCGCGAATGCGGCATGCAAGGTCGGAGCACCATCCGATTCGACCGCGACGATCCTCGTCCTGCCACCGAGCCATGAGGCGACGCCTCCGATCAAACCGCCGCCA
>DASZJU010000218.1:0-10830 GCA_035947815.1 Reyranella sp.
CCGCCCGGGTGGGGGGACTGTTACATCAGGACCACACTTGGGCAGCAATGCGTCGAAGCAAGCTCCATTTGGTGGCGAGTGCAATAATCTCCGCGTAGAATTCGCGTGCTTACGCAATTGATCAGTCCGACGCGAAGCACCTCTCTGAAATTCTTCGACCGAGGAGATACTGTATGAAGAAGGTCCTACTAGCGGCGGCGGCGGTGATGGCACTGCCAGCCATCGCCGAGGCCCAAGACGTTCAAACCCCTGGCGTCTATATCGGCGTCGAAGGCGGACTGAACTGGTTGTTCAACACCACCATCCTTGGGACCAACGTCTCGCCGCAGACGGGTTGGGCTTTGGGTGGCAAGATTGGTTACGACTTCATCGGACCGCGCATCGAAGTCGAAGGCCTCTATCGCCAGAACCAGACCGGCCAGTTCTTCGGCAACCGAGCCATCAACGGCCAGATCAGCCAAGTCTCGGCCATGGCGAACTTCCTGTACGATTTCAACGCCACGGGCACCTTCGTGCCCTACATCGGCGCCGGCGCCGGTGTCGGGTTCGTCGACTCCGACTTCAACCTCGGAAGCACAACGTTTGCGTTCCAGGGCATCCTGGGCATTGGCTACAACTGGAGCCCCAACCTTCGCTTCAACCTTGAGGGCCGCTACTTCGGCACGACGAACCCGACGGTTGCCGGCACGACCTGGAACAATAACAACGCCAGCCTGCTCGCTAGCATCCAGCTGAAGTTCGGCTCGGCGCCGCCGCCGCCGCCGCCGCCGCCACCGGTCGTGACGCCGCCGTCGTTCATGGTGTTCTTCGACTGGGATCGCTCGAACCTGTCGCAGCAGGCGCTGACCACGATCCAGCAGGCAGCGAATGCCTTCAAGGCGAAGGGTAGCGCCCGCATCACGGCGACCGGCCATACCGATACGACGGGTCCGGAAGCCTACAACATGGCGCTGTCGCTGCGTCGTGCCAACGCCGTCAAGGACGCTCTCGTGCGTGACGGCGTGCCGGCCCAGGCGATCACGGTCATCGGCAAGGGCAAGACCCAGCTGCTGGTGCCGACCGGAGACAACGTGCGCGAGCCGCAGAACCGCCGCGTCGAGATCGTCATCCAGTAAGACGATCCAAGTACGAGACTTCAAAGACGGCCGGGCTCACGCCCGGCCGTTTCTTTTTGAGCCAGCCTGGTCAGCCGCCGTTCGCGAGCTTCAGCCACTCCGCTTCGGTCATGGTCTCGACGCCGAGCTCGGCCGCCTTGCGCGCCTTGGAGCCGGCATTCTCGCCCACCACCACGAGGCTGGTCTTCTTCGACACCGAGTCGGTGACCTTGGCACCCAGTTCCTCGGCGCGCGCCTTGGCGGCGTCGCGGGTCATCGCCGAAAGCTCGCCGGTGAAGACCACGATCTTGTCCCTGAGCCTGGCGTCCGCCGCCACGATCCGGCGCTCGACCGGCTGCACGGTGAGCTCCTTCAGGAGGTCACGGATGATCGCCACCGTGTGGCCCTCGCCGAAGAAGGCGCACATGGCGTCGGCCGTGGTCACGCCGATCTGCTCGACATTGCACAACCGCCCGTAGCTCGGACCGACCTCGGCCGCGGCCTTCTCCTTTTTCACCGCATCGGGCTTCTTCTTGCGCTCCTTGGCCGCCTGCAGCATCTCGGCGAGCCAGCCGTCGGCGTCGCCATATTCCTGCGCCAGGATCTTGGCGGTCGCCTCGCCGATCAGCGGGATGCCGACCGCGTTGATGAAGCGATCGAGGGAGATCGTCCGGCGCGCCTCGATGGCAGCGATCAGATTGCGCACCGACAGATCGCCCCAGCCTTCGCGCTTGCGGATCTCATCGACCCGCTTGGACAGGCGGAAGATGTCGCCGGGCACTTTCAGGAGCCCGTCGCGCCAGAAATTCTCGATGTGCGTGCCGCCGAGCCCTTCGATGTCGAAGCAGTTGCGCGACACGAAGTGGCGCATCCGCTCAACCTGCTGGAACGGGCATTCGAGCCCACCCGAGCAGCGACGCACCACCCCGCCCTCCTCGCTTTGCACCTTGGTCTTGAGCGGACAGGGGCAGTGCGTGGGGAACTGGAATTTGTGCGTCCGCTTCGGCCGCTCCTCCGGCACGTAGCCCAGGATCTGCGGAATGACGTCGCCGGCGCGCTGCACGATCACCATGTCGCCAACGCGCACGTCCAGCCGCTCGATCTCGTCGGCATTGTGCAGGGTGGCGCGCCCGACCATCACGCCGCCGACATTGACCGGCTCCAGGTCGGCGACAGGCGTGAGCGCCCCGGTGCGGCCCACCGAGATCAGGATGTCAGCCAGCCGCGTGCGCGCCTGCTCGGCCGGGAATTTGTGGGCGATCGCCCAGCGCGGGGCGCGGCTCACGAAGCCCAGCCGTTCCTGCCAGTCGATGCGGTCGACCTTGTAGACGACGCCGTCGATGTCGTAGGGCAGCGACGGCCGCTCGACGCTCATCTTGCGGTAGAACTCGCGCACCTCGGCGGGCGTGCGGCACAGCTTGGACAGCGGATTGACCTTGAAGCCCCATTCCTTGAGCAGCTTCAGATATTCGCTATGGGTCTTCCATGACCGCGGCTCCGCCTCGCCCCAGGCATAGGCGAAGAAGCGCAGCGGCCGGCTCGCCGTGATGTCGGAGTCGAGCTGACGCAGCGACCCCGCCGCCGCGTTGCGCGGGTTGGCGAAGGTTTTTTCCTCCGCCGCCTCCTGGCGCTCGTTCATCTGCTGGAAGGCCTTGCGCTCCATATAGATCTCGCCGCGCACGTCGATCGTCTTGGGCGGTCTGCCCTTCAGCCTGTGCGGGATGTCCTTCACGGTCCGCAGGTTGGCGGTGACGTCCTCGCCGGTCGTGCCGTCGCCGCGCGTGGCGCCGACCACGAACACGCCGTCCTCGTAGTGCAGGCTTATCGACAGGCCGTCGATCTTGGGTTCGCAGGCGAGCGCGATCTCGGCATCCGGCTTGAGGTCGGTCTCGCGCTCCAGGCCGCGGCGCAGGCGGTCGAAAAAGCCCTGCAGCTCCTCGTCGGTGAAGGCATTGTCGAGCGACAGCATCGGGCGTGCGTGCCTCACCTTGGCGAAGGCCGTCGTGGGCGTCGGCGCCACCCGTTGCGTCGGGCTCAACATGTCGACGAGCTGGGGAAAGCGCGCCTCGATCGCCTTCAGGCGCTGGCGCAACTTGTCGTAGTCGGCGTCGGAGATCTCGGGCGAATCCTGCTCGTGATAGAGCTTGTCGTGGTGGGCGATCTCCTCGCCGAGACGCTTGTGCTCGGCGCGCGCCTGGCGCTCGGTCAGTTCATCGACCGCGACGGAAGCTACGACTTTGGCGGCACGCGACATCGATTCCTCCTAGCCCGCCGCCAGCAGCCGATCGGCGGCGGCACGCGCCTCGGCCGTCACCTCGGCGCCCGACAGCATGCGGGCGATCTCCTCGCGGCGGCCCTTGGCGTCAAGCGCCAGCACGTCGGTGCTGGCGGCGCTGCGGGTCGTCGTCTTGCGGATCAGCCAGTGCCGATCGGCTACCGCCGCGACCTGCGGCGAATGCGTGACCACCAGCACCTGGACGTCCTTGGCCAGCCGCTTCAAGCGCTCGCCGACCGCCGCCGCGGTGGCGCCGCCGATGCCCGAATCGACTTCGTCGAAGACGATCGTCCCGGCGTCGCCCATCTTGGCCAGGCAGACCTTCAGCGCCAGCAGGAAACGGGAGAGTTCACCGCCCGACGCGATCCGCGCGATCGGCGCGGGCGGCGTGCCGGGGTTGGTGGCGACCGTGAACTGCACGCGGTCAGTGCCGGCTTCGGACCATTCGGCCTCGGGCAGCGCCGCAAGGTCGCTGACGAACTTGGCCTTCTCGAGCTTGAGCGGGCCCAGCTCGGCCGCGACCGCCTTGTCGAGCCGTGCCGCGCCTTTGCGGCGGGCCGCCGCCTGAACCTCGGCAGCGGCGACATAGGCGGCGCGGGCAGCCTTCGCCTCGCCCGCCAGGCGCTTCAGCCCGGCCGCGCCGTCGTCGAGGGCCGCCAGCTGCGCGGCGAACTTGTCGGCAAGGTTGGCGAGTTCGGGCACGGCGACGCCATGCTTGCGGGCGGCGGCGCGCAACGCGAACAGGCGCTCCTCGATCTTCTCCAGCCGCGCCGGATCGAATTCCAGCGCATCCCGCGCCGCCTCGAGCTGGGCCTGCGCCTCGGTCGCCTCGCTCAGCGCCCGCTCGAGTGCCGCCAGCGCGCTGTCAAGGCGGCCCATGGCCTTGTCGACATTGCGCTCGATCAGGCGGTGCGCCGTGCGCAGCGCCGTCGCGGCGCCGCGGCCTTGCTCCAGTTCGGCCAGCGCCTGGGCGACCGCCTCGCCCAACGCACTGCCGGCGCGCAAGAGCTGGCGTTCGCCGGCCAACGTCTCCTCGTCATCCGGCTTGGGCGACAGCGCCGCGAGCTCCTTCACCGCATGGCGCAGGAAATCCTCGTCGCGCCGCGCGGCGGCGGCCGCTGCTTCGGCGTCGGCGTGCGCCTGCTCGGCGCTGCGCCAGGCGCGCCAGGCGGCCCGCACCGCTTCGCCCTGCTTCTCCAGCCCGGCGAAGGCATCGAGGGAAGCGCGATGGGTCGCCATGTCCAAAAGGCCGTGCTGTTCCATCTGGCCCTGGATCTCGACCAGCGTGTCGCCCAGCCGGCGCAGCAGCGCCACCGACACCGGCTGATCGTTGACGAAGGCGCGGCCGCGGCCGTCGGCGCCGACCAGGCGGCGGAGCGTGAGCGCGTCCTCGTCGTCGAGCGCCTGCTCGGCCAGCACGGCGCGGGCGGGATGGTCCTTGGGCAGATCGAACGAGGCCGCCACCGATGCCTGAGCGGCGCCCCGCCGCACTGCGCCCGACTCGGCGCGGGCGCCCAAGGCGAGGCCGAGGGCGTCGATCAGGATCGACTTGCCGGCCCCGGTCTCGCCGGTGAGCGCGCCCAAGCCGCCCGCGGTTCCGCTGGCAGAACTCCGCGAAAAATTGAGGTCGAGCTTCTCGATCAGGACGAAGTCACGGATCGAGAGCGAGACGAGCATGCAGGTCCGGTCAGAACAGGCCGAAGAACCAGCCGGGCTTCTCGTCGGGCGCAGGGGTGCCCTCGCCGGTCATCAGATAGTAGCTGTCCTGATACCAGTCGCTGCCCGGGAAGTTGTAGCCCAGCACCGCCGCCGCCTCCTGCGCCTCGCTCTTCACGCCGAGCGACAGGTAGCTCTCGACCAGGCGATGCAGCGCCTCGGGCACGTGGGTGGTGGTCTGGTAGCGCTCGATCACGACGCGATAGCGGTTGATCGCCCCGATATACTGCTGGTTCTGCTGGTAGTAGCGGCCGATCGCCATCTCCTTGCCGGCGAGATGGTCGATGGCGAGCTCGACCTTGAGGCGCGCGTCGCGGGCGTAGGGCGATTCGGGGAAACGCTTGACGACTTCGGCCAGGGCGTCGAGCGCCTGCTGGGTGATGCGCTGGTCGCGGCCGACGTCGGAGATCTGCTCGTAGAAGCACAGCGCCTTCAGGTAGTAGGCGTAGGGAATGTCGCGGTGCCCGGGATGGAGCTGGATGAACCGGTCGAGCGCGATGATGGCCTCATCGTACTTGTTCGACTGGTAGTAGGCGAAGGCCGCCATGATCTCGGCTTTGGTCGCCCACACGGAGTAAGGGTGTTGGCGGTCGACTTCCTCGAAACCCTTGGCCGCGACCTTGTATTCCTGCTGGCCCAAGGCATCGAGGGCGCTGTTATAGAGGACCTCGACAGGCTGCTCGACGTAGTTCGTGTCGTCGTCCGACGACGAGCCGCAGCCGCCAAGCCCGAGCGCCGCCAGACCGAGCGCCAGCCCGGCGATCGCGCCGCGAGCTTTACCTGAAACCGCTTTCGACATACTCATCCGTCAAATTGTTGTGCCGGCGCGTTATATCATGCCGAGGCGAAAAAAAGAGGGGCCGTGCGGCCCCTCAAAGATGCGTGGAGAACGCCAGAACCTGCGTCAATTGGCTTGGCGGCGCAGGAACGCAGGAATTTGCAGGTCGTCGTCGTCCCGCGTGGGCTTGGTCCGCTCGGTGACGTCGAGATTGATCGAGGCCTGGGCCGGTGCCGGACGCGCAGCCGCTTTGGGCGCGACGGCGACGACATTTTCCGCTGCCGGACGCGCGGCCGGCAGCTCGGCGGCCGGGGCCACCGGCGGAGCGATCGACGTCGTCGCGGGCTTGGGGGCCGCGAAGGCGCCGGTGATGCGCTGGAACAGGTTCGGCGATCGGCTCTCGGCAGCCGGTCGCGCGGCAACCGGTCGCGCAAGCGGCTCGCTGGTCCGCACGGGAGTCTTGGGGCGACTCACGCGCCAGTCATTTTCATCGACCAGCGGCCGCTGAGATGCAGCGGCCGGAGCCGCTGCCGGCGTTGCGGCCACCGGAGCGGGCGGCGCCACAGGCGCGGGCGCCGGCGGCGGAGCGGCCGGCGCCTCGACCGGCGCCACCATCATGACCTGCGCCGCAATCGGTGCTTCGGCGACCGGCGTGGGCTGCGTTGCCATGGCCGGTGCCGGAACAGGCGCTGCCTGGGCAACGGCCGCCATCGGTGCAGGCGCCGGCGCCATCATCGGCGGCGCCGGCGGCGCGGCGACGGGGGCAACGGGAGCCTCGACGGGCTGGGCGGCCATTGGCGCCGGCGGCGGTGCCATGGCAGCGGCCGGCATGGCGACCCGTCCGACCGGAGGTGCCGCCGGACGGCTGAGCGCCGGCTGGCCGGTCTGCATCGGCCGGTTCATGTCGAGCGAGAGGTAGTTCGGCGCCGGCTGCTGGGCAGCCATGGCGGCGATGCCGGTGGCGACCACCGACACGCGCATGCGGCCCTGCATCGTGGCATCGAAGGTCGAGCCGAAGATGATGTTGGCGTCGGCGTCGACTTCCTCGCGGATGCGGTTGGCCGCCTCGTCGACCTCGTGCAGGGTCATGTCGAGGCCGCCGGTGATGTTGATGAGCACGCCCTTGGCGCCCTTCATCGAGTGGTCTTCCAGCAGCGGGTTGGAGATCGCGCTTTCCGCCGCGACGCGGCTGCGATCCTGACCCTCGGCTTCGCCCGTGCCCATCATTGCCTTGCCCATCTCGCCCATCACCGTGCGAATGTCGGCGAAGTCGAGGTTGATGAGGCCCGGCATGACCATCAGGTCGGTGACGCCGCGCACGCCCATGTGCAGCACGTCGTCTGCCATCTTGAAGGCGTCGGCGAAGGTCGTCTTCTCGTTGGCGATCTTGAACAGGTTCTGGTTGGGGATGACGATCAGCGTGTCGACCACCTTCTCCAGTTCCAGGATGCCCTGCTCGGCCGACTGCATGCGGCGACGGCCCTCGAAGTGGAAGGGCTTGGTGACGACGCCGATGGTGAGGATGCCCTGCTCACGCGCCGCTGCGGCGATGACCGGCGCCGCACCCGTGCCGGTGCCGCCGCCCATGCCCGCCGTGACGAACACCATGTTGGCGCCGTCGAGCAGCTGCAGGATCTCCGGCAGCGCCTCTTCCGCCGCCTGCCGGCCGACCTCGGGCCGCGCACCCGCACCCAGGCCTTGCGTGATGGTGATGCCGAGCTGAACGCGGCGGTCGGCCAGCGACTGGCCGAGCGCCTGTGCATCGGTGTTGGCGACGATGAATTCGACGCCCTCAAGGGCGGCGCTGATCATGTTGTTGACGGCGTTTCCACCCGCGCCACCGACTCCGACGACGGTGATACGCGGCTTAATCTCGGACTCCGTCTGAGGGAGACTGAGGTTGATTGTCATTAGGCACTTCTCCACGCAAACGAGGGGGTTATCTGCTCGGAGCGACGGCGCGGGCCGTTTTTGGAGAGACCCTTCACCACCACCGGCTTTTCTTGCTTCTTATCAACTGCCTGTAGGGACTGCCGATCCCTACACAACATATTGCCTAAAAGTTCTCCCTAATCCAACTGCCAATGCGCCCAATTCGTCCTGACGGTGCTTCGGTCGCGACCGGCTGTGCCTGGGCGGCGGCATGGTGGTGCATTGCGAAGGCGAGCAGGCCGGCGGCTGCTGAAAAGGCCGGCCCACCCGTGGAATCGGCCAGCCCGGCCAATCGCAAAGGCCCGCCGATGCGGACTTTCTTGTTGAGGATGGCCGCCGCGACCTCGGGCACGCCGTCGAGCTGGCAAGCGCCGCCGACGATGACCGCGCGGCCACCGGCCAACTTATCCACACCGCTGGCTTCGAGCCGATTGCGGACCAGCTCGAATGTCTCCTCGATGCGCGGACGGATGATGCCGACCAGGATCGAGCGCGGGATGTGGTTGGGCCGCGTGCGGTCTTCTTCGCCGATCAGCGGCACGTCGATGATGTCGTACTCGTCATTGGGCTTGGCGACGGCACGGCCGATCTGGGTCTTCATGCGGTCGGCATGGGCAAGCGGCGTCGACAGTCCGCGGGCGATGTCGCGGGTGACGTGCTCGCCGCCGACCGGGATGGTGTCGACATGCACGAGATGGCCCTCGTAGAAGACGGCGATCGAGGTCGTGCCGCCGCCCATGTCGATCAAGGTGACGCCGAGGTCGCGCTCGTCGGAGACCAGCGAGCTCAGGCCCGAGGCGTGGGCCGCCACCACGCGCTCGGCGATCTCGAGATGGGCGCGGCGCACGCAGACCTGCAGGTTGCGCATTGCGCCGCTCGCCGCCGTGACCAGGTGCACGTCGACGCCCAGCCGCTCGCCGAACATGCCGCGCGCGTCGCGCACCGGCGTGCCGTCGACCGAGTAGCCGATCGCCTCGGAATGGATGATGTCGCGGTCGGCGGTCTCGGCCGGCAGGTGGATATGAGTCTGGACGCGGCGCACGTCGCGCTCGCCGATCTCGTGATGGCCGATCGCGACATCGAGGCTCTGATTGTGCGAGGCGGCCGAGCCGCCGCTCACGCCGACAATGACCTCGCGGACGTGCTCGCCGCACATCTCTTCCGCCGTCGACACCGCCGACGAGATGGCGCGCGTGGCGGCCTCCATGTCGACGATGTTGCCTGAGCGCATGCCCTGGGCCGGCTGGTGGCCGATGCCGACCACGCGCAGCCCCTGGCCGTCGACCCGCGCCACGAAACAAACGACCTTGCTGGTGCCGATGTCGAGTGCTGCAATCACGCCGTTTCTTGTCTTCGCCACGATGTTCCCCCGTCGCTACGCGTACACTTCAGGACTCACTATACATCACGCCGGCCAGTCACACAGGTCCTGGCGCCGCCTCGCCCGCGCTGCGTTTCTTGAGGTAGAGCTTGTCCGGCAACCTGAGATCGACGACGCCGAACTCGCGCGACAACAATTTGTGCTGCGTATCGAGGATGGCGAGCTGCTTGAGAGCGGCCACCGCGTCCTCTTCCGGCAGCCAGATTTCGACGCCGTTGGTCAGGATCAGGTTCCACCGCCGCTGGCCCACCCACACGGCGGCGCGCAGCTGGCGGGCGACCGTGGGCTCGTAGGCCAGCAGCAGCAGCAGCTCGCCGACATGCTCAGGCGCGCCCGCGCCGCCCAGCAGCAGCAGCGTCTCGGCGCCCGGCGGCATGCGGCTGGCGCGCACCGTGCGGCCGTCGGTGTCGATCAGCGTGTATTCCGAGTCGTTTTGCCAGATGGCGACGGCGCGGCGCTCTTTCAGCGTGACGTAGAGCGTGTCGGGCAGCCGGCGCTCGACGGTGGCGCTCTCCACCCAGTCGATCGCCTCGAGCTTCTGCCGCGACGCCTGCAGATCGATACCGAGGAGGGAATCGCCCGGCTTGACATCGAGGGCGGCCAGGATGGCGCTCTTCTCGACATAGTCGCGGCCCTCGACCGTGACGTCGGTCAGCTTGAACGGCGTGATGGCGCCGACGATGCTGCGCGAGACGGCATCGAGGCGGTTGCGCGCCTCGACCAGCCAGCCCTCGTGCCACGCCCACCAGCCGCCGGCCCCGCCGCAGCCTAGCAACAGGACGACGAGGCCGAGCAGCATCGGCTGGCGCCACAGCGGACGCACGGTCTTGCTGCGGATCGGACCGCGCTTCTTACGCCGGTCGTAATCGCGCCGCTGGCCGGGGAGTTGCTTGGCGGCCGCGCTCATGTCGGATGCCTCGCGTGATCGACCATCCAGGTCATGAGCTCGGGCCACGAGATACCCGCCCATTTGGCCTGCTCCGGCGCCAGCGACAGCGGCGTCATGCCGGGCTGGGTGTTGAGCTCGAGGATGACCAGTCCCGATGTGCCGGGCTTGGAATCGTCCCAGCGCAGGTCGGCGCGGGTGAGGCCGCTGCAGCCCAGCGCCTGGTGGGCGCTAAGCGCCCACTGCTTGGCAAGTTCATAGACCTCGGCCGGGATCGGCGCAGGCACCAGATGCTCGGTGATGCCGTCGGTATACTTGGCCTCGTAGTCGTAGAAGCGCGTGCGGGGACGCAGTTCGGTGACCGCCACGGCGCGATCGCTCATCACCGCGACGGTGAGCTCGCGGCCGGGCACGAACTTCTCGACCAGGACCTTCTCGCCAAACGCAGCTTCCGCCACTTCGACGGCGGCGAGGTTGTCGCCTTCACACACGATATGCACGCCTACGCTGGAGCCCTGATCGATCGGCTTTACCACATATGGCCGCGGCATGGGATCGCCCGATGCGAGCGCGTGGCGCTCGATCACCTTGCCCTGGGCAACCCGCAGGCCGAGCGAGGTAAAGACGGGACGCGCCATCGGCTTGTCCATGGCGATCGCCGAGGGCAGCACGCCGGAATGGGTGTAGGGCACGGCCAGCACTTCGAGCACGCCCTGGATGCAGCCATCCTCGCCGTACTTGCCGTGCAGGGCGTTGAACACCACGTCG
>DASZJU010000219.1:0-57578 GCA_035947815.1 Reyranella sp.
TTCTGCAGCTTGGTCTCGTCGACCTTGCCGGTCCCGTGGGTGTCGACCAGGAGCGACATCGGATCCGCCACCCCGATCGCATAGGCGATCTGGATGGTGCAGCGCTCCGCCAGGCCGGCCGCCACGACGTTCTTGGCCAGATAGCGTGCCGCATAGGCGGCCGAGCGGTCGACCTTGGTCGGATCCTTGCCGGAGAACGCGCCGCCGCCATGGGGTGCATAGCCCCCATAGGTGTCGACGATGATCTTGCGGCCGGTCAGCCCGCAATCGCCGTCGGGGCCGCCGACAACGAAGTTGCCGGTCGGGTTGACGAAGAAGTCGGCGGCCTTCTTGGGCATCCAGCCCTGGGGCAGCGACTTGGCGACGTGGCTCGCGATCATCTCGCGAACCATGCCGGAGTTGTACTTCTTGCCCTTGGCCGTGACTTCTTTGTGCTGCGTGGAGACCACCACCTTGGTGGCGCCGATGGCCTTGCCGTCGACGTAGCGCACGGTGACCTGGCTCTTGGCGTCGGGCTGCAGGTCGGGCAGTTCGCCCGAGCGGCGGGCCTTGCTCAGGACCTCGAGGATCTTGTGCGAGAAATAGATCGGGGCCGGCATGAACGAGCCCTTCTCGTATTCCTCGCTGTCGCGACAGGCGAAGCCGAACATCAGGCCCTGGTCGCCCGCGCCTTCCTGCTCGCCAAGATTCCCGCCCTTCTTCTTGGCGTCGACGCCCATGGCGATGTCGGGCGACTGGCCGTGCAGCAGCACCTCGACGTCGGCGCCGTGGAAACTGAAGCCGTCCTGGTCATAACCGATGTCACGCACGACCTCGCGGGCGATCTCGGTAAGCGCTTCGCGGTTGACGATCGTATGCTTGCCGTACTTGCGCATGTAGGGCGCCGAGGCGCGGCCTTCGCCGGCAATGACGATCTTGTTGGTGGTGGCCAGCGTCTCGCAGCCTAACCGCGTGTTGGCGTGGCTGTCGTCGGCATGGCCGAGCTTGACGTCGTTGGCGATGAAGGCGTCCAGAATGGCGTCCGAGATCTGGTCGCAGACCTTGTCCGGATGGCCTTCGGAAACCGATTCGCTGGTGAAAATATAGTCCTTGAGCGTCAAGCAGCCCTCCCACAGATCACGCTGGACTCCGGGCAGGGCGGCGGGGCCGCCAACGTCCGGCTTAGCCTTTATTGTCGCGGTGGCAAGTCGTCCAAATCCGTCCGCGGCGGCATCGACCATCGAGGCCGCGCCGCTAAAAACTCCAGATGCGGGGGGAAATCAAGGGCTACTCTTCGCCCTCGCATACGCTCGCTGTGACCAAAGGTCCGCTAACGCCCTTTGCGGCCGCCCAAAACCTCGGCATGGCTGGCGGCGCCCACGGCCTTGACCATCTCGAAGATACGCTTGCGCACCCGCGCCTCGCGGATCTTGTAGTAGGCCCGCACCAGTTCCAGGGTCTCGCGCTTGATCAGCGGATCCTTTTCCTGCTCGAACGGCGTGCCGGCCTCGCCGAAGCCCTTGCGCCCACGACCCGACATCGGCCGGCCGGACAGCGCGTTGGCCGGCATCTCGTCGAAGAAATAGGACACCGGTACGTCCAATACCTTGGCGAATTCGAACAGCCGGCTCGAGCCGATACGGTTGGAGCCGCGCTCATATTTCTGAATCTGTTGAAACGTGAGGCCGACGGCCGTCCCGAGCTTCTCCTGGCTCATCCCGAGAAGGGTGCGGCGCTGGCGCATGCGCGCGCCGACATGGACGTCCACCGGATGTGATCTTGCCATCGGTTCTGTTTCCTCTTGGTCTAGCTTCGCGTATTACAAGGCGGTTGCGCAAGTAGAGTGGTGGACAATTCTCAAGTTGCAATGAGGCGCGAATCCCTCAGTGCAAAAATGCATATCTACACGTCTGGGCTGCATATGAACTTACCGCCTCTCCCCAATAATGCAAGCTGAACCCTCTGCGCGGTGAATTCAAAACGTTGCAAACGTATGGGCGGCCCTTCGCCGACCACCAACGAACAACATCGCGACTAGAAATCCAACCAGGACGAGCAGCGTCCAATCGCCCCAGCGGCTGTAGGGCGTGGCCGCGCGCGCAGCCGGGAGTCGGTGGTCGATAATGCCCTGTTGCTGCATGTCGAGTGAGGCCAAAACTCGGCCGTAGGCGTCGATCACGGCAGATACGCCGGTGTTGGCCGAACGGATCATGGGCAGCCCCTCCTCGACCGCGCGCAGGCGGGCGCTCACCAAATGCTGGTAGGGACCAGTCGACAGGCCGAACCAAGCGTCGTTGGTCACGTTCAGCAGCCAGAGCGGGCGGGCGCCGGGGCCGGTGACAGCTCCTGGGAAGATCACCTCGTAGCAGATCACCGGCGAGAACGGCGCCAGTCCCGGCAGGCTGATGGAGCCCTTGGATTCGCCCTCCTCGAACGAGCCACGGCCAATGAAGCCGGAAACCGGCGCGAGTTGCCTGTGAAAGGGGATGTACTCGCCGAGCGGTACCAGGTGGACCTTGTCGTAGGACGCAACGATCGCCCCGCTGCCGTCGATCGCCAGCAGCGAATTCCAGACACCGTCCTCGGGCCGACCGTTGGCGCGCGCCGCCCCGGTCAGGAGGTAGCCGCCCGGCGGCACGGCCCTGGCCATGATCGAAAGCGCGGGCGTGCCCGGCTCGACGATGAATGGCGGCGCCGTCTCGGGCCAGATCACGGCGGCCAGGCGGTCGAAGCCCGGCCGCCGGCTCATTTCGACCAGCTCGGCAAGCTGGCGGTCGCGGTTCTCCGGCCGCCCCTTCTCAGCTTGCGCGACATTAGGCTGCACGATGCGCATCCAAGGTCCGTTGTCGGCGCCCGCTTCCATCATGCTCTGGCCGGCAAAGCCTGCGATGCCCAGCACCACGAGCGCCGCGATCGAGGCGCGCCAGCCGGCGGTCGGCGCTGCCAGCACGAGGAACGTCAGCGTGCCCAGGCCGTAGACGCCGAACAGGGCGGCGCTTTGCAGCAGCGGCGCGGCGAAGGCCCAGACATGGCCGAGCGGATTCCACGCATAGCCGGTGAATAGATGACCACGCAGCCATTCGGTCACCGCCCAGGCGAGCGCCAGCAGGATCAGGCGACGATAGCGGCCACCCAGCGCCGGCCAACGCTCGACCAGCCAGCGTGTGACACCGGCCGTAAGGCCCGGGAAGAAGCCGAGAAGCAGCGCCAGGCCCGCCACGATCGGCACGCCGAGCCATGCATAGTCGGCGGGCGGTACGAAGAAGGCTTCGACAATCCAGTAGGAGCCGACGGCGAAATGGCCGGTGCCCCAGGCCCAGCCGCGCAAAAGCGCGCTCCGCGGCCCCGGCGCGGTCTGCCACAGCCAGACGAAAGCCACGATGCCCACGACGGCGAGCGGCAGCCAATAAAGCGGCGGCATGGCGAGTGCCGCCAGCGCGCCAGCCAGGAAAGCCGCGCCTCCCGCGCGCCAGCCGCGAAGCGTCATCGTGCCGGTACGGCGATCAGGCGGCGGACCGCGAAGAGGTCGGCGGCCGCACCCGCAGGCGCCGGATGCGCCTGGGATCGACGTCGAGCACTTCGAATTCGACACCCGACGGATGGCGCACGACCTCGCCGCGTTCGGGAATGCGGCCGAGCAGTGAGAAGATCAGGCCACCCACCGTATCGATCTCGCGCCGCTCGTCTTCGGACAGCACGCGGCCGATCTCCTGCTCGAGGAGCTCGATGGGCGTGCGGCCGTTGACGTCGATCGTGCCGTCGACCCGGCGCGCGACCGTCGGCGCCTGGGCGACGTCGTGCTCGTCCTCGATCTCGCCCACGATCTCCTCGACCAGATCCTCGATGGTCAACAGCCCGTCGGTACCGCCGAACTCGTCGACCACCAGCGCCATGTGGGTGCGCGAGCGGCGCATGTCGAGCAGCATGTCGAGCACCGGCAAGGTCGGCGCCACGAACACCACACGGCGCAGTATGTCGCGCAGGTTGAATTTCTTCGCGGTGCCCCAGTAGGTCAGCACATCCTTGATGTGGATCATGCCGATCACGTCGTCGAGCGACTCGCGATAGATGGGATAGCGCGAATGAGCCTCGGCCTGGATCAGCCGCACAACTTCGTCGAGCGGCGTGTCGGCGGCGATGGCGCTGATATCGACCCGCGGCACCATGACGTCGGCCACGTTCTTGTCGCGCAGCTTCAGGATATTGGCCAGGAGGACGCGTTGGTCTTCGCTGATCGGCGTGTCACTCTCGGGCGTTTCCTCGATCAGCTCCTCAATGGCCTCGCGCACCGCCTCGTTCTTCTCGCGACGGCGCAGCTTGCGCAGGATGGCGCGCAACAGCCCGCCCGTTGAGGGGACCTCGGAGGCCGGCGTCTGGGGCGCCGCGGGAACTTCAGCTGACGAGGCCGGGCCGGTGGCGCCCGGCTGGGTACTATGGGCTGTGGAGTCCGGCATGGTCGTTAAGATAGGCTATCGCCCCTGCGTTGCAATCGTGGATGTTCCTGATGCGTTCCTGCAAACTTCCGTCCGGCGCGGCAATGCCGGTTTTCGGCCTCGGCACTTGGCGCATGGGCGAAAGCGCGCGGCGGCGCGGCGAGGAGCTCGAGGCGCTGAAGACCGGGCTCGATCTCGGCTGTCCGATGATCGACACGGCGGAGATGTATGGCGAAGGCGGTGCCGAGGAGATCGTTGGCGAGGCGATCGCCGGCCGGGCTGCCCGGCCCTACATCGTGAGCAAGGTCTATCCGCACAATGCCTCGCGCGCCGGCACCGTTGCCGCCTGCGAGCGCAGCCTCAAGCGCATGGGCATCGAGCGGATCGATCTCTACCTGCTGCACTGGCGCGGCGGCGCGCGGCTGGAGGAGACGTTCGAAGCGTTCCACCGCCTGCGCGCAGCGGGAAAGATCGCCGATTTCGGCGTCAGCAATTTCGACCGGGGCGACATGGAAGACGCAGCGCGCGTCGACAAGGGCCTGACCGGCAGCAACCAGGTGCTCTACTGCCTGTCGCGCCGCGGCCCCGAGTTCGACCTGCTGCCCTTGCTGCGTCAGCGGTCGATCCCGCTGATGGCCTATTCGCCGCTCGACCAGGGCGGCCTGTTGCGCAAGCCCGCCCTCAAGAAGCTCGCCCTCGAGGCGGGCTGCACGCCGGCGCAGCTGGCACTCGCCTGGCTGCTGGCTCAGCCCGGCGTCGTCACCATTCCCAAGTCGTCCAGCCGCGAGCGCGTGAAGGAGAATTTCGCCGCGCTCGACGTCAAGCTCTCGCCGAAGCTGCTGGCCGAGCTTGACCGCGCCTTCCCGCCGCCCAAGGGCAAGCAGCCGCTCGAGATGCTTTAAGCTCAAGCGCCCGCTCATGATTCATGATGCGGGCCTGGAGGGCCGCGGTCCGATGAGCGTTTAAGTGTTGCTGCTCTCGCGCAGCAGGGCGGCGATGTCGGCGGGATCGACCTTGATGTCGAGGCCGGCGCGCTCCTTCTGCAGGATCATCGACGAGCGCGAATCGCGGCCTTCCCAGCCGCGCGCGAGTGCTTCGGTCATCTCCTCGAGCGTGAGGTTGGCAAGCCGCATCGGCACGCCGACCTCGCGACCGACCTGGGTCGCCAGCGAGACGTCCTTGTGCGCAAGTTTCAGCGCAAAGCGCGGCGGATCGTAGACGTTGGGCAGGAAATGCTCGGCGAGGCCGTCGAAGGTGCGGCGGCGGCCGGTGACGCCGTTGCGCACCGCCTTCCACAGAGTGAGCGGATCGACGCCGGCCTTCACGCCCATGGTGAAAGCCTCGGCCAGCGCCGTCTGGATCATGTAGCCGCTGAGATTGTGCACCAGCTTGGCGACCGAGGCCGAGCCGATCGGCCCGATATAGGACACCTGGTCGCCCGCCGAGTCGAGCACCGGCCGATAGCGCTTGAAGACCTCTTCGTCGCCGCCCACCCAGATCGCCATCTTGCCCGACGCAGCACCCGCCGGGCCGCCGCTCACCGGACTGTCGAACAGCACGGCGCCGCGCTCGACGAACAGTGGTTCAAGGCTGCGCATGAGAGTCGGCGAGTTGGTGGAAAGATCGAACAGCGGCTGCCCGCGCTGCATGCCGGCCAGCAGCCCGTTGTCGCCGCGCACCACGGCCTCGAACTCGCGCGGCCCGGGCAGCGAGGTGAAGACGATCTCCGTCGCCTGGGCAACCGCCTTGGGCGAATCGGCCCATTCGGCGCCGGCTGCGCAAATCTTTTCGGCCGCCTGCCGTCGCGCATCGTGCACGACCATCTCATGTCCCGCCTTGCGCATATTGGCCGAAATGCCCGAGCCCATCGTGCCCAGGCCAATAAATCCTACCCGCATGCGTCTTCTCCCTAATATGGATCGGCAATCCCGAGCCTTTTGAGGATCCGCCGCTCCAGCGTTTCCATGCGCTCGGCATCGGCGTCACCGGTCTCATGATCATAACCCAACAGATGGAGCGTGCCGTGCACCACGAGATGGCTGATATGAGCGGACGGCGTCTTGCGCTGCTGCCTGGCCTCCCGCCAAACCGTCTGGCGGGCCAGCACGACATCGCCCAGAAAGCCACGCTCGCCTGACGGATAGGACAGCACGTTGGTCGGCTTGTCCTTTCGGCGGTCGCGGGCGTTCAAGGCGCGCACGCGCTTGTCGTCGGCCAAGGCAATGGTGAGCGATCGCTTGCGATTGCCGGTGGCGGAGCGCGCCGCCTTGCGCACCAGCCTCTCGACGCCAGGCAAGACCTTGGCCCATGCCGGGTCGAGCAGGACGACGTTAACCGTGGTCAGACTTGGTTTTTTTATCGCGCGCGTCATAGGCCTCGACGATCCGGGTCACCAAGTCGTGGCGCACGACGTCCTGCGACGTCAGCCGTATGAAGCGCACGCCGTCGACATTCTTCAGCGTGTCGACGGCATCGTTCAGGCCCGATCGCTGGCCGCCGGGCAGGTCGGTTTGGCTCGGATCGCCGGTGATCACCATGCGCGAGCCCTCGCCCAGACGGGTCAGAAACATGCGCATCTGCATGGGCGTGGTGTTCTGCGCCTCGTCGAGGATGACGTAGCAATGCGCGAGCGTGCGGCCGCGCATGAAGGCGAGCGGCGCGATCTCGATCTCGCCCGATTCCATGCGGTTGGCGATCTGCTCGGCCGGCAGCATGTCGTGCAGCGCGTCGTAGAGCGGCCGCAGATAGGGATCGATCTTCTCCTTCATGTCGCCGGGCAGGAAACCCAGCCGCTCGCCGGCTTCGACCGCCGGCCGCGACAGCACGATGCGCTCGACCTTGCCGGCAATCAGCAGCGACACGCCCATGGCGACGGCGAGATAGGTCTTGCCGCTGCCGGCCGGCCCGAGGGCGAACACCATGTCGCGCTCGCGCAAGGCCTGCAGATAGCCGCGCTGCCCGGGCGTGCGCGCCTGCACGGTGCGCCGGCGCGTGCGGATGCCCTCGCCGTCGCCGTCGGCGCCGCTGCGGGCAAAGCGCACGGCGGCATCGATATCGGCCATCTCGATGGAGAGGCCTCGCTTCAGCCGCTCGTAAAGACCGGCGATGGCCTTGTGGGCGACCGCGGCGTCTTCCGACGCGCCGGCGATCGCCAGCTGGTTGCCGCGCGCGCTCAGCTGCACGTTGGCGAGTTGCTCGATGCGCACGAGATGACGGTCGTGATGCCCATAGAGCACCGCCAGCAGTGCGTTGTCGTCGAACGCCATGCGGCGCACGTCGGCCGGGCGGCCGCCCACGCCGGCTGCCGGATCGCTCACGCCGCGGCCTCCCAGGGCGGCACGACGATCTCGCCCGCCAGGCTGTTGGCATGGCCCGCGGTCAGGTGCACGGCTGCGATACTGCCGATCAGCCGCGCGTTGCCCTCGGCATGGACCGACTGCAGCCACGGTGTCTTGCCGATGATCTGGCCGGGCTTGCGGCCGGTCTCGGCGAACAGCACCGGCACGGTCGCGCCGACCTTGGAGGCGTTGAAGTCGCGCGCCTGGCGCCCGAGCAGCGCCTGCAGGGCGGCCAGCCGCGCCGCCTTCACGCTTTCCGGCACCTGATCCGGCATCGCCCAGCCGGGCGTGCCCGGCCGGCGGCTGTACTTGAAGGAGAAAGCCGAGGCGAAGCCCACCTCGTCGATCAGCCGCATCGTGTCGTCGAAATCGGCATCGTTTTCGCCCGGGAAGCCGACGATGAAATCGGACGACAGCGCCAGATCGGGCCGCGCGGCGCGCAGGCGATCGACTAGGCGTAGGAAGAGGTCGCGGCCATGCCGCCGGTTCATCGCCTCGAGGATGCGGTCGGAGCCGGACTGCACCGGCAGGTGCAGATACGGCATGAGCTGCGGCACCTCGCCATGGACGGCAATCAGCGCGTCGTCCATGTCGCGCGGATGCGAGGTCGTGTAGCGCAGGCGCGCCACGCCCTCGATCCCGGCCAAGGCGCGGATCAGGCGCGCCAGCGACCAGGTCGAGCCATCGGCAGCTTCGCCATGATAGGCGTTGACGTTCTGGCCGAGCAGCGTGATCTCGATGGCGCCCGCCGCCGCCAGATGGCGCGCTTCGGCCAGCACCGCCGCAACCGGCCGCGAATATTCGGCGCCGCGCGTATAAGGCACGACGCAGAAGGTGCAGAACTTGTCGCAGCCTTCCTGGATCGACAGGAAGGCCTGGCCGGCGCGCACGCCCGAGGGCGCCGGCAGGTGGTCGAACTTGCTCTCGGCCGGAAAATCGGTGTCGAGGACTCCGGCGCCCGGCAGGCGCTTGCCGGCGCGCCGGAACGCCGACTTGCGCTCGGCCTCGGCCAGCAGCTCGGGCAGCCGGTGGTAGGCCTGGGGGCCCACGACGATGTCGACGGCAGGTTGGCGGCGCACGATCTCCTGGCCCTCGGCCTGGGCGACGCAGCCGGCGACGGCGATGGTGAGATCGCGGCCCTGGGCGCGGCGCTCGAACTTGGTGTCGCGCAGGCGGCCCAGCTCGGAATAGACCTTCTCCGAGGCACGCTCGCGGATGTGGCATGTGTTCAGCACGACCAGATCGGCCTGCTCGGGCGCGTCGGCGAGGGCGTAACCGAGCGGCCGCAGCACATCGGCCATGCGGTCCGAATCGTAGACGTTCATCTGGCACCCGTAGGTACGGATGAACACGCGCTTGCGCTGCCCCTGCCGCTGTTCGCCGGTACGGACGTCCGTCATCTGTCTCCGTTGCTGGAACGGCCGGTTTCTAACATTGCAAGCGGCCCCGGTCGAGGCCTGCTAGGCGGCCTTGGACGGCGGCGGCAGCAGCTCCAGCCGGCCGGAATTCGCCGATTGCACGGCCGAGGAGACTTGCCGGAAGCAGTATTCGGCGAGCTTCTTGCGATCGCCCAGCCGATCGATGTCGACCGGCGGGAAGAAGGTGACCACCGCCTCGGTCTCGCCGAGGCAGACCATCTGCCAGAGATGGGGCACCAGATCGAGGTCGCCGAACCAGGCGAACAGCGGCCGCCAGTAGCGGCCCAGCGGAATGCCGTCGAGCCGGGTGTAGGAGATCGCCACCGGCTGCACGGTGATCGGCTTGTCGCCGCGGCGAAGCTGGGCCACGCCGAACAACGCGCTGCGGAAGGGCAGCACGCGCGTGCCGTCGCTGCTGGTGCCTTCGGGAAACAGCATGAGATTGTCGCCGGTGTTCAGCCGGCTCATCATCTCGTCGCGGCTTTTGCTGGTCTTGCCGCTGCGCCGTTCGATGAAGATGGTGCGCTGCGCCTTGGCGAGAGTGCGGAAGAACGGCCAGGTCGCGACTTCGGCCTTGGCCACGAAGCTGCCAGGGATCAGTCCACCCAGCACCTCGATGTCGAGGTAGGAGACATGGTTGCACACGTAGAGCGTTGGAATCATGTCTGAGCGCCGGCCGTGGACACGCACCTTGATGCCCAGGATGACGCAGACGACGCGATGATAGACGACCGGCATCCAGCGCACGATCGGCTGGATGCCGAGCGTCCGGGCCAGAAGATAGATTGGCAGCGAGACGAGCGTGAGCAGCAGGTAGCTCACCAGCCGAAACCCACCGCGCAAAGGAGAACCGATCCACATTGTCGCGACGGGTGCGTCAATCGTGCTGATCGTTCATCCCGCGTTCGTAGTGGCGGATGTACTTCTCGGTGATGATTTCCGTCTTAACGATGATGAAGACGTCGGTGGTGTTGAACTGCGGATCGATCACCGCGCCGTCGCCGACGAAGCCGCCGAGCCGCAGATAACCCTTGATGAGCGGCGGGACCCGCGCCATCGCCTTGCGCGGGTCGTAGCTGCCCGGCTCCAGCACATCCATCTTCACGTAGCGGCTGGCCAACGCGCGCACGCGGATCTCGGGTGGCGCCAGGTGATGATGATAGAGGTAGCTCATCGCCTGGGCGTGCTGCGACGGATCGGTACCGGGCAGGCTGGGGCAGCCGAACATCACCTGGATGTTGTAGTGGAACGAATAGAGCGCGATGCCGCGCCACAGCATCTGCATGGTCGCCGTGTTGCGCGCATCCTTGGCGATACACGCGCGGCTGGGTTCGAGGATTTCGCCCGGATAGTCGATCAGCGGCTGGATGTCGTACTCGGCGGACGAATAGAAGCGGCCGATCTTGGCCGCAGCCGCACGGCGGATCAGGCGATAGGTGCCGACGATGCCTTGCGGGCCCTCGCCGCGCCGGCGGTCGAGCACAAGAAGATGGTCGCAGACCTCGTCGAAGGCATCGAAGTCGCGCCGCCGCGCCGCCATCTCCGGCGTCGGACGCGCTGTCATCTCTTCGTAAAAAATCCGATAACGAAGCGCCTGCGCGGCATCGATCTCAGCCGCACTCTCGGCCAACCGAACCTCGAAGTCGCCGGCAACGACCTTGACGATCTCCGCGCTCGACGAGGGAGCGCCCAGGAGTTCGGCATCGCTGTCAGCGCGGTCTATGCGCATGTTTCATCCGCAAGGGGGCCGCCCCGATCATGCGCCCATTATCGGGGTGGCGATGGCCCCGTCCACTCATTTTTGTCGGTCGGTTTTCCCGTCCATGGGCACGCCGTACAATTCGAGTCGGTGCCCGACCAGCCGATAGCCGGCTTTTTCCGCGATCCGGCGCTGCAGTTCCTCGATCTCGTCGTTGTGGAATTCGACAACCTTGCCGCTCTGGATGTCGATCAGGTGATCATGATGCTCGTCGGGCGTTTCTTCATAACGCGCGCGGCCGTCGCCGAAGTCGTGCTTGGCGAGAATGCCGGCTTCCTGGAAGAGTCTCACTGTCCGATAAACCGTCGCGATGGAAATATTGGGATCTATTGCCGTCGCGCGCCGATGTACCGCCTCGACGTCGGGATGGTCGTGCGCTTCGGACAGGACGCGTGCGATCACGCGCCGCTGGTCCGTCATCTTGAGACCGCGCTCGGCGCACAACAATTCCAGCTTCGATTTGCGATCAGGCATGCAACGACACCCTACACCGGCCGGCGGGCGGGGTATAGTTGCGGGGTGATGACCATCCCTTCCGACCATGCCATCGACATTACCGGCGAAGTTTGTCCCATGACCTTCGTGCGCACCAAGCTCAAGCTCGAGCGCATGCAGTCGGGCGAGGTCCTGAGCGTTCGCCTCCGCGGCGAGGAGCCTTTACGCAACGTGCCGCGCGCCGCGCGCGAGGAAGGCCACACCATTTTGGGGATCGAAGACGATGGCGAGGCCCATATCGTGACGATCCGGCGGGCCTGATTATTTACTGATCAGTTGAGAGTGAGACGCATGATGAGGGCGTCCGCAGGCGGTCCGTCACCGCGGCGGTAATAGGCCGGGCGCCTGCCGATCACCCGAAAGCCCATCGCCTCGTAGAGCGCCCGCGCCGGGGGATTATCCGCGCCAACTTCAAGGAATAGCGCCCGTGCCCCGGCCTCGCGCACACGATCGATCACCGCCGCCATCAGCCGCCGGCCCAACCCGCGCCGGCGCTCGGTCGGCCGCACCGCGATCGTCAACAGCTCCGACTCGTCGGCGACGACGCGGCAGAGCGCGATGCCGGCATCCCGGCCTTCGGCTTGAAGCAACAGGCCCGTGACACCCGCCGCGGCCAGAAGCTCGGCCAGGTCCTGTCTCGTCCAGGCACGCTCGCCCAACGGCACGAAGGACTCGCCGTGCAACGCCGCGGCACGGTCGAGATCGAGCGCGCCCAAGCGGCACAAGACCAAACCTGTGGCCATTCAATCGACCGTCCGCCGCGCGCCGTCGGGCAGGGTGATGTTGACGCCCCGCAGATAGAGCGGGCGTGGCAGGCCCTCGCGCGCGTTGCGCGCGCGCCACGCTTCCACGCCTGCATCGGCGGCCAGGCGGGCGATGGTGACGGGATCGGGCAAGGCCTCCTCGGCCACCGCGTCGACGCCGGCCGCCACGAGCTGCGGCACGAGCGTTTGCGCCCCCGATCCGATGACGAGGCACGACCGGTTGCCCAGACGCAAGGCAAGCTCGGGTGCCGCCGCGACGAAGGGCGACGCCTCGCCACCGCCCTCGCCCGCCGCCTCGCCAATGGCGCAGAACCAGTCGCCGAGGCGGCTGTCGATGGCGGCAACGACCGTTCGCCCGCGCGGCATGGCTTGCGCCAGCAACACCCGCGTCGTGGCGAGGCCCGCCAGCGGCACGCCAAGCCCGACCGCAAGGCCGCGTGCCGCGGCGAGGCCGACGCGCACGCCGGTAAAACTTCCCGGTCCGACCGTGACGGCAATCAGCGACAATTCGCGTCGGCCGACGCCCGCCTGGCCGAGGACCGCCTCGATGGCGGGCAGCAACCGGGCCGCCTGGTCTCGCCCGTCTTCGGCGATGGCGGCAAGCCGCGTGCCGTCGCCGACGATGGCGATGCCAAGGCCGCTCACCGCGCAATCAAAGGCCAGGACCAGGCTCATGGCCGACCGGCCCGCCGAGCGCTGGCGCCGACCCGGTGGGCTGGGCATTGTTGGATCATGAAACTCGACTTGGTTGAGATCGCCCCGCCCGACTTCAACGTCGACGTGACGCTGGCCTATGCGACCGACGCCAATCTAACGGGCCGGCCGGTCTATCGGAATGCCGAATGCTGGCTGCACCGCGAGGCCGCGGAAAAGCTCGGCCAGGCGATCACGCTTGCCCGGCCGCTCGGGCTCAGGCTGCGCATCTTCGACGCGCTTCGCCCCGTCGAGGCCCAGTGGGCGCTGTGGAACGCCAGGCCCGACCCCGAATTCCTCGCCGATCCGCGCCGCGGTTCGCCGCATTCGCGCGGCGTGGCGGTCGATCTCACGTTGCTGGACGGTGGCGGGCGGGAACTCGACATGGGCACGACCTTCGATGCTTTCACGCCGCTGTCGCACCACGGCCGCACCGACGTTTCAGCCGAGGCGCAGCGCAACCGGCTGCTGCTGATGGGCCTGATGACGGCGGCAGGCTGGGACTTCTACCGCAATGAATGGTGGCACTATCAGCTCTTCGACGCCCGGCAATATCCGCTGATCAGCGACGCCGACCTCGCCCGGCCGATGATGTAGCCTCAGAAACTCGACAGGCGCGCCCTGTCGAAGTCGGTCAGCTCGTTCTCGCGCATGATCTGGCGCACGAACCTCACATACTCCTGCCCGAGCTCGGAATAGCGCAGCAGCGAGCCGATCAGATTGTAGCCGTTGAGGTTTTCGCCGCGCTCGCGCAGCGCCGCGCGCGCGGCGCGGAAGCCTGCATAAGCGGGATGAGTGTTGAGGTTGGCGATATAGGCGTCGGTCGCCTCGCCGACATTGGTGAAAGGCTGCGGCGAGCCGGCGCGAATCTGGCCGAACAGGGCGTTGCCGGTGCGGGCCGCGGCCGAGGTTCCCCAACCCGATTCCACCCCACCCTGGGCGATCGCCATCGAAGGCGGCACGATGTCGACCCGTCGCACCAGCTCGTCGATCCTGTCGACCGGCGTGCCGTAGCGCTCGGCCAGGTCCTCGAGCCAGATGCGCTCGATGGGCGACATGCCAAACGGAGCCGAAGCCATCTTGTCGCGCAGGTAGAGAAGCTGTTCGCGATCGGCCAGCACGCGCTGATTGACCTCGAGCACCAGCGGCAGGACGGCGGTGATGAACAGCGCCTTGCGCTCGTTGCCGTCCTTGTTAACGAGGTCGGCGGGCACACGCTCGACCTTGATCGGCGGAACGGCCTCGCCCTGGCGGATATCGGTCAGGATATAGGCGACGTCGCGGAAGAAGCCGGCGAGTTCGTCGGCGGTTCGCGGGCTGATCTGGCGAAGCTGGACCTGGCGGCGAATGGCGTTGCCGGGGGCCGCGAAGCGGCCATGGCCCCAGGACGGCTCGCGTAGCGGATGATGGAAGATGTCGTCAGGCTCACTCGCATCGTGGCGCACGAAGGTGAGGGAGTCCGGCTCGGCATTCATGGCGAGGAACGCCGGCTGTCCCAGCGACGTGGCATTCGGCACGCCGATCGGTGCGAAGGACAGGTACGGCGCGACATCGAGCGACGGCAACGGCTCGCTGAGACCTACCCCCGTTGCGAATACGGCCACCCAAACGGCCGGAAACGCGTAGTGGCGCCCGCGCTCGACCGCGGGCCAAATCGACAACTGCATCCCACACCCTCGTTTCAGTTGGGTCGCGCAAACGACCCCTCGCACACGGTCCCCCCGCGGACCGCGACGCTGCAACTACGCTGTACGCTTGATTGGCGAGCGGCCTACTGGGCCGCCTGCACTTCCAACACTTCCGGCACGTAGTGCTTCAGAAGATTCTCGATGCCCATCTTGAGCGTGGCGGTCGAACTCGGGCAGCCCGAGCATGAACCCTGCATGTGCAGGTAGACCACGCCATCGCGGAAGTCCTGGAATATGATATCGCCGCCGTCCTGCGCCACGGCTGGACGAACGCGCGTATCGAGCAGTTCCTTGATCTGGGCGACGACTTCGTCGTCGTCCGCCGCGGCGGCGCCCGCCTCGGCAGTGTCGGCGACGACGGGGTCGCCCGACGTGTAATGTTCCATGATGCCGCCCAGAATCGACGGCTTGAGAACCTGCCAATCCCGATCGGCCGCCTTGGTGACGGTGACGAAGTCGGACCCGAAAAACACACGCTCCACGCCTTCGACCGCAAACAGCCTTTTGGCCAGCGGCGACGGGACAGCAGCTTCCGCGGTCGCAAAATCCATGGTCCCTTTCTCCATGACCACGCGGCCGGGGAGAAATTTCAGGGTCGACGGATTGGGCGTCTGCTCGGTCTGGATAAACAAACCTACCTCCGTGTCGAATGCCTCGCGGGGGTCCGCTCGGCATCGCTCAGGCTGGGGACGGGACGTCTCCACCCCCACTCGATGGCCGTTGACGTAGGAACCGGCGCAAGGGCGATCAAGTTGATTCTCAACAGCCTCTCAATGAATATTATGGCATATAATGTTATTACTGTTTAATTATAAATGCTTAGATAACAATGACATATCGGTGATCAAATCTGCATGGCGGTCACAAAGCCCGAATCGCCACATCGCCGCCGAAAAATCGTCGCATCAACTTCGCTCACGCCTCATGAGATTGCGTCGATCTCCGCTTCGGTGAGGACGCCTGGAACGATGGTCAGCGGGATACGAAGCTGACTGCCGAGCTTGCCGGAAAACGCCGTGACCAGCGGCCCCGGCCCCTCGCTGCTCGAGGAGCTTCCCAGCACGAGAACGGATATCGAGCGATCCTCGGTCAGCAGCTTGATCAGCTCGTCGCGGCTCTTGCCTTCACGGATATGGATGGCGGGCGGCTGTCCGGTCAACGACGCGGCGGTGTCGGCGTGCCGGGCGATCACCTCCTCGGCCTGCTGGCGAGCCTCCTGGCGCATCAGGTCGACGACCCCGCCCCAGTGCGTGCCCTCCGGCGGGTCCATGACATAGAGCAGGGCGACACGGCCGCCCGTTCGCTTGGCGCGCCGGCAGGCATAGCGCAGCGCTTTCTGCATCTCCGGGCTTTCGTCGACGACGACCAGGAAGACGCGCTCACCGGTTCGGCTGGGCTGTTCGCTCATGATCCGTCCTCCCTTCTGTTCTGCCACGCCGCCTAGAGGCGCCGCATGATGGCGCCGCCCAGCCAGCCGGCCGTGAGCGCCAAAAGGATCGCGCCCAGCCCGTAAAGTGGGCCCTCATTGACCGCCCAGCCGGCAAGCTGGGCGCTGAACCCCTCCTTGGCCACCGGCAGCGGTCGCGACACCGCCGCGACGATCTTGCCGTCGCGCAAGAGGTATGTCCGGACCTCGTAGACGCCCTCCGGCAGGCGCGAGGGGAACGGCAGATCGACACGGAACAACCGGCCGGCCTGGATGGTGACCTGCCCGATGTCGGCAGGATAAAGACCTTCGCGCCGCTTTACCTCGACCAGACCCAGGCGGAATTTGATGAGATCCTGGTGCTCGCGCTGGCCGACCGAGCGCACGGACTGCAGCCGATCCTCCAGCGACAGGATCTCGCCGCCGGCGCCGCGGGCAAGCAGGCGCTGCAGGGGCTGGCTGGCGGCGATGGCGTAATAGGCGGGCACGTCGTCGAAGGCCTGGCGGCCGGTGTTGAGCCACAGGCCGAGGAAACGCTGCTTGCGCAGCACCGTCTCGCGACCGGCCGGCCCGGCCACGACCACGACGATCTCGCCCGGCGGGTCGAACATGCCGAACAGCAGGATGCTCTCGCCCTGGAACGCCGAGGTGATCGAGACGCGAGCAAGCGACAGGTCGACGACCAGATCGGGCGTTGGCGCCTCGGCGGGCACCGAGGGCGGCACGGTGGAATCGACCGGCCCGCCGATGGTCGGCCCGACCAGGGCGCCGGCCGGCGGAGGCTCCACCCGCGGGCCCTGCGCCGCGGCGCTCGAGGCGAGAAAGAGGGCAACCGCCAGGGCCGGCATCAGGAGCTGCGCCAGGCGCGTCACGGCATCATCTCGCGGGTTCCCAGCGAATACAGCGAGCTCGGCGTGCGCAGCAGCTCGGTCAAGAGCTCGGTCGCGACGGCCAGGATCAGGATCGACATCAGGCCGCGCAGGACCACGCCCGGCAGCTTGGCGGCCAGCCGCGCGCCGACTGGCGCGCCGACCACGCCGCCCAGGATCAGCAGCAAGGCCAGCACGATATCGACCGTGCCGTTGGTCGCGGCCTGGAGGAAGGTGACGTTGGCCGCCACGAACAGGATCTGGAAATTCGACGTGCCGATCACCACCGCCGTCGGCATGCCGAGGATGTAGATCATGGCCGGGACCAGGACGAAGCCGCCGCCGACGCCCAGGATCGCCGACAACACGCCGATGATGAAGCCGATGCCGATCGGCAGCAGGGCGCTGATGTAGAGCTTCGATTTGTAGAAGCGCAGCTTCAGCGGCAGGCGGTGCACCAGATAGTGGGTATGCAGCTTGCCGCGCGGCGCTTGCGGATTGCGCCGCCGCCTGACGTAGGTGCGCAGGCTTTCGACCAGCATCAGGACGCCGATCGCCGACAGCATGACGACATAGGCGACGGCAATGACGAAGTCGACCTGGCCGATCCGCTTGAGGTAGGTGAACAGCCAGACGCCCGCCGTCGAGCCGAACAGCCCGCCCAGCAGCAGGATAAGCCCCATCCGCAAATCGACGTTGCCGCGCCGCAACTGGACCTGCAGCGACGACACCGAGTTGGCGACCACCTGGTTGGCCTGGCTAGCGACCGCCACCGCGGGGGGAATGCCGACGAAAATCAGCAGCGGCGTGGCGAGGAAGCCGCCGCCGACGCCGAACATGCCGGCGAGCAGGCCGGCGGCGGCACCCAGTCCCAGCAGCACGAACACGTTCATCGACTGCTCGGCGATAGGTAGATAGATCTCCACCGCGACGGCCTATTTCAGCAGAATGCTGGTGAGCTCGCGCAGTTGGGTGCGCGCCCGCAACAGGTAGAAACCCTGCGCGGCGAGATGGTTGGGGATCAACAACCCGTCGGGATAGCCGTTCCACACG
Source organism: Reyranella sp. (assembly GCA_035947815.1). Lineage (GTDB taxonomy): Bacteria > Pseudomonadota > Alphaproteobacteria > Reyranellales > Reyranellaceae > Reyranella. Next base: position 17,916 of record DASZJU010000219.1, read on the forward strand.
ATCAAGGGGTGGAGCTGGGCGGCGATACGGAACGTCTCCACCGTGCCGTTCCAGGCGTTCGTCAGTCCCTTTTCGCGGATGATACCCTCGAAGTCGGCGCCCAGCTCGCGCATCAGCAGGTAGTTGGCGTAGAGCCGGCCCTTGTTGAAATAGAAGATATCGTCGACCCTGGTGTCGAACAAATCTCCGGCTTGTTCGATGATGTGCTGGTCGATGACCGCCGAGTCCGAGCCGTGGTCGTTGGCGATGCGATCAAGGAGAGCCTGCAGGTTGTCGGCACGGCGCTCGAACACCGCCTGGCCGGCGGCCAGCCGCTTGTTGTAGGCGATCAGCCTGTCGCGGCCGGCGCGATACTTCTGTGCCGAGGTGGTCGACGGCCATATCGACACGCTGGGCTGCCAGATCCAGATGTTGGGCTGCTCGTTCAGGAAGCCGCGCGCCTGTTCGAGATCGCGGTCGGTCTGGCTCGAGCCGCGCGTGCGCCCGACCTGGTCCATCAGCTCGGTGCTGAAGCGGCCCAGCGCCGCCATGATGCCGCGCTGGAAGTTGGGCATGTTGTCGAGGATGCCGGCCGGCGTGAAGAACGGCATCATCGGCGTCCAGGTATGGACGTCGACTTCACGGGTGACCAAGTCAGCGGCTGTGGCGACCGCCCGGCTTTCGCCTGGCGTCTCGTTGCGCGCAGCGAACTGCGGGTCGTCATCGATATTCTCGACGATCAGCGCGCCCACCGGATAGTAAAGCAGCACGACCAGCACGACGGCCCACGCCCCCCAGCGCCACAGCCGGCGCCGGCCAGTCGACGGTGCAGCTGGCTTCGCTGGCACCGGACGAGCCGATCGCACGCGCTCCCAAGCCCGACGCCACCAGGAAGGTGCCGCTGCGGACGACACGCCGTGGTCCGGTTCGAATGTCATGGCGCACCTTAGCATTCGTCTCGTGACGAAACAGGGGCACGGGCTGCTAGAGTGCAGTGTCTGTCGGTGAATGGCGTTGAATGGAGCTGGAGGAATGGCACTCGATCCCGAATCGCAGCGATTGATCGACCTGATGGCGGCAGCCGACCGCCCGGCCTGGAATACGCTCAGCCCCAAGGCGGCGCGCGAGCTCTATCTGTCGCTGCGCCCCGGTGCCCAGGGTCCGCTGCCGGCCGGCGTGACGGTGGTCGACCGCACCATTCCCGGTCCCGCCGGGGAGCTGGCGGTGCGAATCTATCGGCCGGCGTCGGCGGCGGCCGATGCCAAGCTTCCGGCGCTCGTGTACGCCCATGGCGGCGGCTGGGTGTTCGGCAATCTCGACAGTCACGACGTCCTCTGTGCCCAGCTCGCGCTGGAAGCCGGCATCGCCGTGTTTGCCATCGATTATCGCCTGGCGCCCGAGGCGCGCTTCCCGGGAGCCCTCGACGACGTGGTGGCGGGGCTGAAGTGGGCGGCAGACAACGGCGCGTCAGTCGGCGTCGATCCCGCCCGGCTGGCCATCGGCGGCGACAGCGCCGGCGGCAACCTGGCGGCGGCGGCCTCGATCTGGGCGCGCGACAATGGCGGACCCAAGCTGCACCTGCAGCTTCTCGCCTATCCCGTGACCGACGCCGTAGCGCGCGCCGAGTCCTATCGCCGCTATGAGGATGGCTACGGACTGAATGCCGCGACCATGGAATGGTTCTTCGACCACTACACGCCGGACAAGGGCGCGCGCGGCGACTGGCGCGTCTCACCGCTGCGCGCCGCTTCGCTCGCCGGCCTGCCGTCGGCCCTCGTGGTCACCGCCGGCTACGATCCGCTGCGCGACGAAGGCCGCGCCTACGCCTTCCGCCTGCAACAGGAAGGCACCCTGGCCGACCTCGTTGAGTTCGGCGGCATGCTGCATGGCTTCCTGAGCTCGCCGATGCTGCTGCACGGCGCCCGCCGCGGCACGACGCTCTGCGCCGCTGCGCTACGCGAAGCGCTGGTGCAGCGCGCCCAGTGACGACCGCATCACGCGGCGCCGTGCCCGTCGGCATGGCGCTCCCCGGCCTGGTCATCGCTTTCGGCATGATGGGCGACACGCTGCTCTACGCCGTGCTGCCGCTCTACCACGAGCAGTTTGGCCTGAGCCTCGCCATGGTCGGCGTGCTGCTGTCGCTCAACCGATGGATCCGCCTGCTGGCCAATTCCGGCGTGGCGGCAATCGGCGAAAAGGTCGGGCCGCATACGCTGATGGTCGCGGCCGCCATCGGAGCGGCCGTCTCCACGACGGTCTATGGCTTGATCGAGAACGCCGCCGTCCAGGTCGCGGCCCGCATGCTGTGGGGCATTTCCTATGCCTCGCTCAATCTCGCGACCCTGGCCTATGCGGTGAGCGACCGGTCCAACGCCGGCAAGAGGGTCGGCGCGAGCCGGGCCGCGATCGGCATGGTGCAGGCGGTGTCCCTGGTAGTTGGCGCCCTGATCGTCCTGCAGTTGGGCCCGCGCTCGGTCTTCGTGATCTACGGCGGGCTGACGCTGGTCGCGCTCGGCGCCGCCCTGCTGCTGCCCCGCCTGCCGCCGGAGCCCATGGCGAAGAAGGGCTTTCGTCTGCCCGTCCCGCATCGCCTCGAGATCTGGGGCTTCGTCATGGGCTTCTCGGGCGATGGCGTGTTCCTGCTGACCCTGGCCTTCCTGATGAAGGACTCGATCACCTCGGTGGCGCCGGTGCTGGCGACGGCCATGCTCTTGGCGCTGCGCTGGCTGGTCGAGATCACCACCGGGCCGATCGCCGGCTGGGTCGGCGATCGCTTCGGCGCCAGGCGTATCTCGATGGCGAACGGCGCCCTGCTGGTTGCGGGCTTCGGGCTGATCGCGCTCGATCACGAGGTGCTGGGCGCCCTGATGGTCGTCATGACCCGCGGCATGTTCAACACGCTGATTCCCGTGCTGGTGATCGAGCGCGGCCACGCCAGCGTCCTGTCCTCGCAGGCGAGCTATTCGACCTGGCGCGATTTCGGCGCCGCCGTCGGGCCGCTCAGCGCGCCATGGCTGTTCCTCAACGTGGCGCAGGGGCCGCTCTACGCGGCACTGGCGGCCGCGCTCGGCATCGGTGCCTATTTCTGCCTGGTCCGGCGCTAATTGTCATCCTGAGCGAAGCGAAGGAGCTCATGCCCGTGGCAAGCGGCGATGAGATCCTTCGCTGCGCTCAGGATGACACGCTAGGAGGCCCGTGACTCGCGTCTTAGCGGAAGACATCCTTGCGGTGACTTTGCCGCCTCGGCCAGCACCGGCCAGGCCACGGCCGGATCGACGACGCCGACGGCGCCGCTCTGGGATTCGCGCATCAACCACACGTAATTGTCGTTGAGGACGGGGATTCGGACGATGTCTAGGGTTGTGCTCATGATGCAACGCTGGCAAAGCTCCCTTGCGCCCGCCATGGCCGTAAGGGCGCAGTTTCTGCTAATATCGCCCTATGTGGACAGACGTCCTCGATCTCAACGACTTTTACAAGAGCACGCTCGGGCAGACCACCGTGCGGCTGCTGCGCGCCAGGCTGCGCGGGGTTTGGCCCAACGTGCGCGGCGAAACCGTGCTCGGACTGGGCTACGCCACGCCGTTCCTGCGGCCTTTCATCGAGGAAGCGCAGCGGACCATGGCCTTCATGCCGGCCCAGCAGGGGGTCACGCGCTGGCCGAGAGAGGGCCGCAACCTCACCACCCTGGTCGACGAGATGGACCTGCCGCTACCCGATCGCTCGGTCGATCGGGTGCTGCTGATCCATGCCGTCGAATGCACTGAACAGGTGCGGCCGATGCTGCGCGAGATCTGGCGGGTGATGGCCGATGGCGGCCGCCTGATCGTCGTGGCGCCGACGCGCGCCGGTCTGTGGTCGCAGATCGACCGCTCGCCCTTCTATCAGGGTCATCCCTATTCTCCCGGCCAGCTCGCCGCCCTGATGCGCGCCAACATGTTCGCGCCATTGCAACAGACCCGCGCGCTCTTCATGCCGCCGACCCGCTCGCGGCTCATGATGCGCATGGCGCCGGCCGTCGAGCGCTTCGGCCAGCGTTGGCTCGGTCGCTTCGCCGGCGTCAGCGTCATCGAATCCGGCAAGCAGCTCTATGCCGGCGTCGCCGAGCGCAGCCAATCGCCCGCGCTCGTCGCCGCGCGGCCGAAGCTCCGCATCGCCAGCTCGCGCGACACCCATGCGACGCGTAACGCCGGGGACGGCGAGGCGCCGGCCTCCTGAGCCTCCCCTTCAGACCATCGAGAGCATTCGCATGTCGTTGTCTCCGCGCGTGATCGCGCTGCTGGGCTTTGGTGAGGCGGGATCGGCGATCGCGCGCGGGCTGGCCGCCGTGGGCGGCTGGCGCGGCGCATCGCGGCCTGGCGACAACGCCCCGCGCCGCCTCATCGCCATCGACACCGCCCTCGACAAGGACGCGCGCGGCACGGCGCTCGGCAAACAGGCGCGCGCGCTCGATGTGGCGATTTCCGACCGCTACACCGACGCCTTGCGCGAGGCCGATTTGGTGATCTCAGCCGTCCAGGGCGAGCACGCGCTGGAAGCAGCCGAAGCCGCCGCGCCGCTGTTGAAGGAGGGCGCGCACTATCTCGATCTCTGCACGGTCACCGGCCGGATGTCGGACGAGGATCGCGCGCCGATCGAGACGGCCGGCGGCCACTATATCGATATCGCGGTCATGGGCGGCTTCTTCAAGCAGGGCATCAAGGCGCCGATGCTGGTGGCGGGTGAGGACGTCGAAGACGTGGTCGCCTGGATGAACGCCAACGGCTTCGAGGCCAAGGTGCTGGGGCGCAAGCCCGGCAGCGCCTCGTCGGTGAAGATGATCCGCAGCGTCCTGATCAAGGGTGTCGAGGCGCTGGGCGTCGAGGCCTATGTCACCGCCGAGCGCCAGGGCATCCTCAAGGAAGTCATGGGCTGCATGGGCGACGTCGACCAGATCAGCTTCGCCAACTTCGTCGGCATGCTGGTGCAGACCCACATCGTGCACGCGCACCGGCGCTGGGAGGAGATGGGCCTGGTTGCCAAGACCCTGCGCGAGACCGGCGTCGATCCTCTGCTGACCGAGGTGATCGAGAAGAGCCTTCGCCGCACCGTCGATGCCGCCGTCGCGCCGGCCGACGGCAAGGTGCCGAGCCTGGCTGATGCGCTAAAGATCCTGTCGGAGAAGGTTGTCCGTGGCCGGTGAAGTCTTCGATCAACTGGTCACCCTGCTGAGTGGCGCCAAGGCGAAGTTTCGCGTGATCGAGCACGAAGCCGAGGGTCGCTCGGAAGCGATCAGCGTCATCCGCGGCAACCGGCCGGATCAGGCAGCCAAGGCCATGGTGCTCGACCTGCGCGGCGGCGGTGGCGGCCGGCGCCACGTGCTGGCGATCCTGCCGGGCAGCCGCAAGCTCGACTTCGGAGCGGTGGCCAAGGTCTTCGAGGCGCGCAAATGCGGCTTCGCCTCGCCCGATACGGCGCAGGAAATCACCGGCTGCGTCATGGGCTCGGTGCCGCCGTTCGCGCTCGATCCGGCGCTCGCCCTCGTGGTCGATGAGGACCTGCTGGTCAACGACACGCTGTTCTTCAACGCCGGCCGGCTCGACCGTTCGATGGAGCTCGATACCAGGGACTGGCTGGCCGTCGCCAAGCCGCGCGTGGCCAGGATCGCGGTGAAGGCCTAGGGTAGGCAAACTGTATCGGAGATTTCCGCCATGGACGACAGCTCATCGCCCTTTCGACAGCGCCTCATCGGTTGGGCTCGCCAACTGAAGCCGATGCTGCTCGCCCTTGGCTTCGTCCTGATCGTGCGAACCGTGGTCGCCGAACCCTACAGGGTGCCGTCGCCGTCGATGGTCCCGACGCTTCTCGTCGGCGATGAGCTGATCGGCAGCAAGTTCGCCTATGGTTACGGCAAATATTCTTCACCGATTGGCCTGATGCCGGATTTCTCCGGCCGCCTGTTGGGCGAAGTACCGGAGCGCGGCGACGTCATCGTATTTCGCCTGCCCCGCGATCCATCGACGACCTATGTGAAACGCCTCATCGGCCTGCCCGGTGACCGCATCCAAATGCAAAACGGGCGGCTTTACATCAACGGCGCCATCGTCCCTCGCCGGGCCATCGGCACGTTCGCCAACGATGGCGGCGGCAGCAGCGTCCCGTCGGTCCTCTATGTCGAGACGCTGCCAAACGGGCGCGAGCACGAAATCGTGGAGATCTCCGATGCCGAGCAGCACGACGACACGCCGTCGTTCGTCGTGCCGCCAAGGCATTACTTCATGATGGGCGACAATCGGGATAATTCCCTGGACAGCCGCATTGCCGCCGCCGACGGCGGCGTGGGCTTCGTTCCGGAGGACAATCTGGTCGCCCGCGCCGATCGGATCCTGCTGTCGCGCGATCCGGCCGTCGCCTGGTTCGACGTGGCAGAATGGCCACACGCCTTTCGGCTCGCACGGCTGTTCAGCCGCATCAACTAGCCGCTCGACGCAGAGGCATGGCTGACATTTGGCGTTTCGGCCCGGTGAGCGAGGCCGACTTCGAGCCGCTGCTGGCGCTGCGCATCGATGTGATGCGCGAGCATCTGGAGCGTGTGTTTCGCTACAAGCCGTCGCGTGCGCGGCGGATCTTCCGCGAGCATTTCGACGAGCCTGGCTTGCGATTGATCCTGGTCGACGAAGAGAGGGCGGGTTGCGTCGGCTTCCGCAGCGGCGAAGGCGAGATCAAGATCGACTCGTTCTATCTCGAGCGACGTTTACAGAACCGCGGCCTGGGAGCGGTCATCTTGAAGGCGCTGCTGGCGGAAGCTGACGCGCTGCACCTTCCGGTGCGACTCGAAGTGCTGCGCGGCAGTCCCGCGGGTCGATTCTACGAACGGCACGGCTTCGTGAAGCTCGGCGAAGACGACGTCGAGGCCGAGTACGAGCGGGTGGTTCCTAGTCCCGCCGCAACATGAACACCGCCTGCTCGCCCAGAAGATTGGCGAGCAGCGGCGGCAGGTTGATCGGCTTGCTGGCGCGGTCGAGTACGATGGCGCGCTCGATGCGCACGCCCATGTCGCGGCACAGCGCACGGAAATCATCGATGCTGCAGAGGTGGATGTTGGGCGTGTCGTACCACTTGAAGGGCAGCGACGGCGTCTCGGGCATGCGGCCGCCGAACACCAGGCGCAGGCGCACCTGCCAGTGCGCGAAGTTGGGGAACGACACGATGGCCCGCTTGCCGACCCTGAGCATCTGGCGCAGCACCTCGCGCGGCTCGCGCGTGGCCTGCAGGGTCTGGCTCAGGATCACGTAGTCGAAGGCGTCGTCGGGATAGTCGCGCAAGTCGGCGTCGGCATCGCCCTGGATCACCGACAGGCCGTTGGCCACGCAGGCGTTCACGCCGGTCTGGCTCAGTTCCATGCCACGCGCGTCGACCCGCTTGAAGTTCACCAGATAAGCCAGCAGCGCGCCGTCACCGCAGCCGACGTCGAGCGCGCGCGTGGTCGGGTTGACCATATCGGCGATGAGCTGCAGATCGACGCGAATGGCAGTGTTCACGGCACGTCCTTCAGCCCGCGCGCGGTCCCCGCGCCCTTGAGGAAGCCGGCCAGGGTGCGGAACATCTCCGGCTCTTCCAGCAGGAAGGCGTCGTGGCCCTTGTCGCTCTCGACTTCGACGAAAGAAACGTTGGCTGCCGCCGCATTCAGCGCGTGGACGATCTCTCGGCTCTCGCGCGTCGGGAACAGCCAGTCGCTGGTGAAGGACATCAGGCAGTAGCGCGTCGGCGTGCCGCGGAAGGCGTTGGCCAGCACGCCGCCATGGGCGCCGGCGAGGTCGAAATAGTCCATCGCCCGCGTGATGTAGAGGTAGCTGTTGGCGTCGAACCGGTCGACGAAGCTCGAACCCTGGTAACGCAGGTAGCTCTCGACCTGGAAGTCGGCGTCGAAACCGAAGCCCACCGCATTGCGGTCCTGCAGCGCGCGCCCGAACTTGCGCTGCAGCGCCTGCTCGGAAAGATAGGTGATGTGCGCGGTCATGCGCGCGACCGCGAGGCCACGCGCCGGCGCGGTGTGGTGCAGGCGGTAGTCACCGCCCCTCCATTCGGGGTCGGCCATGATCGCCTGCCGTCCGACCTCGTGGAACGCGATGTTCTGCGCCGAATGGCGTGCAGCACAGGCGATCGGCACGGCGGAGAATACGCGACTGGGATAGCTCGCCGCCCATTCCAGCACCTGCATGCCGCCCATCGAGCCGCCAATGACGCAGAACAGGTCGGGGATGCCGAGGTGATCGAGCAGCGCCGCCTGGACGCGCACCATGTCGCCGACCGTCACCACCGGAAAGCGCAGGTTCCACGGCTCGCCGCTTGCCGGCTCACGGGCGAGCGGGCCGGTCGTGCCCATGCAGCCGCCCAGCACATTGACGCAGATGATAAAGTAGTGCGCCGGATCGATCACCTTGCCCGGCCCGACGAGGCTCTCCCACCAACCTTCCTTGCCGGTCACCGGGTGCTGTTCGGCCACGAACTGGTCGAGGGTGAGGGCATGGCAGATCAGGACGGCATTGGACTTGTCGGGATTGAGCGTGCCGTAAGTCTGATAGGCCACCCGATAGGGGCCAAGATCGACGCCGCAGTCGAGCCGAAGCGGGCGCTCGATGCCCAGAACCGCGTGGCGGCATTGGGCGAGCGCCTTCCGTTCAGCCTCGGTCAAGTCGTCCAGCTCCACGGCCACTTCCCACTCCTCAAGCGCGGCACTCGCGCAACGAAAAAGCCCCCGACCTTAGAGGGCGGGGGCTTTTTTCAAGCTCACCGACCTTTTAGCGAGGATTAACGTGGCCGCAAGCCGGTCGGCTCAAATTCCACGGGGTTTTCTATAAGGGCCTCGCCGGCGCCGCGCAAGCATTTCAAGGCTTGTTTGCCTTTACGCGGAGGGACGGAACGTAGTATCGCCGCTGCCTCACAGGATCACCGGCCTTATGGATTCTCCCAGTCTCGACAGCTTGCGGCAGGAAATCGACGCTATCGATAGCGAGCTGCATGCCATGGTTCGCCGCCGGGCCGACCTTGTGGACCGGATCTCCGCCGCCAAGCCACCCGGTGGACTGGCGCTCAGGCCGGGGCGCGAGGCCCAGGTCATGCGCCAGCGGCTGGCGACGCATCAGGGGCCGTTTCCCTCGACCGCCATCTATCGCATGTGGCGGGAGATGATTTGCGCCTTCACCCTGATGCAGACGCCGGACCTCAAGATCGCCATCTGCCGGCCCGCCGACCAGCCAGGATACTGGGACCTCGCGCGCGACCATTTCGGCTGCCAGATCCCTTTCGTCGCCAACGACACGCCGGCCCAGGTGCTGGCAGCGGTGCGCGCCAACCCGTCGACCATAGGTGTCGTGCCGACGCCCATCGAATCCGACGCGACGCCGTGGTGGCCGCTGCTCGCCGGCCGCGACGCGACCTTGCCTAACGTGGTGGCCCGACTGCCCTTCTTGGACATGCCCAACGCACGGGCCCGCGGCATATCGGCCTTCGTGCTGGCGCGCATGGAGCCCGAGGATTCCGGCGATGATCGCACCCTCATCTCGGTCGAAGCCGTCACGGGGCTCAGCCGCAACCGCATCGCCGGCGCCCTGGCCAAGGTCGGCCTGCCCGCCTTCACTTCGGCGCTGGACCAGGTTGCCGGCGGCGTGCATCACTACCTCGTCGAGCTCCCGGGCGTGTTGGCCGACGGCGACGAGCGCTTGCGCGAGCTCGGGACCGCCTTGGGACTGACGAGCGGTCATGTCGCCGCGATCGGCGCCTATGCCGTTCCCGCCACCCCTCGGACCTAGGGGCACGACCTTGATCAACTCTTACGGGAGACTGCCATGAGTGCCCTCGCCCCGCGACCGGGCATCATGAAGATCGCACCCTATGTGCCGGGCAAGGATTCGGTCGAGGGCAAGGAGACGATCGCCAAGCTGTCGTCCAATGAGGGCGCGCTGGGACCGAGTCCCAAGGCGATGGCGGCCTATGCCAAGGCGGCCGCCGAGCTGCACCGCTATCCCGACGGCGGCGCGGACAAACTGCGCGCGGCGATCGGCCGACACTACGGCCTCGACGCCCAGCGCATCGTCTGCGGCACGGGCTCCGACGAGCTGCTGAACCTCCTGGTGCGCGCCTACTGCGGCCCGGGCGACGAACTGCTCTACAGCCAGTTCGGCTTCCTGATGTATCCCATCAACGCGCTGGGCGTCGGCGCCACGCCGGTCGCCGCGCCGGAGAAGAATTACCGCGCCGACGTCGATGCGCTGCTGGCGAAGGTCACGAACAAGACCCGCATCGTCTGCCTCGCCAATCCCAACAACCCGACCGGCAGCTATGTGACGAAGGACGACGTGCGGCGCCTGCAGGCCGGGTTGCCGAAGAACGTCCTGCTTGTGATCGACGCGGCCTATGCCGAGTATGTGAGCCGCAACGATTACGAATCGGGCGTCGAGCTGGTCGACCAGGCCGAGAACGTCGTGATGACCCGCACTTTCTCCAAGATCTACGGCCTGGGCGGTATCAGGCTGGGCTGGATGTACGGCCCGGCCGGCATCGTCGACGTCATGAGCCGGCTGCGCCAGCCGTTCAACGTCAACCTGCCGGCGCAGATCGCCGGCATCGCCGCGCTGGCTGACATCGCCCATACCGACGCCAGCCGCACCAATAACGACATCTGGCTGCCCTGGCTCAGCGCCGAGCTTGCCAAGCTCGGCCTGAAACCGTTGCCCAGCGTCGGCAACTTCGTCCTGGTGGGGTTCGGCTCGAAGGAGCGCGCCGCAGCCGCCAACGACTGGATGATGAATGACGGGCTGATCCCGCGCATGGTCGCGGGCTACGGCCTGCCCGAGCATCTGCGCATCACCATCGGCACCGAGGCCGAGGTGAAGGCCGTGCAAGAGTCACTCGCCCGCTTCGTCGCCAACAAATGAGCAAGTCCCCCGAAGGCCAGCCGATGTTCGACAAGATCGCATTGATCGGCATCGGCCTGATCGGCGGTTCGATCGCGCTGGCCGCGCGGCGCGGTGGTTTCGCCAAAAAGATCGTAGCCGCCACGCGACGGCGCGAGACCGCCGAGACCGCCAACCGCCTGAAGCTGGTCGATCATTGCGGCACCGATCTTGCCGCCGCCTGCGAGGATGCCGACCTGGTGATCGTCTGCACGCCGGTCGGCGCCTGCGGCGAGGCCACCCGCATCATCGCGCCCAAGCTCAAACCCGGCTGCATCGTCTCCGACGTGGGCTCGGTGAAGCAGGCGGTGGTCGACGCCATGCAGCCGCACATTCCGGCCGGCGTGCATTTCGTGCCGGCGCATCCGGTGGCCGGAACCGAGAATTCCGGCCCCGAGGCCGCCCTCACCGAGCTGTTCGACGGACGGTGGACCATCCTGACGCCACTGCCCGGCAGCGATCCGGCCGCGGTCGACAAGCTCGAGGCGTTCTGGAAGGGGCTGGGCAGCGAGGTGCAACGGCTCGACCTGGCCGATCACGACCGCATCCTCGCCATCACGTCCCACCTGCCGCATCTGATCGCCTACACCATTGTCGGCACGGCCGACGATCTGGCCGGCCATCTCAACAGCGAGGTGCTGCGCTTCGCGGCCGGCGGCTTCCGCGATTTCACCCGCATCGCCGCCTCCGATCCGACGATGTGGCGCGATGTGTTCCTGAACAACCGCGAGGCGGTTCTCGAAGTGCTGCAGCGCTTCCAGGAAGATCTCTTCTACCTGCAGCGCGCCATCCGCTGGGGCGAGGGCGACAAGCTGTTCGACCTGTTCACGCGCACCCGCGAGATCCGCCGCGCGCTGATCCATCTCCACCAGGCGTGAACACCGCAAGCGACAGTACAAAGCCGCGCTGGGTCTTCGGCTACGGCTCACTGATGTGGAATCCGGGATTTGCCACGCCCGAGACGCGGGTCGCGCGCCTGCACGGTTGGCATCGGGCCCTCTGCATCTACTCTGAGCATTATCGCGGGACGCCGAAGCAGCCCGGCCTCATCCTCGGCCTGCTGCCGGGCGGTGCGTGCCGCGGCCTCGCCCATCGCCTGCCGGCCGGGCGCTACGACGCCGTACGGCGCTATCTGATCCACCGCGAGATCGACAATGATGGCGTCTACCGGGAAACCATCCGGCCGATTCATCTCGACAATGGCCGCACGGTGCCGGCGTTGGTCTATCTTGCCGATTGCGGGCATCGCCAGTTCGCGGGCAAGCTGCCGCTTGCTGCGGCGGTGTCGCTGGTCCGTCGGGGACGCGGCGCCACCGGCACGAATCTCGCCTACGTCCAGAACACCGTCGCCCACCTCAACGAGCTGGGCTTGCGCGATCGCGCCCTCGAGGAACTGGCGCGCCGGGCCTCGGCTAGAGCAGCGTCCGATCAGATGGAACCGCACGCGGTTCCATCTGATCGGACATAAGCTGCTCTAGAATCTAAATATTCTAGAGCACGACCTTCCGCTCGGCTGACTCCAGCCGAGCGGAACGTGCTCTAGCGGCGGGCCGCGCCGTCGGTGAAGACGGCCCGGGCGACGAACCGCAGCTCGTCGCGCGCCTGCTCGACCGTGAGGCCAAGCCGCTGACGCAGCACGACCCAGCTCTCGGGCGCGAGCGCCATCGCCAGCGCATTCAGCGTGCGCTCGCGCGCCTCGGGCGGCAGCGCCGTCAGCTCGCGGTCGAACCAGTGCGAAAGCTGCATGCGATTGGCGGTGTACATCTGCACCACCATGTCCGCCGCCTCGGACGAGCGGCGCTGCAGCGTTTCAACGAAGGTCCACATCGGCAGCAGGCGTTCGCAACGCTCGCTGCACTGACTGATGATCATCGAAATGCGCTCGTCGATCGGCCAGGTAGCCCCTGGATCGGGCGCTTCGCCCACCACCGCAGCCAGCACGCGGCCGAGCACGGCGACGTAGAGCTCGGCGGTGTCGGAAAAATGCTGAAAAACGGTGCGCGCCGAAACGCCGGCCATCTTGGCGATGTCGCGGACGATCGGCGCAACTTCTCCGGCCAGCGCCAGGGCCAGGGCCGATGCGATGATGGCTTCGCGCGTGCGCGCCACGCGATCGCCGCGGCCGGCATGTTGCAGCGGCTGTTGGTGAGCGAAAGTTTCAACGTCCATACGCGGATCTCCCCGGGAGCAAACCGTCACGACACAACAGTGCACGCAAAATGCAGCGAACCCCGGTGCGTTTCGCGTTCCTAGTTCACTACGAGAGCAGATAGTAATGCATCTCCCAACTTTCTGCCTCAAATGCGGCGATGCGCTATAAATTCGATAAATTCACGTTCATGTAAGCAACTCGTAAGCTCGCCTCCTAAGCTGATGGTGTCCAGGATGTCAGACAAGAACTTCGCCGCCGCATCGCTCGCCGCCCAGGCGATGGGCTGGATCGATCCGGTGACGAAGGCCGTCGTGCCGCCCATCCATATGGCGAGCACGTATCAACGCGATGAGGACAATGGCTATAGCTCCGGCCGCAGCTATGCGCGTGCCGACAATCCGACCTTCGATCAGGCCGAGGCCACGCTTGCCGCCCTCGAAGGCGGCCCGAAGGCGCTGATCTTCTCGTCAGGCATGAGCGCCGCCAGTGCCTGCTTCCTTGCATTGGCGCCCGGCGATCATGTTGTAGCTCCCAAGGTGATGTACTGGGGTTTGCGCAACTGGCTTGCAACTTTTGCAACGCAGTGGGGACTCAAGGTCGAATTCGTCGACGCCGACCGGACCGACGCCATCGCCGCCGCCGTCAGGCCCGGCGCCACCAAGCTGGTGTGGATCGAGACGCCAGCCAATCCGACCTGGAGCGTCACCGACATCGCGGCGGCGGCCGAGGTCGCCCATCGCGCCGGCGCGCTGCTGGGCGTCGATTCCACGGTGGCGACGCCGGTGCTGACGCGGCCGATCGAGCACGGCGCCGACATCGTCATGCACTCGGCGACCAAGTATCTCAACGGACACTCCGACATCATCGCCGGCGCCCTGGTCGGGGCGCGCGACGACGCCTACTGGGCGAAGCTGCGCACCCTCCGCGCCCAGCTCGGCACGATCCTGGGCCAGACCGAGGCGTGGCTGCTGATGCGCGGCATGCGCACCTTGTTCCCGAGGGTCGCCTGGGCCTGCCGCTCGGCCGAGACGCTGGCCGGGCGTTTCGCGGCGCATCCCATGGTGGAAGAAGTGCTCTACCCCGGCCTGCCCTCTTTCGCAGGTCATGCGGCGGCGAAGAAGCAGATGACGGGCGGCTTCAGCGGCATGCTGTCGGTGCGCGTCAAGGGCGGCGAGCGCGCGGCGATTGCCACGGCGGCAAGGGTCGGGCTGTGGAAGCGCGCGACGTCGCTGGGCGGCGTCGAAAGCCTCATAGAGCATCGGGCCAGCATCGAGGGCCCGGGCACGCCTTGCCCGATCGACCTGCTGCGACTCTCGGTCGGCGTCGAGGACGCGGGCGATCTGTTTGACGATCTCGATCAAGCGCTGAAGCGCGCGCACAATGCTTGAGACTGACGCACGGAAGTCGCTACACCACAACTGTCATCCCGAGCGCAGCGAGGGACCTTTACTGCGGCCTTAAAGGTCCCTCGCTGCGCTCGGGATGACAGCGTTTTCTCAGAGGGTAAAGCCTTCGCGCAACGGATCGTCGCCGTCGAAGCGAAATCGCGCCTCGCCGGTCTGATGGGCACGGCCGCCCACTTCGACGATCGCCGACTTATGTCGGCCGACTGGCGCCCCCTCGCGTAAAACCTTGCCGCTGAAGACCGCGCCGGTGCAGCTCTCGAACAGGCGCTCCTCGCCCAACTGCACGCGGCGACGCGCCGCGTCGAGCGCCAGCCGCGCGGTCACGCCGCTGCCGGTCGGGCTGCGGTCGATCTGGCGGCCGGCGAAGATGCAGACATTGCGGCTCGGCTTGCCGTCCGCCCCATCGCCGCCGTCGGTCAGGATCGTTCCGTAGAGAAAAGCCAGATCGGGCTCGTCGGCATGCTCGATGAGGATCGCCGCGGCGGCGGCCTTCGTGATTTCCTCGCCGGCATCGACGATCGCGCGCATCGGCGACGAGCGGAGATCAAGGCCGATCGCGTCGGCGGCGAGGATCGCATAAAAGGCGCCGCCGTAGGCGACATCGACCGTCACCGGTCCCCAGGTGCGGGTCGGCGCGATGCGATCCCGCGCATAGGCGAAGGCCGGCACGTTTTCGAACCGCACCGTGCCGTCGGGGGCAACGCGTGCCGTCACCAGCCCGCAGGGACATTGCAGGCGCACGATCGTCTCGGGTTCGCGCCTTGCCACGCGGCCGCTGTCGACCGCCCAGCGGGCCAGCGCGATCGTGGCGTGGCCGCACATGGTGCTAAAGCCCTCGTTGTGCATGAACAGCACGGCGAGATCGGCGTCGGGATGGTCGGGTTCGACCAGCAGCGCGCCGTACATGCCGTCATGGCCGCGCGGCTCCAGCATCAGGCCGCGCCGCAGGTGGTCGAAGCGTTCCTTCGCTTCGCGCCGCTTGTCCAAAAGTGTCTTGCCGACAAATTTGGGCCAGCCGTCGACGATGATGCGGGTCGGCTCGCCGCCCGTATGCATCTCGACGGTATGCATCTCGATGGGCGAGAGGATCAACCGAACACCTGGGGTAACCCCGCGCCGATGCGCTCGTTCATCATCTCGATCGAGCCGTCAGTGTAGGCGGCGATCTTGGCGCCCGCCAAGTGACGCGCCAGTGGATACTCGGCGCGCAAGCCGTTGGCGCCCATCGCCTGGATGCAGTCAGCGATGCGCCGGAGCGCCATCTCGGTCGCAAACTTCTTGGCATAGGCCGCCGGCAGCACCGCGTCGCCGCCCTCGTCGATCAGGCGCGACGCGCGATAGGTCAAAAGCCGCGCCGCCTCGAGATCGGTCGCGGCGTCAACCAGCTTCCAGCGCACGCCCTGATGGTCGAGCACGGGCTGGCCGAAGGTCTTGCGCTGCTGCGTGTAGCGCACCGCCGTCTCCAGCGAGGCCTGCAGCATGCCGCAGCACATGGCGGCGACGTAGGTACGGGCGCCGTTGATGCCGGCAAGCGCCGCCTTGAAGGCCTGTCCCGGCGGATGCAGCACCGCCTCGTCCGGTGCCACGTAGTCGACCAGCCGGAAGCCGCCGACGCCGATGGCGTGGCCGCCATGCAGCTCGAACGGCTTGTCGCGCTGGAAGCCCGGCCGATCCGCCTCGATGGCAAAGCAGGCGATGCCGCGATAACCCTGCGTTCGATCGGTCTGGGCATAGGCCACCGAGAGGCCCGCCACGGCGGCGTTGGTGATCCACGCCTTGGCGCCGTTCAGCTTCCAGCCGCCCTCGACCTTCACCGCCGACATTTCCAGGCCGCCGAAATCGCTGCCGACTCCCGGCTCGCTCAAGCCGGCACAGCCGATCACCTCGCCTGCGATCATGCGCGGCAGCAGGCGCGCCACATGCGCCGGCTGACCGTCGCGCGCGAACCGCGCGACGGCGTTGTGATGATTGATCAGCGCAAAGGCGAAGGCGAAGTCGTGCCGGGCGAGCTCCTCGAAAGCACGCAGCTTGCAGGAGAAGGAGAGCCCCTGCCCGCCATGCTTTTTGGCAAGCTCGATTGTGTGCAGGTTCGCGGCACAGGCGGCCTTGATGGTCTCCAGCGGGTAGCGTCGCTCCCATTCCCAGCGCGCGGCATTGGGCGCGACATGTTCCTGGGCAAAAGCCTTGGCCCGCGCCACGACGGCGCGCTCTTCTTCGGTCAAGACCTCGTCCAGCATCGGCGCTAGATGGCACCGTCCAGGTTTGAAATTCAACCCTGCTGACGCCTCTCGCCGCGCAGAAGGGTGGCCTATAATGCAGGCATGCCGCGCCAGGAACCAAGCCTACGCCAGCAATTGATGGAAGCCCGCGCGAACGTTCAGCGGCAGATCGTTCTGCTCCGGGATAAGCCGCACCCATTCCCGGTAACCGACGACGGCGTCAACTTCATTGGTGAGAACAGCCATTTGATTGATACGCTGAAAGCAACTCTCCAAGAGATCGAGGACAGCTTGGCAGCGTTAGGATCAGACGACGCCGAACGGACCTGATCGACGATTGGACCTCCGGCACGGCCGCGGGCTAGAATACAGCGACGCGGGTGTAGCTCAGGGGTAGAGCGTCGGCTTCCCAAGCCGTAGGTCGCGGGTTCAAATCCCGTCGCCCGCTCCAATCACCACAATTGAGCGTTGCTCATTGTGGAACTGTGGCAATTACCTGCTCATCATCTTGCCGCTGTTTGGAGCATCTTTGCTTGATGTTGGACCGAAGGTCCTCGATCCGGCGCAGGTGACCTCGTAGGTTCAAGATCAGTTCAGAGGCATCGCGTCGATATCTTCCGCCATCCTCTTTATGGCCGCTCGATCGAGCTGATGTGAAAGTGCCGCCGGACGTGAAAAGCGCTCGGTGCTGCCCGGAAAATCGCGCTGTCTCAATCGTAGAATTGCGGCGAATGCTTCAGGTTCTCGAAGGTCGGCAGGTCATGGTTGATCCAGAGCTGCGCGTTTTTTTCGGCCAGGATCTTGGCCAGCCGGGCGCGCGAGGCGTGAGTCTGCTCGGCGCTGGCGTTGATCGAGGGCACGCGATCGTTGTCCCAGTTGTCTTGGAAGTGCGCGGCATCGCCAGCCAGCAGGATCCAGCCGCTCCTGGCGAGGTGCGCGAGCAGCGACTGGTGTCCCGGCGTATGGCCGGGCGTGGAGAGGAGCGTGACGCTGCCGTCGCCGAACACGTCATAGTCGCCCTCGAGCAGCTTCAGCGGCCGGTCCTTCTTGAACAATGGCCGCTTGCCCGGGGCGAAGGCCCAGTCGAACTCCGCCTTCTGGATCAACAGCAGCGAGGCGGGGAAGCGGTCGACGTTGCCGATATGGTCGGGGTGCGTGTGCGACACCGCGACGAAGCTGATGTCGCCCGGCTGGACGCCGATTTCCGCGAGTTGGCCCATGAGCGTCTTGGCGCGGGTGGCGTGGCCCACCGGCGTGTCGACCGGCGTGTCGGTGATGGCGTCGGCGTAGCCGGTGTCCCACAGGAGCCACTGGCTGCCGTGCTTGATCAGGCTGCAGGTATCGGCCTGCTCGATCGGCTTGCCGACATTGATCCCGGGCGACCAGATCGACTGGTCCTTCGCGGAATTGTGGCCGCAATCCATGACGTAGAGCCGCTCCGCCGTCTGCGCACCGGCCGGCGCCAGGGCGGCGAGGGGGGCGGCGAGCGTGGCGGCGAGCGCGAGGAGCAGGGCCTTCATGTCGGCTTGTGAACGTAGCCGTAACGCAGGTTGCTGCGCGCGCCCCCCTGCCGGTCGTATTCGGCCTTCATCAGCGTGAAGCGGTCGGAGCTCTCCAGCCCCGCCTTTCGCTTCGGCGCGAAAATGCGCCGGCCATTTTCGCCCAGGATGGCGTTCTTGACCGGGCCGTCGGCGGCACCGAGCGGCTTGAAGCCGTGCTTCTTCTGCATGTCCTCGGGGATCTCGAGTCGCCTCAGGCCCTCGATCTGCCATTGCGGCGAGCCGGTCCATACCGAATCGGTGCCCCAGATGACATGGTCGTGGCCCAATCCCTTGACCAAGGTGCCCATCATGGCCGCGGCCAGCACCGGCTGGGCGATCACGTTCCAGGCGAAGATCGCACCCAGATCGCCATAGACGTTGCTGACGCCGTGCTTGCCGGGGATCTCGGCGAGGTCGGTGAGCCACGATAGCCGCCCGGTCTTCTCCCATTCGTCGACGCCGTCGCTCGGCGGGCCGCCGAGATGGCGGTAGCCCGAATGGTAGATAACGAAGTTGAGCTGCGGCCAGTCCTTGGCCGCCTTGGCAACGTCGGCGACCTGGGCATGGCCCACGAGATGCGGCAGCTTCTGTTCGGCGAATAGCGGGAACAGGCCCTTGTGGACACAAACGTTGCGGATGCCGGCCTTGGCCGCCTTCTCGTAGAAGGGATACATCAGCTTCTCGTCATCGAGCTTGTAGGCGGTGCGACCGCCATGGGCGATCACGAAGTCGCCGATCGTGTAGGCCTTCCAGCCCTCGGGCTTGTAAACATCAATGGCGTGGTCGACGGCGTCCAGCCAGCCGGGCTGTCCGGGCGTCAGGGTGAAATGCGCCATCATCCGCTCGGCGCCCGCCTCCTTGTTCACCCGTTCGCGTGCCTTGAACACGGCGTCCTGCGGCAGCAGCCAGTCCTTGGGATCGTCGGACGGCGCGTTGGTGAGCAGCGCCAACTTGGTGTCGCTGTCGAGGTAGATCTCCTTCATGAAGTTATCGAACTTCAGGTCCTCGACCGTCTGCGGCTTGCCGACCATGTCCTTGTTCCAGCCGGCCTTGGCCGTGAGCGTGCGCTGCCACATCAGGCCGCCGACCCGCTTGGGATCGGCGACGAACGGCGCGGGATCGTCGCGGATGAAGTGCGTGTGCGCATCGAGGATGAATTGGTTCTTGAGCGACTCGGCGCGCGCATCGGCGAGCTCAGGCGTGGTGGTCTCCGCCCGTGCCACCGAGAACAGCGGGCCGTAGACCTGGTTCATCACCAGGTAGGACGCGGCCATGCCGGCCGCGGTCTGGAAGAAGCGCCGTCGGCTCACGCCCTGGCGCTCGGCGAGCCTGTCGCCCAGGTCCTTGAGCCGCGCCTCCACCTCGCGCTGTTTCTCGGTCTGTGGCGCGGGCAGATACTCGTCGCTGGAGACGATCTGGGTGGGGATGGGCGAGGGTAACTCCAGCTCCTCGGCGCCCTGCAGTGCCTGCATCTGTTCCGGCGTGATCGCGCGCATGGCGGCCTCCTCAGTATTCGATCTTGACGTCGACCGTCTTGGCCTCGCTGCCGAGCTCGAACGAGGCCTTGTCCCAGTAGGGCGGCGACAGGAGCTCGCGCGCGTCGTTGGAGACGCCGTAGCCCTCCGACGGAATGCCGGTCGCGTCGCGGTCGAGCTTGCCGTTGTTGTTCTCGTCGTGGAGCGCGGTCACCGCGTAGCGGCCCGGCGGCAGGTCGTGGAAGGTGACGCTGACCGTCCCGGTCGCAGCCTTCTGACGGAAGGCAGCGACCTGCTGGCCCTCCTTGGGGAAGGCCTCCTTGCTGGCGAAGATCGCCGCCGACACCGCGCCCTCGGCGTTGTGCGCACCGCTCAGCTTGATGGTGAGGTCGGCCGCGTTTGCGGCCAGCGGCAAGCACGCGGCAACGGCAACGGCGATTGTGCGGATCATGTTCTTCTCCTCTCGGGCTTTGCGACTAACGTCCGCGATAGACCGGCGCCCGCTTCTCCTGCAGCGCGCGGGCGAATTCCTGGCGGTCCTCGCTTTGCATCAGGCGGGCGAATTCGGGAAAGGTCGCGGCCAGTGCGGCGTCTTCGGCCGAAAGCGCCTGGTGGGCCGAGGCCAGCACGGCGCGCACGCCCATCGGCGCGTTGGCCGCGATCTTGCCCGCGATTTCGAGCGCGCGATCCAGCTCCCGGCCGGGCTCGGTGACTTCCTGCACCAGCCCGAGGCGGCGCGCTTCATCGGCGCCCCATTCGTCGCCGGTCAGCATGTAGCGCATGGCGTTGGCCCAGCCCGCCTCGCGGGCAAAGCGGACCGTGCCGCCGCCGCCCGGATAGACGCCGCGTGCCACCTCGGCCTGGGCAAAACGCGTGTCGCTCGCCGCTACGCGGATGTCGGCGGCGAGGAACAGCTCGTGGCCCAGGAGCTGCGTCTTGCCGTGCGCGGCGGCGACCAGCGGCTTCTGACGGTAGGGTTTGGAGGTGCCGACCGGGTTCACGAACTCGGAAATGGGCCCGACGAATACCTGTGCGCGCAGGCCGTCGGCCCACGACGGCGGGTCGAGCCCGGGCGAAAAGTCCGGGCCGTGCGCGAACAGCACGGCGACCCTCAGCGCCTCGTCGTGGTCGAGTTGCCAGTAGGCGTGCCCCAGCGCCAGGAACGTCGGCACCTCGATGCGGTTCTGCACTTTAGGCCGGTTGATGCCGATCAGCAGGATGGACTCGCGCCGCTCGAGCGTGATGTAGGTGGGCGTAACGTAGGCGGGCGCCGGCTTCTCCGCCATCGCGCCTTGGGCCCGGGCACCTTGACCGGCGACGATGGTGGCGGCCGCGGCCGCGCCGGAGAGCAGCGGGCGCCGGCCGAGCCCTTGCGACTTGTCGCTATCGTCGTCCATCTGCGGCCTCCGGAGTGGTACGACTGCGTACCCACTTGCCACAAGGTGGTACGTAGGCGTACCAATGTCAATCATGAATCTCGACCGCCGCACCTTCCTGGCAGGGCTCGCCCCGATCACGATTGCGGGAGCGGCCGGGCTGCCGCCCGCTCAAGGTGGCGTGCGCCAACGGCGCAGGCGATCGAGGCTTCCGGCATGAGGAGGATCCCATGAAGAGTCTCTTGCGTGCGACCCTGGCGACCCTCGCCACCTTCGTCGCCGCCTCCGCGTCGGCGCAACAACAGGTCGGCCGCCCGGCCGATCCGCCGTTCACGCTTCCCGCCGACATCGAGGTACGCCAGGCCGCGATCCTGAGCGACGGCACGCGGCTCGCGGCCGACCTTTATGTCCGCAAGGGCGCGCAGGGAAAGTTGCCCGTCATTGTCCTGGCCTACGGCTGGGGCGGCACCAAGGCCAACTTCCGCGCCGAGGCCGCGGCCTTCGCCGAGGCCGGCTTCCTGGCCGTCTTGTTCGACTATCGTGGCTGGGGCGAAAGCGACGGTCGCATCGTGCTGGCGGAAGCCATGCCGGGCGAGAAGCCCGGCGACGTCTTTACCGCGAAGGTGCGCGAACTGCGCGAGGTCATGGATCCGCCGGCCGAACTGGACGATCTCGCCAACGTCATCCACTGGCTGCAGGTCGAACCGCAGGCCGATCCGGCTCGTCTGGGGATCTGGGGCACCAGCTTCGGCGGCGGCATGGCGGTCGTGGCCGCGGCCCGCGACCATCGGGTCAAGGCCGTGCACGCCCAGATGGCGCCGCTCGAACTGCGCGGCCTCGATCGCCTGGGCTGGCATGACGGCACGATGAGGGCGCGCGGCGAGCTCGGCTGGCCCGCCCCGGGTCTGGTCGTGGTGAGCGGCCTCAAGGGTGCGCCGATCGCCGAGCATTTCCTCGCCTTCCTGCCGGCCGCCGCCATGAACCTCAATCCGGACTGTGCCCTGCAGCTGGTGCTGGCGGGCAAGGACGAGCTGTTCGACATCCGCACCTCGATCGCCGTCTACGATGCCTTCGAAGGGACCAAGAAGAACCTCGTGGTCCTGCCCGACGCCACGCACTACGACGCCTACACCGGCGCGCGTGCCGAGGTGCTGAAGCTTGCCCTCGCCTGGTTCGAGCGACAGCTGAAGCCCTAGAGCTCTCCGCGCAGTTGACTAAGATGACCACGATGAAGCGACGAGCCGCCGATCCGTCCCCGCCGGCGGACGAGGACACCTTGCGACAACGTGTGCTGGGCGCGGCCTTTTCCACCTTCCTGGAAAAAGGCTACGCGCGCACCAGCATGCTCGATATCGCGAGCCGCGCGAAGATCTCCAAGCGTGACCTCTACGCCATGTGCTCGGGCAAGCCGGCGATGCTGCGGGAAGTGATCTCCGAGCGGGCGCGGCGCATGCGGCTACCGCTCGACATGCCCGCCGTCCGCAATCGCGAAGAGCTGATCGCCACGCTCAATGCGTTGGGCCTGGCGACCCTGCAAGGCGTCATCAGCCGGCCGGTGCTGGTCCTTCACCGCATGGCCGTCGCCGTCGCCGAGGAGGCGCCTGACGTGGCCAAGACGCTCGACGAGGCCGGCCGCAAGGTCAACCGCGCGGCGCTACGCCGGTTTCTCGGCGACGCGCAGGCGGCCAAGCTGCTTGGCCCCGGCGATCCCGCGGTAATGATGGACGATTTCTTCGCGCTCCTGTGGGGTGGCTTGCTGATCGAGCTTTTAATGGGCGTTACCCCGCCACCCTCGCTTCGGGCACTCACCCGAAGAGCGCAACAGGCGACGACCAAGTTTCTAGAACTGTATAGTTAGGCGCCGGCGCGTCACATCACGTGCTGATGTCTGCATTTGGCACGAATGCGAGCGGACATAGCGGAGCGGGGGCTTAGGACATTTCGTTGCCGCAACGCTGACCCACCATTGCATTGCTTGTCCCGCTGGCGGCACTGTGGCCATGTTGCTGCCTGGACTTTCCGCTTTGCCGCCGCGCTGCGCTGGCGCTGGCCTAGCGCTTTTCGTCCAACGCTTCGTCCAGGAAGGTCCGCACGTCGGCAAGGACCTCGTCCGATTCGTGCGGATCTTCTATCGCGCGAGCGAGGATCAGCCCGCCGATCATTGCCGCGAACGCACCGCGCGCCTGGCGGCGTCGCTCGGCGGGGTCTTTGCCGGGCGCGGCCTCGGCAAAACGGTCGAGCCACGCTTCGATGTTGGTGCTGATCTGGCGCCGCGCCGCGCCCTGCGTTCGCGCAAGCTCGCTGCCCAGCGTGGCGATCGAGCATCCGGTCTCGGGATGCTCGCGATGGCGGGAGCTCAGGTAGAAATCCGCCGCGCCCAGGAGAGCCTCGTCGGGCGCCCTGGCCGCCATGTCCTCGAAGCGCGCCATGCGTGCCTTTTGCAGTTCGGCCAGGGTCTCGGCGATCAGGTCTTCCTTTGACTTGAAGTGGGCATAGAAGCCGCCGTGCGTCAGTCCGACCTGGCGCATGATGTCGGCGATCGAGATACCGGCGATGCCGCGGGCTCGAAAAGCCGCCGCTGCTGCATCGATGATACGGCGACGCGATTCCTCCTTGTGGTTGGGGCTCCACGGCATGTCGCGCACAATATGATGATTGAAATTATATGTCTATAGTAACTTTCCGCTCACTCTCATGTGAATATCTATCGATAATATTACATATATCATATTCTGACTTGATCAAATGGAGGAGCGCGATATGACGGGTCAGACGGAACGGACTTTGATCGACCGCAGACGTTTCATTGGCGCGGGCACGGGCGCGGCGGTGCTGGCTTCGACGGGCACGGTGCTCGCACAGGCGCCAACGGCGCCGCCGCCTGCGAGCGAACCGGGCAAGGTCACGATCGAACGGCGGCCGGGCGGCGTTCTCCTGCTCGGCATCGATCGCCCGCAGGCGCAAAACCGAATGGGCCCCGCGATCCTGATCGGGCTCGGCAAGGGTCTTTACCAGCTCGAGCACGACGACGAGCTTCGCGTCGCGGTTATTCACGGTGTGGGCCCGGATTTCTGCCTGGGCGTCGATCTGCCGGCCTTCGCCGCGGCCCAGGCGGCAGGCATCCTGCCGCCCAAGGATCCCGATTACATCAATCCACTCGGCCTCAGGCCGCCCCATCGCAGCAAGCCTGTGGTCGTCGCGGTCCAGGGTGGCACCAAGTACGCCGGGCACGAGTTGTTCCTCGCGTCGGACATCCGCGTCGCCGCCACGGACTCCGTGTTCAGCCAGGGCGAGGTCGCGCGCGGCATCTTCCCGGGCGGCGGCGCCACGGTACGGCTGACGCGCGAGGTCGGCTGGGCCAACGCCATGCGCTACATGCTGACCGGCGACGAATGGGGCGCCGACGAAGCGCGCCGCCTCGGGCTCGTGCAGGAAGTCACCGAGCCCGGCAAGCAACTCGATCGGGCCGTCGCGATCGCCACGAAAATTGCAGCCAACGCGCCGCTCGGCGTGCGCGCTACGCTCGCCTCGGCGCACCAGGCGATCGCCAGCGAAGACGCGGCCTTCGTCGCCCTGCAGACCGATTTCCCGAAGATCCTGCAGAGCAACGACGCCAAGGAATTCCAGAAAGCCTTGCGCGAAGGCCGTCGGCCGGACTTCCACGGCAATTGAACATGAGGATCGGCGCCTACGCTCTTGCCGTCCCGCTCGCCCTGGCTGCGAGCGGGGCGCTCAGCCAAACCCTGGTGACGCATCGTCTCCCGGCGACGCTCGCCGTGGAGGCCGTCACTGCCGCGGTGGCCGACTGCGCGCAGCGCGGCTTTGGCGTCACGGCTACGGTGGTCGACGCGGATGCGCAGCGTATCGCCATGCTGCGCGGCGACACCGCGGGCGTACACACATTCGAGGCATCGTGGAGCAAGGCCTATACCGCCGTCGCTTTCGCACCGATGCTCAAGCTCGACAGCGGCGGCGCGGTCGCCGCGCGCCTCGCACAGTACTCGGCACAGCAACCGCCCGGCACGCTGCCCTTTCAGCCTCCCGAACACATGATCATTCGCGCCGGCGGTCTGACCATCAAGCTGAGCGAGGAGGTGATTGGCGCCATCGGCGTCGGCGGTGCGCCGAGCGCCGAAGCGGACGAGGTTTGCGCCAAGGCAGGCCTCGACACCATTCGCAATCGCATCCGCTAGTGTCGTAGGATCGCCGGCACAGCGTCTCGAGCGGCCACGATGCCTGAAGCCCTGGTCCGGGTAAGGCCCGTTTATGGCATCCCAAACTCCGAAATTCTTTCTGGCTGGTTCAAAGCGGCTTGCGCCGCAGCGCGTCCGTGAGCCGTCCGCACAGGTGGGCGGGCCGGTCGATTGAAGCGAGGCCACCCGCCCACAGCACTCCCATGAGCGAGATTTTCTGCTATGTTCAGTCTACTTCTTCGGCAGCCAGCGCAGCTATGGTGCACCTAGCGTAGATGTGCTGAAAGCCAGGTCGGTGAAAAATCAGCGTGTTTCCGACGTTCACCAGAGCAGAGCGTCGGCTTCCCAAGCCGTAGGTCGCGGGTTCAAATCCCGTCGCCCGCTCCAACATTTTCCAAGGCAGGGACGACGGCATGGATTCGGTGGTATCGGCGCCGGTCGCGGCCAGCGGCGACTTTTCAGCCGATGCGGCCAGCTTCTCCGCCTATTGGCGCGACGCCAGGCAACAGCTCGCCCGCATGCCCGCCAAGCCCAAGCGCGACGCGGCGGCCCATGATGCGGCCGAGGCCCTCAAGCAGGCCGCGCGCGAGGCCCGCTTCACCTTCCTGCGCCGCCATGCCCGCACGCTCTACGACCGGCTGACCGACGGGCGGCGCAAGTTCGTGCGTATCGAGCAGTTGGCTTACAACGCGGCCGATGCGGTCCCCGGCCTCGTGCCGACGCGCGCCGAGGTTTTAGCCGAAGCCGAGCTGCGACAGTCCGAGAAGGACGGCTGCGAGATCGACCAGGGCATTCTCTGCAACCAGTTCCTGGCCGACGCGGAGTGCGGGCTGCACCTCTGCCACGCCATGCTGCTGCCGCGCGAGGAATCGACCGAGGCGCTGGCGAAATTCCTGCGCGACGGCCGACTCGATCTCGGCTTCGCCCGGGTCGAGCGCCAGGGCAAGGCGGCCGTGCTCCTGATCGCCAACAAGCGCTTCCTGAACTCCGAGGACAACTCGACCCAGCCCGCGACCGAGATCGCCGCCGATGTCTGCATCCTCGATCCGCAGAGCCAGGTCGCCGTGCTGCGCGGCGACGTGGTGCCCGACGGCAAATATGCCGGACGCCACGTCTACAACGCCGGCATCAACCTCACGCACCTCTACTACGGCAAGATCCCGTTCCTGTGGTTCCTGGTCCGCGACCTCGGCTTCGTGAACAAGATGCTGCGCGGGCTGGCCAAGCCCGAGGTGTCGCCCGAAGAGGTTTCAGGCGAGTCGATCGAGAAACTGTGGATCTCGGCGGTCGAGACCTTCGCCATCGGCGGCGGCTGCCAGATCCTTTTGGCAACCGACTTCAACATCGCCGCACGAGATGCCTACCTCACCCTGCCGGCGCGCAAGGAAGGCATCATCCCGGCGATGGCCAATCTGCGGCTGGCGCGTTTCGTCGGCGACCGTATCGCCCGCCAGGCGATCATGTACGAGCGGCGCATCGAGTGCGATTCCGATGTCGGCCGCATGATCTGCGATGAGGTCATCGAGCCCGGCGCCATGGACGAGACAATCGCGCGCGTCATCGACCGGCTGACCGGCTCAGGCGTCGTGGGCTCGATCGGCAATCGTCGCGCGCTCCGCTTCGCGGCCGAGCCGCTCGACACCTTCCGCCGCTACGCCGCTCTCTATGCCCGCGAGCAGGCCTACTGCCATTTCAGCCCGGCGCTGATTTCTAATCTCGAGCTTTATTGGAACGCCCAGAATCGGCGGGCTTAAGCTGGGGGCGCGCCGCTCCAGTGGCGCGTCATCGTCTTCCGGACCGCGGGCCACATGAGCATGAGAAGACGCGCCACTGGAGTGGCGCGCCCCCAGCGCTCAGTGCTCGCGCGGCGCGTGCTTGCCCAGAATGCGCTGCAGGGTGCGCCGGTGCATGTTGAGGCGGCGCGCCGTCTCCGAGACGTTGCGGTCGCACTGCTCGAAGACGCGCTGGATGTGCTCCCAACGCACGCGGTCGGCCGACATCGGATTGCTGGGCGGCGGCGGCAGCTTGCGGCCATGTGCGGTCAGCGCCTGCTCGATGGCGTCGGCGTCGGCCGGCTTGGCGAGATAGTCGACCGCGCCTTCCTTCACCGCGGCGACGGCGGTGGCGATGTTGCCGTAGCCGGTCAGCACGACGATGCGGATGTCGGGCCGCGCCTGGCGCAACGGCCCCACCAGCTCGAGGCCGTTGCCGTCGCCCAACCTTAGGTCGAGGACGGCGAAGGCAGGCGGCCGCGCGGTTTGCGCCAGCGCCTCGGCGACCGAACCGACCGACGTGACGATGAAGCCGCGCAACTCGAGCGCGCGCGCGATCCTGTTGCGGAACGCCGCGTCGTCGTCGGCGATCAGCAAAGTGCGATCCTTGTTCGTCGTCGCGCCGGCAATGGCGGGCGACACGGTGCGGTTGGCGCCGGTGTCCTGGCTCATGGCGACTCCTTCGACATCGGCCGCTATGTAGCCTTGAAGACGGGATTTGGCCAGCGCACGGAGACCGCCGCGCCGCCACCGGCTTGGCGATTGCCGAAGGTGACGGTGGCGCCGGTGCGTTCCAATAGCGTCTTGGCGATGAAAACGCCCAATCCCATGTGTCCTTCCTCGCCCTGGCGCGTGGAAATGAACGGTGTACCCAATTCGTCGAGCAGCGCCTGCGAGAAGCCCGGGCCGTCGTCGGAGACTTCGACTTCGGACCATTCGGTGGTCCAGCGGGTGGCGATGAGCATTTCGCGCCGGGCGAACGAAACGGCGTTGTGAACGATATTGCCTATGCCCTGCATGATCTCCGGACTGCGCACCTGGATCGGCGCCGTCGTTGGCGCGCCCTCGCCCATCGGGCCGGACTCGAAGATGATGGCAATGCCGTCGCGCTTGTAGCTCTGCGCCGCGGCCTCGATCAGCGCCGGCAGCGGCACCAGGGTGTAGGCGTCGGACACGTCGCCCGCCGGATCGACGGACAGGCGGGCGAGGATGGTGCGACAGCGATCGGACTCGGCGGACAGGAGCTCGACATCCTCGCGCAGCGGATCGTCGGTCTCGACCTCGCGCAGCATTTCCTTGGTCACCACCGCGATCGTCGACAAGGGCGAGCCGAGCTCGTGCGCGGCGGCGGCGGCCAGCGCGCCCAGCGCCGACAGGCGCTGCTCGCGGGCAAGGGCTGCCTGCGCCGCGGCCAGCGCATCGGCCATCTGCCGCGCCTCCTCGGCCAGTCGCCAGCCATAGAGCGTGATCAGCAGGGTGGTGAGGGTGAGGCCCGCCCACACGCCCGCGCGATAGATCTCCGGCAGGTCGGGCGGCGGGCCGCGCCACGGCAGCGGCTGATGGAAGATTCCCAGGAGCGCGATGCTGGCGATGGTGAGCAGCGACAGCGCGATGTTGCTGGCGAGCGACAGGATGGTGGCGCCGATGGCGACCGGCGCCAGCAGCAGCAACACGAAGGGATTGACCAGGCCGCCGGTGAGATAGAGCAGCACGGCAAGCTGCAGGATGTCGAAGGCGAGGAAGACCGTGGCCTCGCGGTCGTCGATGCGCGCCGACGCTGGCCGTCCCAGGCTGACCGTGAGATTGAGCAGGGCCGACAGCGCGATCGCGCCGCCCACCGCCAGCACCGGCAGGGTGAAGCCCAGGCCCCAATGGACGACGGCGGCGGTGAGGAGCTGTCCGGCGACGGCGGCCCAGCGTATCAGGACCAGCGCGCGCAGGCGTACGCCACTGCGCAGCGGTAAAGCGGCGCCCGGCATTGCAGCCGCGGGAGCGGGCGACGAGGCGATCTCGGCGCGCGCCGCCATCGGCTATTCCTCGAGCATCAGGTGCCGGCGATGCACCGTGGTGAACAGCGGGATCTTGCGCTGCTTCTTTCGGTTCGGCGGCTCCTTCACCAGCCGGCCGATCTCACCCAGGATGAGGCCGGTGATGGTGGGCAGCGGCAGCTCGCGCGCCTCGTCGAGCCGCACCCAGCGGATATCGCCCAATTCGCTCGAATGGCGGATCTCGCCCGTCGCATCCTCAGCCCGCGCCATGAAGAAGCGCGCATTGAAGCGGCGCGGCCGGCCGGGCGGCGTCACCGCGCGCGCGATCAGGTCGAGGCAGTCGAGCGCGGGGGCAAAGCCCTTGTCCAAAAAGCCGTGCCAGTGCTCGCCGAAATCCTCCTCAGGCGCCCCGCCTTTCAACGGCTTAGCCAGCATCAGCCCGGTCTCCTCGAACGTCTCGCGCACCGCAGCGACGGCCAGCGCCCGGGCGCGTTGTGGCGTCGCCGCCTTGCGCAGCCGCGCGTCGACGAAGCGATTGAGCGGCGTCGCCACCGGCACGCGCGCATCGGCGGGATCGACCCGGCCGCCGGGAAAGACGTAGCGATTGGGCATGAAGGCATGCTTGGCGTCGCGGCAGCCCAGCAGCACCTCGGGGATCTTGCCGCGCTGGCGCACCAGGATCAGCGTCGCGGCATCGCGCGGCCGCAGGTAGGGATATTTCTTGTCGATCTGCTCGACCGGACGCTCGCTGCCCGGTTTCAGCACGGCGTGCGTATAGCCTTTGTCGGTGCCGCGCACGACGGCGTCGGCGGGAATGCTTCGTTTGCTCATGGTGCGACGATAGAGCAAATCGGCGGCTGCACAAAATTTGACGCGCGAAAGATGCCGCCCCTTGCCTACCCTGCCACGCGCCACAGAGCGAACAGGGCCGCCATCAGGATCACGATCAGCCCGGTGGCGAGGACCAGCCGGTCGGCGAACAAACGGCGCATCGGGCCTCCCTAGACGAAGCTGTAGCGTTCGGAATGGTACTTCGACATCGGCACGCCCATCTCGCCGAGCGCTTTTTCGATAGCGTCCATCATCACGTTGGGTCCGCAGATGAAATACTCATGGTCGGCATAGGGCGGCGGTAGGTGTCGCTTGAATACCGCGGCGCCGATGTAGCCCCGCTCGCCCGTCCAGCCGGCTGGCGGATCGCTCAGCACGTGGACGATCACGAGGTTCAGCCGCGCCTTCAGCGCCTCCAGCTCCTCGCGGAAGGTGATCGATTCCAAGTCCTTGCTTCCGTAGAGCAGGATCACCGGCCGCCTGTCGCCGCGATCGGCGAGCGTGCGGATCATGCTCATCATCGGCGTGATGCCGATTCCGCCGGCGATCAGCACGTGCACGTCCGCCGGGTTGCCGATGGTGAACGCGCCGTACGGCCCGTCGAGATAGACGCGCTGTCCTGCTGGCACGTGTTCCATCGCGCTTGTGAAGTCGCCCAGGTTCCTGATCGTCATCTCGACCGTTCCGCCCGTGGCCTCGGCACTGGACGAGAACGAGAACGGGTGCCCGGTGATCTTGAACGGGCTGCCCCACACCGTCAGCCAGCCGAACTGCCCGGGCGTGAAGCGGAAGCCCGCGTGGCCATCCGGTTGCATCACCAATGTCGAGGTGTCGCCGCGTTCCTTGCGCACCTGCGAAACGCGGTACGGCCGGCGCAGCATGAACAGCGGCTTGGCGATGCGCACGTAAAGCAACAGCGCTATCCAGAAGATCGTCAGGCCGATCCACAGCGCGCGTTTCCAGGGGTCAGGCAGGTAGAAGCCCGATGCCACCATGTGCGCCAGTCCCGCCGTGACGACGACAATCGCCAGCACGATATGGCTGACGTGCCACGCCTCGTAGCTGATCTTCAATCGCGCGCGCCAAAGCGCCATCACCACCAGCGCGATCAGCGAGAAGATCGACAGGACGGCGAAATAGGCGCTCAACGGCGCGCCGACGAAATTCGACGGCGCGCGTAATTCCGGCTGCACGGCGAACAGGAGGAGCGGGTGTGCAACGATCAGGCCGACCGCCGTCAGCGAGATCTGTCGATGGAAGTGATAGATGACGTCCTCGCCCCACGGTTCCGTGACGTAGCGGAAGCGTGCGGTGAGGCCGAATTGCAGGCCCATCATCGCCAGCCCTGAATAGCCGATCGCGACCGCGAACTCCGTCCAGAAATCGCGCGCCGGCGGATGGGAGCCTGCCAGAAGCGCGAACAGCGGCGCCAGGATGAACAGCAGATAGACGATGATCCAAACCGCGCCGCGAACGCTGTAGAGAAGCTGCATAGGCTGCTCCTGTCCCGCGATTATTTACTCTGCATTGCCGGTGCTAGGGCTGTCCACGCCGCAAGGCGCCTCGGCTGTGTGTGCTGTGCTGGCATTTTGCTGGCATCGCACGCAAGTTCACCACAACCCGTGGTGTCCTCGTGCGAATCTCGCTCCCTCTCCGGCGCAAGTATTCCTTGGCGCGGCGTGCCGACGGTTTGGTCTTGACAGAACTGAGCAATGTTGTGGCGTATGCCTGCCGAGACTTCACGACCAGAGGATCGGCGCATGTTCATCCGCTTTCCTGTCATCCTGAGCGCAGCGAAGGATCTAATCGCCGCTTGACAGCGGTGGTGTGCCCCAGCCGGCGACCAACGTTTCGGCCACCAACGCTTTTCACCAGCCAAAATGGGCTGCGCTAACTGCGCTAACCCTCTCCGCCGACGCTCGATCGCACCACGATGGGCTCAAGATGGAACAGCACCGCTCTCGCTCAAGCTGTTCAACATCGGTTGTCTTTGTTAAAGTTGAGGATCGACCGTGCGTTGCAGCGCAACAAAGAAGCGGGAGGAAACGCACCGTCATGCCGGATCCAATGATCGCCTATTGCGGCCCGGCGCCCGTGCCGAGCGACATCTGGACGCGCTGGAATCTCGATCCGTTGCTGATGGCAATGCTCAGCATTCTGGCGCTCGTGGTCGCTCGCGGGCGCTCAGCCGACGTGCGGGCCGGCTGGGCGGCGATCGCGCTGATGATCTTGATCTTCGTCTCGCCGCTCTGCGCGCTGTCATCGGCACTGTTCTCGGCGCGGGTGCTGCACCATGTCCTTCTGGTTGCCGCCGTGGCGCCTCTCCTGGCGCTGGCTTTTCCGCTGCAGCGCGCGCCCTCGCTGCCACTTGCCGTGTTGATCGGGACAAGCGCCGTCATTCTCTGGCTATGGCACGCGCCGGGGCCTTATGCCTGGGGCCTCGCCAGCGTGCCGGCCTATTGCTTGATGCAGGTTTCGCTTCTGGGCAGCGCCTGGCTGATGTGGCGGGCGATCCTGGCGCCGGCGACGCCGTCCGGCGCGGCGCTGGTCGCCCTCGTCGCGACGATCGGGCAAATGGGCCTTCTCGGCGCGTTGATCGTCTTCGCGCCCGGGCCGCTCTATGTGGTGCATCTCGCCAGCACGGCGCCCTGGGGGCTGAGCCCGCTCGCCGACCAGCAGCTTGGCGGGCTGTTGATGTGGGTGCCGGCGAGCCTGCCCTATCTCGGGGTGGGACTCTGGCTTGCCTGGTCCAGCCTGCGGCCCAGCGAGCCGGCCCTGTGACGGTCTTCCTGAAATTCGTCCATCTGGCCGCGATCGCGGTCTGGTCGGGCGGGCTGCTCGTCCTGCCCTTCCTGTTCTGGCAGCGCGCGACGCTCGCGGAGGGTCTGGATCTCGACCGCCTGCACCGCATGACCCGCTTCGTCTATGTCGGGATGACCTCGCCCGCCGCCGTGGTCGCCATCGGCAGCGGCACGGCGCTGATCTTCCTCCAGGCCACCTTCCAGGAGTGGTTTTCCCTGAAGATGGTCCTCGTCGTCGCCATGGTGATGCTGCACGTGGTTGCCGGACTTGTCCTCGGGCATTTGTTCCTGCCCAACGGCCGCTTTGGCCTGCTCGCGCACGTCGCGCTGACGAGCGCCTATCTCGTGCTGATGAGCGCGATCATCTGGATCGTGCTGGCCAAGCCGCACATCGACTCGACCCAGTTCGCCCCCGGCCTGTTCGAGCCCGGCAAGCTGCGTCAGTTCTTTTCAGACACCAGAACGCCGACGCCATGATCGAACACGAGCTTGCCTCCATGCCAGCCGGCAAAGCCCGTTATCACCGAGGCGAGTCCCGACAGGGCGAGGCCGTGCGTCAGGACTTCGCCGGGATCGATCAGGCGCAGGCCCCAGTTCGCGCCTGCGATCGCGACCAGCGTCATCGCCGCCACGGCATGGGACCAGCTTGCCTCGAGAACCCGGATGCCGCGCACGAGCAGGAGCTCGGCAATGCCGACGACGCTCGCGCCGACGCCGGTCCAGAAGGCGATGCCGGCCGACCACAGGCCGACCCGCACCCAGAACGCATCGCCCGACCACCAGTAGAAGATGTCGACGCCCAAGGTTGCGATCACGAAGGCGATCGGGAAATGCACCATCATCACGTGGATCGGATGGCCGACCAGGGCGACCACCGAGCCGACATCGAGCCGCTGCAGCTCGAGCACGACCGGACTCTGCGACGGGCTCGCGGGATCGCCTTGCTTCGCCATGGTCCTCGTCCTTCGAGTCGCATGCATCCTTCGAGCCGCAATCGTAGCGTCTTGGCGCTGGCGGTCCAACCCGGATTGGCCGCGGCGCTGGCCGGCTGCAGCGGACCGGGCTCAACGCTCGACCCCGCCGGGCCGTCGGCGTCTTCGATCGCAACCCTGTGGTGGGTGATGCTGGCCGGCTCCGCCGTGCTCTTCGCGCTGGTCATGGTCTTCTTCGTGCTGGTGATCCGCCGTCCGGGCTGGGGGTCTCGCGTGTCGCCGGCGCGCTGGATCGTGCTCGGCGGCCTCGTTCTGCCGGCCGTCGTTCTGCCGCCACTCGTCGCCTATGGGCTGGTCGCCGGCGAGCGTCTGCTGCCGCTGATGGGAAACGCACCGCCCAGGATCGAAGCCGAGGGACGGCAATGGCTCTGGACCTTCCGCTATCCCGACCATGGCGGCGTTTTAACCAGGAACGTCCTGCACCTGCCCGCGGGCGTTCCCGTCGACATAGTGGTCACCAGCGCGGACGTCATCCATTCCTTCTGGGTGCCGCGGCTGGCCGGCAAGATCGACGCCGTGCCGGGGCATGCGAACCTGCTGCGCATCCAGGCTGACGAACCGGGCCGCTATGACGGGCGTTGCTCGGAGTTCTGCGGCCTCGGCCACACCCGGATGCGGTTCGCCGTCGTCGTCCATCGGGCAGAGGACTTCGCCGCCGCGCTGGCGCAGGCCGCGAAGGAGCAACAATGAGCGCGCTCCGGCTGCACCGCGAGCTCGCCGCGATCTGGGCCACCGGGCCCGGCCTGCAGCGCCTCGCCGCCGTCAACCATTCCGTCATCGGCCTGCGCTTCATGGCCACGGCGTTCGTGTTCTTTGCGGTGGGCGGCGTGCTCGGCATGTTGACCCGCGTCCAGCTCGCCACGCCCGACTCCGACTTCATGGATCCGGAGACCTACAACCAGGTCTTCACCGTGCACGGGTCGATGATGTTGTTCCTGTTCGCCATCCCGATGATCGAGGGCGTGGCGGTCTATCTCACGCCGAAGATCCTCGGCACCCGCGATTTCGCCTTCCCGCGGCTCACCGCCTATGGCTACTGGTGCTACCTGTTCGGCGGCACGATCCTGACCCTCTCGCTGGTCTTCGGGGTTGCGCCCAACGGCGGCTGGTTCATGTACACGCCGCTCAGCTCGAACGTCTACACGCCGGGCATCAACGCCGACGTCTGGCTGCTCGGGGTGACGTTCGTCGAGATCTCGGCGCTGACACTGGCCGTCGAGATTGTCGTCTCGATCCTCAAGATGCGCGCGCCGGGCATGGCGCTCGATCGCATGCCGATCTTCGGCTGGTACATGCTGGTCACCGCGCTGATGATGGTGGTGGCCTTTCCGCCGCTGATCCTGGGCTCGATCCTGCTCGAAACCGAGCGCGCCTTCGGCCTGCCGTTCTTCGACCCGAAACGGGGTGGCGATGCGTTGCTCTGGCAGCACCTGTTCTGGCTGTTCGGTCACCCCGACGTCTACATCATCTTCCTGCCGATGGCCGGAGCCCTGTCGACGATCATCCCGGTCTTCGCCAACCGGCGCCTTGTCGGCTACCGGGCGATCGTCGTGGCGATCATTGCGCTCGCCTTCGTGAGCTTCGGCATCTGGGTACACCACATGTTCACCGTGGGCATCCCTCATCTTGCCCTCGCCTTCTTCTCTGCCGGCTCGGCGATTGTCGCCGTGCCGACGGCCGTGCAGATCTTTGCCTGGCTCGCCACCCTGGCGCATGGCCGGCCGCGCTGGGACGTGCCGATGCTCTACGTCTTCGGCTTCTTCTTCATCTTCGCGCTCGGCGGCCTGACCGGCGTCATGCTCGCCATCGTGCCGTTCAACTGGCAGGCGCATGACAGCTATTTCGTTGTCGCCCACTTTCACTACGTCGTGGCCGGCGCGCTCGCCTTCCCCATGCTGGCGGCGTTCTACTACTGGCTGCCGTTGCTGACCGGACGCACAGCGGTGCACCGGCTGGCGGTGCCCGCCTTCTGGCTGGTCTTCATCGGCTTCAACCTGACCTTCTTCATGATGCACCTGGTCGGCCTGCTCGGCATGCCGCGGCGCATCTACACCTATCCGGCCGACGTCGGCTGGAACTGGCTCAACCTTTTGTCCTCGGTGGGCGGGTTCATCATGACGATCGGCTTCGGGCTGGTGGTGATCGACGTCCTGGCGCAGTTCCGCTACGGCCGTCGGGTGCGGCGCGATCCGTGGCGGGCAACGACATTCGAATGGGCCATGCCGATCCCGCCGGCGCCCTATGCCTTCGCCTCGCTGCCGCAGGTCGGGACCCCGGCCGACGACACCGAAGCGGGCGAGCGCGCCCTGTCGCTGGCGCGGGGCGAGGGTTATCTCGGTTTCGCGCGCAACGGCTGGCAGGAAACGCTGGGCGTGCATATGACATCCGGCGCGCCCGAGCAGCTGATCGTGCTGCCGCGCCCGACCTACCTGCCGCTCTGCACGGCGCTCGCCACTGCCACGGCGGTGCTGGCGATGCTGTTCCACTTCTACGCGCTGACGCTCGCCGCGGCCCTGTTGACCGTGGGCCTGTTCGTGGTGGCCGGGCAGAGCGCCGGGCTCGCGCGCGACTACGGTCCACTGCCCGTCGGCCACGGCGTGAGCGTGCCGCCCCATACCGAGGTGGCCGGCGCGCCGCCGTGGTGGGCGCTGATTTTCACGCTGGTCGCCGACGGTACCCTGTTCGCGTCCCTGGTGTTCGGAACCTTCTACCTCTGGATCGCCGCGCCGAACTGGCCGGCGGCGGTGACGCCCGCGCCGGACCTCAAACTCGCCCTTGCAGCCATCGTGGCCCTCGCCGTCGCCGCGGCGGCGGCGCGCGGATCGCTGCGAGCGCTCGCCGCCGGCGGATCGGCGCGCGGCTGGATCGGCCTGGCCATACTGGCACTCCTCGCCGCCATTGCAGCCTGCGTGGCCCTCATCGGCGGCGTCACCCCGCCTCCGCACGAACATGCGCTTGGCGCGACCGCCGCCGCGCTGCTCTTCTATGTTGCCGTGCACGCGGGCATCGGCCTTCTTTTCCTCGTCAGCAACCTCCTGCGCCTCGGCGCCGGCCTGGTCTCGCCGCTGCGGTCGCTGGACCTGCGCCTGACCCGGCTCTGGCTCGACTACACCGCGATGGCGGCCGTCATCGCGCTCGGTCTCGTCCTGGCGCTGCCCTTCCTGGTGGCGATGCTGGGCGCGCGGCCGTGAGCACGCCTCCTGTTCCGCCCCGGCGCCTCTGGTGGCTCTTAGCGGGCTTCGGTGTCTGGTGCAGCGCGCTGGTTTTTCTCTACGCCGTCCACGCCATCGGGTGTGCTTTTGCCTGGCCGGCCGGCGCGCTGCGCCTGGCCCTTGCCCTCGTGCTGCTGGTTCATCTGATCGTGACCGGCTGGATGTGGCGCGATCACTGGGCCGCTAGCCCGGACCCCGGCTTCGATCCGACCGGCACGTTCCTCCACACGGTGATCGTCTGGACCCTGATCGCCGCCCTCGTAACCATCGTCCTCACCCTTGGCCCAGCACTTGCGCTCGCCACGTGCGTCTGATCGTGAGATCAGAACGACCAGCCAACCGGCGTGTCCGGGTGAAAGACCACGACGCTCTTGTTGCCTCCCGGAACGTCGATGCGTTCGGGCGCCTGCAAAGGCGCCGCACGCAACGTGATGCGCTCCTCGTTCGCGGGAAGGCCGTAGAAGCGCGGGCCGTTCAGCGAGGCGAAGGCTTCGAGACGGTCGAGGGCATCCTCTTCGGCGAAGACCTGGGCATAGACCTGCATCGCCACCGGCGCGTTAAAAATACCGGCGCAGCCGCAGGCGCATTCCTTGGTGTCGGCGGTATGCGGCGCAGTGTCGGTGCCCAGGAAGAACTGCGGCTGGCCCGAGGTCGCGGCGCGACGCAGCACCAGCCGGTGCTCCTCGCTCTTGGCGATGGGCAGGCAATAGAGGTGCGGACGAATGCCGCCCTTGAAGATCGCGTTGCGATTGTACGACAGATGATGCGGCGTGATGGTACCGCCGACCCGGGGCCCGCTCGCCTCGACGAAGGCCACGCCCTCCTTCGTGGTGATGTGCTCGAGCACGATTTTCAGTCCTTGGTGGCGCTTGAGCAGCGGCGCCAGCACCTTGTCCAGAAACACCGATTCGCGGTCGAAGATGTCGACCTCGGCATCGGTCACTTCGCCATGGACGAGCAGCGGCATGCCGGCACTCTCCATCGCCTCCAGCCCGCGGGCGATGCGGTCCATCGAGGTGACGCCGTGCGCAGAGTTGGTCGTGGCGTGTGCCGGATAGAGCTTGGCTGCCACCCACACGCCTTCCTGTTTGCCGCGCAAAAGCTCGGCCGGGTCGGCGTCGTCGGTCAGGTAGCAGGTCATCAGCGGCTCGAATTTGAGTCCGGCCGGAACCGCTCTGCGGATTCGGTCGCGGTACGAAGCCGCCTCCGCCACCCGGGTCACCGGCGGTACGAGGTTGGGCATGATGATGGCGCGGGCGAACTGGCGGGCGGTGTGCACCGCGCAGGCATTCAGCATCGGTCCGTCGCGCAAATGGACGTGCCAGTCGTCGGGCCGGCGGATCGTGATCGAGCTCGGTATAGCCATGACGCGTTTTCTACGCTTGCTCCCGGGCGGGCTCCAATGTTGATTGCGGGCATGAATGACCTTCAAGACGCGATCGCCTTCGCCAAGTCAGTTGAATCCAAATGGCCCGGAAGCATGAAAATGCCGGACGGCCAGTTCGTGATGACCTACGATTCGGGCGAGAAAGCCCCTGACAACGAGGTGCTGGGCCCGGTGACGCCACGCGGCGGCCATGCCGGCATCGTCTATCGCGGCGGCAAGATTCTGGCCGAATGGGGCGACGTCACCCGCGCCGACATGACCTTCAGCGTCGCCAAGAGCTACCTCGCCTTGCTCGCGGGCCTGGCGCTGGGCGACGGCCTCATCAAAAGCCTCGACGACAAGGCCGCCGACTATGCGCTCGATGACGGCTTCAAGTGCGCGCAGAACAAGGACATCACCTGGCGTCATCTGCTGACGCAGACCAGCGAATGGCAAGGCACGATGTTCGGCAAGGAAGACCGCATCGACCACAATCGGGTGGTCGGGCTCGCCGTCGCCGAGGCGCCCAAGGGCACGCGGCGCCAGCTCAGGCAGCCCGGCAGCTTCTACGAATACAACGACGTGCGGGTGAACCGGCTCAGCTACTCCCTGCTGCAGCTCTTCAAGGAGCCGCTGCCGTCGGTGCTGAAGCGCCGCATCATGGATCCAATCGGCGCCTCGTCGGACTGGAAGTGGAACGGCTATCGCAACTCGACCGTCACTGTCGACGGCAAAGAGATGATCTCCGTGCCGGGTGGCGGCCATTGGGGCGGCGGCATCGTGATCTCGGCGCGCGATCTCGCGCTGATGGGCGTGCTGGTCGCGCAAGGCGGCGTCTGGGAGGGCAAGCTGATCCTGCCCAGGGGCTGGACCGACGAGCTGGTGAAGCCCTGCCCGGTGGCGCCGTTCTACGGGCTGATGTGGTGGCTCAACACCGACAAGCGGCAGTTCGCGGCGGCGTCGGAAAAAAGCTACTTCGCGCTGGGTTGGGGCAGCCACATCGTGTGGATCGACCCCGACAACGATCTCGTCACGGTGCTGCGCTGGATCGACCGCAAGCAAGCGCCTGGTTTCGTCCAACGCCTGCTGGGTGCGATCAACAAATGAACCTCGACTATTCGGCCGTCCCCAAAATGTCGGACGGGCGCACCGCCGCCGAACACATTTCGGCAATCGAAGCCACGTCACGCGCCGTGCGGGTGCCGATGGGGAATGGCGGCCGCATGATGTGGCACGTCTGGGGCGAAGGCTCGGGCAAGCCGGTCCTGCTGCTTTTCCATGGCGGCTCGGGCTCGTGGATCCATTGGATCCGGAACGTCCAGCCGCTGGTGAAGCACTTCACCGTCTACGCCGCCGACCTGCCCGGTTTGGGCGACAGCGATCCGCCCGACGATGTGCGCGACGTCTGGTCGGTGACGCGCTGCGT
>DASZJU010000220.1:0-2887 GCA_035947815.1 Reyranella sp.
CAGCGTCTGTTCACCTCGCTGGGCTATGTCGAAGTCTCGCGCGAGGCTCATGAGGGCTTCGACCATCCGACCTCGATCAACATGCGCAAGGCGCTGCGCTAGTCGGGTTCATTCCTCCCCAGCGGAGCTGGGGAGGTGGCGACGTCATACGCCGACTCCGCGCCTTCACAGGCGCTCGGGGGTCATGGGCTTCAGTCGCGATGATCATGACCCCACCGTCCGCTTCGCGGACACCTCCCCTTCGCGGATTCCGCGAAGGGGAGGAAACGGATCCAAGCTCGGCGCGAATTTGTAGCGGAAGGTGCAGCTCGGGGCGCCCTGCATGATCGTCTGGACGCGGTCGAGGCTCACCTCGCTCTCGCCGACTGAGGCGATGTCGAAATCCGCGTCGCAGATCAGCAGCGCGCCCAGCTCGGGTTCGCCCAGGACGCGGAAGAACTCGGCGAAGCGGCAGCGCGTCACGTCGATGTCCAGCGCCTCCTTGTCATGGCGCAGACTCTCGAACTCGACCTCCCTGCCGGAGACCTCGCCCCAGGCGCCTTGTATGGTCGCCCATTTGTGCCGCGGGCTGCCCTCGATGCCATCGCCGATCGCGGCGAACAGCTGCTTCGACCAGTCGCGCAAGGCCTGCTGCACGATGGCGTCGGCCTTGTCCTTTCCCAGCTCCGCCCGCAACGCGCGCAGCACCGGCACCAGGACCTGAGCCTGGATCCGCGTCTTGTCCAAGAGGGATACCCTGGGATCCACCAGGTAGTCGTCGAGCACACCGGTCATTGGGTCTTTCTCCGGAAGCGAAAGTCGCAGCAGCTGCCGGCCCAATTCGCGCCTTCCTCGGCAGCCAGCGTGCGGATCGTTGCGGCGACCGCCTCGCCGGTCGGTCCATCGCCGAACTTTTCCCGGCAAGCCGCGATGAAGGGAATGAGCACGCGCGCCTCGATCTTGCGCTTTTGCAGATGGCCGATCGCAATCTCGTCGCTCATGAAGGTCTCCTGCGATTGCATCGCGGGCGGCGACAATCGCCCCCCGCACGGCCACCGACAAATCAGCTATTCTCTGCCTGAAGAGGCTTAGAATAACTGATGCATGAGCCGGCGCCCGCCGCGTTACCTTGAGCGCAGAGGGAACGATCGTGACCTATCGACTTCCGCCCCTGAACGGCCTGCGCGCCTTCGAAGCTGCCGCGCGCCACATGAGCTTCAAGCACGCGGCCGATGAGCTGTGCGTCACCGCCGGCGCCGTCAGCCAGCATGTGAAGGCGCTGGAAACCGCCCTTGGCGCAAAACTTTTTCGTCGCTCGGCGCGGGCCATCGCGCTCACGACCGAGGGCCGGCAGTATCTGCCGTCGATCCGCACGGCGTTCGAAGTGATCGCGAAGGCGACCGAGGCGACGGCGCCCGGGCTTCGCGGGCGAAAGCTTCGCCTCGGCATCGCGCGTGGCCTCGACGAGGCTGCTTGCCCGGTGCTCCGCCGTCTCGTGTCTCGCAAGGAGTCGACGGAGATTGTCGGATCGCGCGTGAAGGACGATCCGGCCCTGCTGGCCGATGGCGGGCTGGACGCCCTGCTGCGAACCTCGGACGAGTCCTGCGCCGGCCTGCATATCGACCGCATTGTCATGGGAGGCGGCGACACGGGGTGGATGCCGGCGATCCTGGTCACCCGCCCCGGGATTGCCGGATGTCGCCAGCACCGGAATCTCGTGAAGCTGCTGCGGGCTTGAACGACCCCCTTGCGCTCGCGGCGCCCGCGCGACATGAATCCGTCATGAGCAACCGCATCCCTCTCACCGGTCCCGTCGTCTGGCGCGGCGACGACATCAAGAATTCCAAGCGCTGGATCCGCGACCTGCCGAAATCGGCGATCGGCGAGCTCGATGCCGCTCTCGCCGCCGTTAAAAGCAAAGGCCTCGACTGGTCGCAGATCACGCGCCAGGACTTTCCGCTGGCGTCGCTCGACAGCCTTGTGGCCGACATCGCCGGCGAACTGGAGAATGGCGTCGGCATCATGAAGCTGCGCGGCTTCCCGGTGGAGCGCTACGACGAGGACGATCTGCGCAAGGTCTATTTCGGGCTAGGCACGCATCTCGGCACGCCGGTGTTCCAGAACCGCAGCGGCGAGCTGATGCGGGCGATCCGCGACGAGGGTGCCCACGCCGGTCGCACCTATGGCGAGACCAAGGACCAGACGGGCGCGACCTTCCTCTCCTCCTATGCCCGCACCCTGACCAACGGCAGCCTCCGCTTCCACACCGACCGCACCGACGTGGTCGGCCTGCTCTGCGTGCGCCAGGCGCGCGCCGGCGGCGTCAGCAAGCTCGCCTCGACGCCCGCCATCCACAACGCCATCCTGGCGAAGCGGCCCGACCTGCTCGACGAGCTGTTCAAGGACT
Source organism: Reyranella sp. (assembly GCA_035947815.1). Taxonomy (GTDB): domain Bacteria; phylum Pseudomonadota; class Alphaproteobacteria; order Reyranellales; family Reyranellaceae; genus Reyranella. Next base: position 2,387 of record DASZJU010000220.1, read on the forward strand.
TCTGGCGCAGCCGCTTCGGCGAGGAAGGCACCACCAAGGAGACCGCCTATCCGCTGCCGATCTTCGGCCTGCGCGACGGCAAGTTCACTTCGCACTATTCGCTCACCTTCATCGAGGCCGGCCAGTTGGCGGACGGGGTCCCGAAGCTCACGACCGCACAAAAGGAAGCGATCGAGCTCCTGATGGCGACGGCCGAGGAGCTCTGCTTCGAGATGACTTTGGAGCCCGGCGACCTGCAGCTCATCAACAGCCACGTCACCTATCACGGCCGCACGCCGTTCGAGGACGATCACGGCGCCGGCATGAGCCGCCTGCTGCTCAGGCTCTGGCTGACCATGCCCAACAACCGGCCGCTGCCCCAGGGCCACGAGATCCTGTGGCGCAGCATCGAGGCCAACGCCCCGCGCGGCGGGATCCAGCAAATCACGATCTGATCGCTGGGGGCGCGCCACTCCAGTGGCGCGTCTTCGCCGCCAAAAAGAAAGATCGCGCCACTGGAGT
>DASZJU010000221.1:0-12276 GCA_035947815.1 Reyranella sp.
ATGACGCGGGGCCTGACAGTTCGCCGCTCGTGCGGTTGCGCGCCGCCCTGGGGGCCCACCTCGAATACACCATCCAGGAGCATTTCTCGTCGCGGCTCAAAGCCGTTCGGCGGCTGCCCAAGCGCCTGCGCGACCATCACATGAAGCAGGAGCGCGAGTACGCCGCCATCTTTGCCGGCCTTCTGCAGGAGGCGCAGAAGAAAGGCATGGTGCGGTCCGGCTTCAACCTGTCGGTGGTTCGCATGCTGAGCATGGGCGCGTTGACCTGGGTCGCCGAATGGTACGATCCGAACGGCCCGATGACGCCGGACGACATCGCCGACGAGCTCATGCGTATCCTGAGCGGCGGCCTCGTCAAGCAGCCCAACAAGTCGTGACGATCCAGTTTCCTCCCCAGCGAAGCTGGGGAGGTGTCGCCGTCACACGGCGACGGAGGGGTCGTGAGCGGCGCGAGAGAAGGCTATGACCCCTCCGTCCGCTTCGCGGACACCTCCCCTCGTAAGGCGAGGGGAGGAAAAGGTGACGCTTCTCGCTCTAGTAAAATAACTACCACTTGTTAGATTTTTGTTGCGCCGGCCGGACCTGCGGTGAATCATCGGCGCAAAACGAGCAGGGCCCCGCCAGGCCTTCACGCGGGAGGAAAAAATGACGACAGGATTGAAGCGGCGCACACTGCTGGCTGCGATGGGTGGCACTGCATTGTCGACCGCCGCCGTCGGCACTGGCTGGGCCAAGGAATACGGTCCAGGGGTTACCGACAGCGAAATCAAGCTCGGCACGACGTCGCCCTACAGCGGCCCCGCATCGGCCTACGGCGTCTACGGCCAAGCCCAGACCGCTTACTTCAACATGATCAACGACCAGGGCGGCATCAATGGCCGCAAGGTCAACCTGATCTCGCTCGACAACGGCTACAATCCGCCCAAGGCGCTCGAGCAGACGCGCAAGCTGGTCGAGGACGAGAACGTCCTGTTCATCGCAGGCTTTCTCGGCACCGCGCCCAACACCTCGGTGCAGAAATATCTCAACGGCAAGAAGGTGCCGAACCTCTTCCTCACCTCCGGTGCCGATCGTTTCAACGATCCCAAGAACACGCCGTGGATCGTGCCGCTCTATCCGACCTATGTCGGGCAGGGCGAGATCTTCGCGCGGTTCATCCTCACCAAGCACCCCGAAGCCAAGATCGGCGTGCTCTACATCAACGACGATCTCGGCAAGGACTTCCTGCTCGGCCTGAAGAAGGGCCTGGGAGACCGGGCCAAGACGATGATCGTGCGCGAAGTCAGCAACGAGCTGACGGACCCCAGCGTCGACAGTCAGATCATCGATCTCAAGGGCGCTGGCGCGGACACCCTGGTGCAGTTCACCACCTCGAAGTTCGCCGCCCAGGGCATCCGCAAGGCCTACGATCTCGGCTGGCGGCCGGTCGCGCACATTCTCGCCAGCGTCTCGGCGGCGATCGGCGGCACGCTGATTCCCGCCGGCGCCGAGCGCTCGAAGGGGATCATCACGGCACGCTGGGAGAAGCAGCCGACGGATTCGACGACGATCAACGACGCCGATGTCGTCGAGTACGTGAAGTTCGCGAAGAAATACATGCCGAATCTCAACATCGAGGACAACACGGCGGTGCCGGGCTACATCAATTCATTCATGATCACCCGGGTCCTGAAAGCCTGCGGCGACAACCTCACGCGCGACAATGTCCTGAAACAGGCGACCAGCCTCAAGGGCGTCGTGGCGCCCATGCTGCTGCCCGGCATCACGCTGACCAATTCGCCCGACGACTATCTCGCCTTCCATGCCATGCAGCTCTGCCAGTTCGACGGCGAGAAGTTCGTGTCCCTGGGCGACGTGATCAACCTCGACGTCGCCCGGAAGTGACCGCCATGCGCGGCCTGATCATGGAGACGCCGCTGCTGATATCGGGCATCATCGAGCATGCCGCGGCCACGCATGGCGTGACGGAGATCGTGTCGCGCACCATCGACGGCAGCCTGCATCGCTACACCTACGGCGATGCCCGGGCGCGGGCCAAGCGGCTGGCCAAGGCGCTGTCGGCGCTGGGCGTGCAGAGCGGCGATCGCGTGGGATCCCTGGCCTGGAACACGCACCATCATTTCGAGCTGTTCTACGGCGTGTCGGGCACCGGTGCGGTGCTGCACACAATCAATCCCCGCCTGTTCGAGGAGCAGATCACCTTCATCGTCAATCATGCCGAAGACAAGTGGATCTGCTTCGACGACGCGACCCTGCCGGTCGCCCAGCGGATCGCCCCCCGTCTGACGACGGTCGAAGGCTGGATCTATCTCGGCAACGGCGCCGCGGTCCCGGCCGATGCGCCCAGGCCCGTGCTCGACTATGAGACCCTGCTCGCCGCCCAGGACACGGAATACGACTGGCCGCAGTTCGACGAATTCCAGGCCTCGACCATCTGCTACACCTCGGGCACGACGGGCGTGCCGAAAGGCGTCGTCAACTCGCATCGCTCGACCCTGCTCAGCGCCTTGATCATGAGCACGGCCGACATGATCGGCGGCTATCGCTCGGGCGCATGCGAGGTGGTGATGCCGATCGCGCCGCTGTTTCACGGCAACGGCTGGCAGATGGTCTATACGGCGCCGATGAACGGCCACAAGCTCGTGTTGCCTGGGCGCAACTTCGAACCCGACCGGCTCTACGAGCTGATGGCTGCTGAGCAGGTGACGCTGGCCGCTGCGGTACCCACGGTGTGGCTGACCCTGCTCGACTACATGGATGGCAAAGGACTGCGCTTCGGATCGTTGCGCGCCGCCCTGGTGGCCGGCTCGAAGCCGCCGCGTGCCCTCGTCGAGGCTCTTGAGGGACGCCACGGCGTTGAAGTCGCGCAATGCTGGGGCATGACCGAGGCGCTGGGGGCGGCCAAGGCGACGTTGCCACCCGGGCTGGCCGACGCCCCCGCAGCGGAGAAGGTCGAGCACAAGCTGCGGTCGGGCCGCATCGCCTTCGGCACCGAGCTGCGCATCGTCGACGACCAGGGCGAGGTCCTGCCACGGGACGGCGTGGCTTTCGGTCACCTGCAGGCACGCGGCCACATCATCGCGGCAGGCTATCTGAAGCAGGAGAAGCTGGCCGGTGGCTGGCTGCCGACCGGCGACATGGCGCGCATCCACGCCGACGGCAGCCTCGACATCGTCGATCGCTCGAAGGACGTCATCAAGTCGGGCGGCGAATGGATTTCCAGCGTCGCCATCGAAGGCAGCGCCCTCGACCATCCCGGCATCGCCCAGGCGGCAGTGATCGCCATTCCCCATCCGCGCTGGCAGGAACGGCCATTGTTGATCGTCGTGCGCAAGCGGGGCAGCGACGTCACACGCGAGGCGATGCTCGATCATCTGCGCGCGCGCATGGCGTCGTGGTGGTTGCCCGACGACGTGGTGTTCGTCGACGCTTTGCCGATGACCGCCACCGGCAAGATCAACAAGGTCACCCTGCGCGCGCAGTTCGCGGAAGAACGCCGCAAGACCGGCTGACGACTCTTCCGGGACCGCGGGCCTCCGGCCCGCATCATGATCATGAGCGGACCGGAGGCCCTCAGGCGCATGTGAATGCGCCGAGTCCGCTTGAATTAAAGCGAGGCGCCGGCCGTGGGATCCCACGCCCAGTAGCGCGCCACGGCGCCGGCATCGACCCGCAGGTCTGTTCCCGTGATCATCCCGGCATCGTCGGAGGCGAGAAAGACCGCCGCGCGTCCGTAGTCGCTCGGAACCGGCAGCTTCTGCATGGGGATGCGCGTGCGGAACGGCTTCATGACGCGGTCGAGGCTTTCGGGTCGTTTGACCGTGCGGCCCCAGCGCGTCGCCCGCTCGAACGACTCGCCCGGGTCGGTTGCCGTGGGCGTCAGGCTGTTGACCCGAATGCCGTTGCCGACCAGCTCCATGGCGGCGGAGCGGGTGAAATTCAGCAGGCCGCATTTGGACGTGCTGTAGGCGATGTTGCCGGGTTCGCCCTGATGGCCCGCCGTCGAGATGATGTTGATAACGACGCCGCCGGCTGCCCGCGCGATCATCGCCTTGCAGGCATGCTTGGTGAACAGGAAGGCGCCACCCAGGATCACGCCGGTCTGGCGGTTCCATTCGTCGAAGGACATGTCGATGACGCCCTTCTTGTTGAAGAAGGCGGCGTTGTTGACGAGGATGTCGACTTTGCCGAAGGCCGCGATCGCTGCGTCCACGGCGGCCTCGACCTGCGCTTCATCGGTGACATCGCAGGTGACGCCGATCGCGCGGCCGCCGTTGCCCTTGATGTAAGCAGCGCAATCCTTGGCATTCGCAGGATTGGCGTCGACGGCGACAATCGCCGCTCCTTCGGCTGCCAACCCCTCGGCGATACCGCCGCCGATATTGGGGCTGGTGCCGGTGACGATGGCGACCCTGTCCTTCAGCTTCATGTCTTGACCCTCAGTTCGCCCGATCAGTTCGGAGGGGCGATCAGGAACGCCTTCGACGAATTGAAGATCCAGGTGTCGACGAAGCCGGTCTCGGTGGGCTTGCGCTTGAGCTCGCTCAACGCGCCGGCCAGGCACATCCAGTTCAGGATCTCCTGCTGGCCGCTGTCCTCCACGGCCGTGCCCGAGCAGTTGCGCCAGGTCTGCCAGTCGCTGGCGCACAACGCGTCGTACATCCGTCGGTCGGCCGGCGTGTCGGGATAGAGGAAATGGTTCTTGGCGGTGAGAAAGGCATGCGACCAGCCGGACGAGGCGAGAAGTGCCACCCGGTAGGGCGACTCGGCGAGAATGCGCGCCGTCGCCGCGCCGAGGTCGAACAAACGGCGGGGCGTCGGTGCCGGCGGATCGAGATCGGCCTCGGCGATCACTCGGTCGAACACCGGCAGGCCGCCGCGCTGGGCGAGAACCCGGCGGCCGTAGCAATTTATGGCGAAGGGGACGATCGGATAATCGAACCCCTTGCGGGCGTAGTCGAGATACATCACCGCGTTGGTGAAGGCGTGCCCCAGCGCGTGATGCAGCGGCTTGTAGGCATAGGCGGTGTCGAAGCCTTCCTCGATCAGCCGGCTGGCCAGCATCTTGGCGGCCGTCCGATGTCCCGGCAAGTCGAACGCCTTGTCCGTCTCGCCCCATACGTTGCCGGCGGGCGCCGTGAAGTGGAAGCGGTCGTAGGCGCTGATGCAGTAGGGCGGGACGACGTCCTCCTTGAAGTTCTCGTACTGGTCGTCGCCCCACATCAGGATGAAGTCGGGATTGAAGGCATCGAGCGCGGCACGGGTCTTCGCCAGCCAGCCGACCAGGTCGGCGCGGTGGCGCGTCGCTGCCGATGTGCCCTCATCGTTGCCCCATTCGGCGCGCATCGGCTCGGGCCAGCCCGAAGGGCTCTTGAGCGCTTCCGGAAGATGCGGATTCTGCAGCATGCGTTTCAGGATCCATGACATGCGCTCGTCGGAGCCGGAGAGCGGCGGATAATGCGAAATTCCGAGAGCGAGGATTTCAGCCATGGCGTTTCCTAACACTTGATAGATTTTATGGCGCGAGCTTCCGCTGGGCCGGCCTTCCCGTCAACATACTGTTTTCGACGGTGGCATGCGCTGGCGTCGAACTTGCAACACTATCGACATCGTTCGCCGGGAGGAAACCATGAAAGCCGTCGTCATTCACGCCACGGGCGGTCCCGAGCAGCTCACCTTGGCCGACATGCCCGATCCGCTGCCCGGCCCGGGCGAGGTGCTGCTCGACGTCGCCTATGCCGGCTGCAACTGGGCCGACACGCAGGTCAGGATGGGCATCTACCCGCATGCCATGACCTATCCCATGGTGCTGGGCTTCGAGGTCTCGGGCACGGTCGCTGCGCTCGGCCCGGGCGTGACCGGCGTGCAGGTGGGCAACAAGGTCGCCAGCTTCCCGGAGAAGGGCGGCGCCTATGCCGAGAAATGCGTGGCGCCTGCCGTCGGTCTCATCAAGCTGCCCGACGGCGTCGGTCTCGATGTCGGCGCGGCGTTCCCGATCCAGGCGCTCACCGCCTATCACATGCTGTGGACGATCTACGGGCTGGAACCGGGCGACATCGTCCTGGTCAACGCCATCGGTGGCGGCGTCGGCCTCGCCTGCACCCAGCTCGCGGTCCATGCCGGCGCGCGGGTGATCGGCACGACCGGCACACCGGGCAAGGAAAAGCGCGCTCTGGCGTACGGCGCGTCCCGGGTCGTGGTGACGAGCCAGGAGGATTTCGAGAAGGCCGTGCTCGACTTTACGAATGGAAAAGGCGTCGACCTCGCCATCGATTCCTACGGCGCCACCATGCTCGACCGCACCTTCAATGTGGTCAGGAAGCTCGGCCACGTGATCAGCATCGGCGAGGCCGAGGGCCAGCCCTTCAAGAACATCCGCGAACGCATCCTGCCCCGATCGCAGACCTTCACCCGCCTGCATCTCGGCCATGTCGATCACGCCTCGCCCGAATGGCGGGCCGGCGTCGACCATGTGCTGGCCGGCATCGCCGAGGGCTGGCTGAAAGTGCCCATCGAGGCGGTGTTTCCGCTCAGCCAGGCCGCCGACATGCATCGACGGCTCGAAGGGCGCCACGTCGCCGGCAAGCTGCTGCTGAGGGCGGGAGCGTCGTGATGTCATGCCGCTGACAAGAATGTTGCGGATAGGTGCCACGCGCACAGTGTGATATCGACTCCGCGGACCTTGCGCGGGTGGAACCAATGACCTCGCTGACGGTTGGATTGTCATGGGCAGGAGTTTGAAGTCCGCGGAAGCGATTCCGTCGGTGGGAGAGGCATGGGTGCTGCGCGCGCCCAGGATTTACTACCTCCACCCCCAAAATGTAGGGGGCCTGCCCGATTGCACGCGCCACATCACGCTGGCCGCCGTGTTGGGCTTCGACCATGTCTGCGTCGGTCCGATCTTCGAACCGGCACGCGGCGATCCGTTCCTGATCTCTGATCTGGAGACTGTGGACCCGCGGCTGGGCATTGCCGGATCGCCCGAAAATGCCGTGCGCGAGATCGCAGCACTTTGCCGGGGGCACGGGCTCAGCCTGTTTCTCGACATCGTGCTCGACCGGTTGGCAGCAGACGGTCCCAGCATGCGCCAGGCCGACGGCCTTTATGAACGCCGCGATCATCGCGACATGGTCGATCCCCGTCAGGATCGCGCCGCCATGAATGTCGCTGCTCCGCGCCCCGGCGCCATAAGCCGGCTCGTGCCGTGGTGGACGGAGCGTCTTGTGCGCCTGGTGCGCGCCGGAGCGTCAGGGTTCCGACTCATGGGCCTTGATCTGCTGCCGGGCGAGGCCGTGCGGCAGATCGTCGGCGCGACTCGCGGACAAGTCACCTGCGGCTTCTGGGGCTGGACCCCCGGGGTGGATTGGGCGCGCCACGCCGACCTGATCGGCGCCGGTCTCGATGGGGTCTTCGCCTCGACGGCGTGGTGGGACGGGCGGGCCGGCTGGTATGTCGAGGAGTACGAATCGCTGCGCCGCGTCGCGCCGGTGATCGGCCTGGTCGAGGCGCCGCTGCGGGTCGCGCCGCTGGACATCGGCCTGCGGCAACGCGCGCTCCGGCTGGCCGCCACTACCGCCGACGGGTTGATGATGCCGGCCGGGTTCGAGACGGACCTAGAGGCGGAAGTCACGGAAACGACCCAGGAGGCCGGATCCCTGGCGTCTTTCGGGGCGACAGGGGAAATGCGCCGGCTCACGGGTGCTTCGGCCGCGGTGACGGTTTTGGCGCGGCTGGACGCCGCCGATGGCCGTGCTGCCGAGAGCGGCATTATCGTTCTGATCAACAACGATCTGTCTCGGTCGCAGCCGATCTCCATAAGCCTCGATCCTCTTGATCCGGCCGCCGGGGCACTGCTTGGCAACCCACGGACAGTCGCGGGCGAGCCTCTGCCCGACCGCCTGGCGCCGGGCGAAGTCCGCGTGGCTCGCGTGAGCCGCATCGGTGCCGTGCGCGACGGCAAGCGGCAGGACCGGCGGGCCGCGAACGCCGCTGCTCTGCGCTCGCCTGTCGTCATCGAACGCGTGACGCCGCAGGTGAGCGGCGGCCCGTTTGCGGCCAAGCGCATCATCGGCCGGCCGATCACGGTCGAAGCCGACATTTTCGCCGACGGCCACGACGTGCTCGCGGCCGAGCTGCTGTGGCAGGCGGCCGACGAGAAAGACTGGCAGCGCGCGCCGCTTGTGCCGATCGGCAACGATCGCTGGCGCGGCGTTCTGTTGCCCAAGCGCATCGGCCGGCATCTGTTCACGATCGAGGCGTGGCGCGACGAATACGCGACCCTTTGCCATGCGCTGGAGGTCAAGCATCGCGCCGGCATCGACGTGGCCACCGAGATCGCCGACGCCCGGGCGCATTTGGTTCGTCTGAAGCTCGACCGGACTCTGGCAGCATTGTCCGACGGCGACGTCGATCAGAACGTCACCCTGCTGACGGGCCCCGAAACACGCCGCCGCGTCGCCGAGGCTGACGATCGGGCCTTGGCCAATCGCTGCGAACCGATCGCCGTGGAAGTCGAGCGGCCGCAGGCCGAATTTGCCAGCTGGTACGAGCTCTTTCCACGTTCGCTCGGCACGTTCGACGACGTCATCAAGGCGTTGCCGCGCATCCACGACATGGGCTTCGACGTCCTCTATTTTCCGCCGATCTCTCCCATCGGCACGACCAATCGCAAGGGACGCAACAACGCGCTGAAGGCCGGGCCCGATGATCCCGGCAGTCCCTATGCCATCGGTGGCGTCGAGGGTGGGCACGATGCGATTCATCCGGCGCTCGGCACAGCGGAGGATTTTCGCCGCCTGGTCGCCGCTGCGAGCGAACACGGCCTCGAGATCGCGCTCGATTTCGCCATCCAGTGCTCGCTCGATCATCCCTGGCTCAAGGAGCATCCGCAGTGGTTCCGCCGCCGTGCCGACGGCTCGATCCGCTATGCCGAGAATCCGCCCAAGAAGTACGAGGACATCGTCAATGTCGATTTCCATGCCGAGGGCGCCGTGCCGGACCTCTGGCTGGCCTTGCGCGACGTCGTCCAGCACTGGATCGGCGAGGGCGTGCGCATTTTCCGCGTCGACAATCCGCACACCAAGCCGCTGCCGTTCTGGGAATGGATGATCGCCGACATCCAGGGCCGCCATCCCGACACGATCTTCCTGGCCGAGGCTTTCACGCGGCCGACGATGATGTACCGGCTGGCCAAGGTCGGCTTCTCGCAGTCCTACACCTACTTCACCTGGCGCAACACCAAGGCCGAGTTCACGGACTACCTGCGCGAACTCACGACGACCGATGTCGCCGACTATTTCCGCCCGCACTTCTTCGTCAACACGCCCGATATCAATCCCTACTTCCTGCAATCCTCGGGCCGCGCCGGGTTCCTGATCCGCGCCGTACTGGCGTCGACCCTGTCGGGCCTGTGGGGCGTCTATTCGGGCTTCGAGCTCTGCGAGGCCGCTGCCCTTCCGGGGCGCGAGGAGTATCTCGATTCCGAGAAGTACGAGATCCGCCGCCGGGATTTTTCCGCGCCGGGCAACATCGTGGCCGAGATCACCAACCTCAACCGCCTGCGCAAGCTCCATCCCGCGCTGCAGAGCCATCTCGACCTCCGCTTCTACAACGCCTTCAACGACCAGGTGCTGGTCTACGGCAAGATGACGCCTGCCCGCGAGGACATGATCCTTGTCGCCGTCAGCCTCGATCCGCATGGCGTGCAGGAAACTGCCTTCGAAGTGCCGCTTTGGGAATGGAACCTGCCTGATGACGGCGCCGTTGAGGTCGAGGACCTGATGCGCGGCCGGCGGTTCGCGTGGCAGGGCAAGATCCAGCATCTTCGGCTCGATCCCGCGGACCTGCCGTTCGCGATCTGGCGCATTGCACCGCGAGGAAGTCAGCCATGAATGCGCCACCCGTCATGAACGCCCCGTTGGCCGCCGCCCAGTTGCCGGTTGCGCAGGACGCGCTCTGGTACAAGGACGCGATCATCTACCAGGTGCACGTCAAGTCGTTCTTCGATTCCGACAACGACGGCATCGGCGACTTCCCGGGCCTGATCTCCAAGCTCGATTACATCGCCGAACTCGGCGTCAACACGCTTTGGCTGCTGCCCTTCTATCCCTCGCCGCGTCTCGACGACGGCTACGACATCGCCGAATACACCGCGGTTCATCCCGAGTACGGCACGCTCGAGGACGTGAAGCTCTTCATCGAGGAGGCGCATCGCCGTGGCATCCGCATCATCACTGAGCTGGTGATCAACCACACCTCCGACCAGCATCCCTGGTTCCAGCGTGCCCGCCTGGCGCCGCCGGGATCGCCCGAGCGCGATTTCTACGTCTGGTCCGACAACGACCAGAAATATAACGGCACGCGCGTCATCTTCGTCGATACCCAGCGCTCTAACTGGACCTGGGATCCAGCCGCCAATGCCTACTATTGGCATCGCTTCTATGCCCATCAGCCCGACCTCAATTTCGACAATCCCGCGGTCCTCGAGGCGGTGATGCGGGTCATGCACTTCTGGCTCGATATGGGCGTCGACGGGCTGAGGCTCGATGCCGTGCCTTATCTGGTGGAACGGGAGGGCACCAACAACGAGAACCTGCCGGAAACCCATGAGGTGCTGAAGCGCATCCGTGCCGAGATCGATGCGGCTTTTCCCGGGCGCATGCTGCTGGCCGAGGCCAATCAATGGCCGGAGGACACCAAGGAATATTTCGGGCAGGGCGACGAATGCCACATGGCGTTCCATTTCCCGCTGATGCCGCGCATGTACATGGCGCTGGCGCGCGAGGATCGCTTTCCGATCACCGACATCATGCGCCAGACGCCGCAGATCCCCGACAATTGCCAATGGGCGATCTTCCTGCGCAATCACGACGAGCTCACGCTCGAGATGGTGACCGATTCGGAGCGCGACTATCTGTGGCAGACCTACGCCACCGACCGGCGCGCCAGGCTCAATCTCGGCATCCGCCGCCGCCTGGCGCCGCTCCTGGAGCGCGACCGCCGCCGCATCGAGCTGATGAACAGCCTGTTGTTCTCCATGCCCGGCGCGCCGGTGATCTATTACGGCGACGAGCTCGGCATGGGCGACAACATCCGGCTGGGCGACCGCGACGGCGTGCGCACGCCCATGCAATGGTCGCCGGACCGCAACGGCGGCTTCTCGCGCGCCGATCCGGCGGCGCTGGCGCTGCCCGTGATCATGGACGCGCTCTACGGCTACGAGACGATTAATGCCGAGGCGCAGACGCGCGACGCCCATTCGCTGCTGCACTGGATGCGCCGCATGCTCGTCATCCGGCGTCAGCACGCCGCCTTCGGCCGCGGTGGCCTGCGCTTCCTCTACCCCATGAACCGCAAGGTGCTGGCCTATCTGCGCGAGCTCGACGGCGAGGTCATCCTGTGCGTGGCCAACGTCTCGCACACGCCGCAGGCGGTCGAGCTCGACCTCTCGGAATTCAACGGCCGCGTGCCGGTCGAGCTGACCGGCGGCTCGCTGTTCCCGCCGATCGGCAAGCTTACCTACCTGCTCACCCTGCCACCCTTCGGCTTCTACTGGTTCATCTTGACCAGCGAGAGCGAATCGCCGTCGTGGCATACGCCGGCGCCCGAGCCGATGCCGGACTACGTCACCGTCGTGCTGCGCAACCGCCTCGACGAGGCCCTCGAATCGGCCGCGCCCATCCTCGAGCGCGAGACGCTGCCGCCTTACCTGCAGAAGCGCCGCTGGTTCGGCGCCAAGGACCAGGCTTTGCAATCTGCGCACATCGCCTACATGGCGCGGCTGGGCGGCGAGCGCGACATGTTGCTGGCCGAGGTCGAGGTCAAGACCGACGGTGCGACCAGCCGCTGGCAACTGCCGCTGTCGATGAGCTGGGAGGATGAGCCAGGTGCCGCCCTGCCGTCGCAGCTTGCGCTGGCGCGCGTGCGGCGCGGCCGGCGCATGGGGCTGCTGACCGACGCCTTTTCGCTGCCGGTCTTTGCACGCCAGATGCTGGCCTCGCTCGCCGACGCCCAGCGCATCGACACGCCGGAAGGCCAGATCGTCTTCGAGCCGGCGCCCGACAAGGTCGAGGTCCTGCGCCGGCCGGCCGACGCGCCCGTCATGTGGCTGACAGCCGAGCAGTCGAACAGCTCGCTGATCGTCGACGACGCGGTGATGCTGAAGATCTTCCGCCGCGTCTCGACCGGCGAGCATCCCGAAGCCGAGATGGGCCGCTATCTCACGGCGCACAATTTTGCCAATGCGCCGGCGCTTCTGGGCGAGGTGAGCCGCATCGA
>DASZJU010000222.1:0-23489 GCA_035947815.1 Reyranella sp.
CTGCGTTTCCCTCCTCACGCTTGCGATCGCCGCTCCCTCGGCCTTCGCTCAATCCAGCGGCGGCACCGTGCCGACGCCAAGCCCACCAACAATATCGCCAACCAATCCTTCGACCGCACCAAGTGACCAGCAGTCGGGCCAGAAGACCGGCAAGCATAAACGCCGCAGCCGCAGCACGTCTGCGACCGGCCAACCCAGTACCACCACACCGAGCCAATAGCCAGATGGAAAACGCCTGAGGGCTAAACCCTCGGGCGTTTGCCGGCATTCGTCCTAGATGGCTAAACCGTCTTCACGAGCTCTGCGATAGCCGCACCCACGGTCTTGGTGTCACCGTTGCCGCCGAGATCGCGTGTCCGAGGCCCGCCCTCGACCAAAGAGGCAGCGATCGCCCGCTCGATCGCCTCGGCGGCCTCCGGGTAGCCGAGATGGCGGACCATCATCGCGCCCGACCAGATCTGGCCGATGGGATTGGCGATGAACTTGCCAGCGATGTCGGGGGCCGAGCCATGCACCGGCTCGAACATCGACGGGAACTTGCGCTCGGGATTGATGTTGCCCGAGGGCGCCACGCCGATCGATCCGGTGAGCGCGGGCCCCAGATCGGACAGGATGTCGCCGAACAGGTTGGAGCCGACGACGACGTCGAACCAGTCCGGATTGCGCACGAAATGCGCGGTCAGGATGTCGATATGGTACTGGTCCGCCCGGATCTCCGGATACTTCTTCTTCATCTCGGCGAAGCGCTCGTCCCAGAACGGCATGGTGTGGATGATGCCATTGGACTTGGTGGCCGAGGTCACGTGCTTCTTCTTGGTCGTGCGGGCGAACTCGAAGGCGAATTTCATCACGCGATCGACGCCCTTGCGGGTGAAGACGGCCTCCTGCACGGCGAACTCGTTCTCCGTGCCCTGGAACATGCGCCCGCCGAGCGTGCTGTACTCGCCCTCGGTATTCTCGCGCACCACCCAGAAGTCGATCTCGCCCGGCTTGCGGTTGGCGAGCGGCGACGGCACGCCCTCGAACAGGCGCACGGGGCGGAGGTTCACGTACTCGTCGAAGTCGCGGCGGATCGGGATCAGCAGGCCCCACAGCGAGACGTGGTCGGGCACGCCCGGCCAGCCGACGGCGCCCAGGAAGATGCTTTCGAACGCCTTGAGCTGCTCCATGCCATCTTCCGGCATCATCTTGCCGGTCTGCAGCAGACGATCGCACGACCAGTCGAAATCGGTGAACTCGAGTTGGAAGTTGAAGCGCCGCGCCGCGGCTTCGAGCACGCGCACGCCCTCCGGGACGGTCTCCTTGCCGATTCCGTCACCCGGAATGAGTGCGATCTTGTGCTTGGCCATGTGTTTCCTCCTGCGACGCCGAACGACGTATAATGGACAGGCGTTCAGGAGCAAGCCATGACCTACGACCTCAAGATCACGGGCGGCACGATCGTCGACGGCACCGGCCGGCCGGGCTTTTCAGGCGATCTCGGCATCAAGGACGGCAAGGTCGTGGCGCTGGGCAAGGCCGACGGGCCTGCTGCAACGACCATCGACGCCACCGGCGAGGTCGTCTCGCCGGGCTTCGTCGACGTGCACACCCACTACGACGCCCAGATCCTGTGGGACCGCATGCTCTCCATCTCGCCCTGGCACGGCGTGACCACCACGGTGATCGGCAATTGTGGCTTCGGCGTTGCGCCGACCAAGGCCATCCATCGCAAGCTGATCATGCAGACGCTGGAAAAGGTCGAGGGCATGAGCCTCGACGCGCTGCAGTCGGGCCTCGGCGATAACTGGCCGTTCGAGACCTTCCCGCAGTACCTCGACGCGTTGGAGAAGCGCGGTTCGGCGATCAACGTCGCGGCGCTGTTCGGCCACACGCCACTCAGGCTCTACGTCATGGGCGAGGAATCGACGGAACGCGCCGCCACAGCCGACGAGATCGGCGCCATGAAAAAGCTGGTGCGCGAGGCCATGGAGGCCGGCGCCATCGGCTTCGGCACGTCGGTGTCGGTCAGCCATAACGGCTATGCCGGCAAGCCGGTGCCCAGCCGCCAGGCGACGGTCGAGGAGATGGACGCGCTGGTGTCGGTCATGGGCGACATGAAGCGCGGCCTGATGCAGATCACGATCGGCCGCGAATTCTCCACCACGCAGATGGCCGAGGTCAGCCGGAAGTACGGCGTTCCCGTCACCTGGACGGCTCTGCTGTCTTACCTCTACGGCCCAGGTGGGCACCGCAAGCAGCTCGACCTCGCCGCCGAGCAACGCAAGTCGGGCGCGCTGGTCATCCCGCAGGTGAGCTGTCGGCCTCTCAATTTCGAATTCACGTTTGCCGAGCCGTTCATCTTCGACGTCATGAAGTTCATGAACGAGCTTACGGTCGAGGATGCCCGTTCCCCGGGCGCGCGGCGTCGCGCCTATGCCGATCCGACCTGGCGACGCAAGTTCACGGCCGAGCTCACGCCCCTTTTCCAGCGCTGGTGGGACCGCACGATCATTGCCTGGGCGCCATCGGCCAAGGAACTCGAGGAGCAGCCGCTCGCCGTGGTCGCCGCCAAGCTGGGCAAGGATCCGGTCGACCTAGCCCTCGACCTCGCCCTCGCCAGCGACCTGCAGGCACGCTTCCGCATGGCCGTCATGAACTTCGACGAAAAGGAAGTGGCCGAGCTGATCACCGATCCGCATACGATCATCGCGCTCTCCGATGCCGGCGCCCATGCCAGCCAGCTCTGCGACGCCTGCTACTCCACCTACCTGCTCGGCCACTGGGTGCGCGACAAGAAAACCTTCACCATCGAGCAGGCCGTGCACAACCTGACGCAACGGCCCGCCGAGATGTTCGGCATCAGCGACCGCGGCCTGCTGGCCGAGGGCCGGCCGGCCGACGTCGTGGTGTTCGATCCCAAGACGGTGGGCCCCGGCCCGCTCAAGCGCGTCCACGACTTGCCGGCCGGCGCCGACCGGCTGGTCTCGGAGGCAAGCGGCATCGACGCCGTGATCGTCAACGGCCAACTGATCCGCCGCGACGGCAAGGATGCGATCGCCGACAACGACAAGCTGCCGGGACGTCTGCTACGTCATGGGCGCGCCGCATAGTTACCAGAAACGGGAGGAAATCATGATCCACGTCATCGCCATCATCACCGCCAAGCCCGGCAAGCGCGACGAGATACTCAGGAATTTCAAGGCCAACGTGCCGGCGGTGCACGCCGAGAAAGGCTGCATCGAGTACGGCGCCACGGTCGACACCGACGGCGGCGCGTTCGCCAAGTTCGGCCCCGATACCTTGGTCGTCATCGAGAAGTGGGAGAGCATGGACCACCTCAAGGCCCATGGTGCTTCGGAGCACATGAAGGCCTACGGCGCCAAGAACAAGGATCTCGTGGCCAACCGCGCCGTCCACGTCCTGCAGAACGCTTGATCACGCACAGCGACGTCGCCGCCTACGACCGCGACGGCGTCGTCTGCCTGCGCCAGGCGTTCGATGCGGCCTGGGTCGAGCGCCTGCGTGCGGCGGTCGAGCGCGATCTCGCCGCGCCCGGCCCGCATGCCACGAACTTCGCCGAGGGCAGCACGCCCGGCAGGTTCTTCGGCGACATGTTCATGTGGCGGCACGATCCGGAGTTCCGCGCCGCCGCATTCGCATCCCCCGCTCCGGCCATTGCCGCCAGACTGATGGACTCGGCTTCGGCCGACTTCTTCTACGACCAACTCTTCGTGAAGGAGCCGGGCACCGCCCACCCCACGCCGTGGCATCAGGACCAGCCTTACTGGCCCGTGAAAGGCTGGCAGGTCACGTCGGTCTGGATCGCGCTCGACGACGTCGACCGCAGCAACGGCGCCGTCGAGTTCGTGGCGGGCTCACACCGCTGGGGCATCAGTTACCGGCCAACGCCCTTCCGCAAAGGCCACGAGATCAAGTTCACCTCGAGCGAGCTGGCGCAAATTCCCGACATCGACGCCGATCGCAGCAAGTACGACATCCGCTGGTGGAAGATGACGCCGGGCGACTGCCTGGTGTTCCACGCCATGATCGTCCACGGCGCGCCGGGCAACGACACGGCAGGCGCACGCCGGCGCGGGTTGTCGCTGCGCTATACCGGCGATGACGCGCGCTATGACCCGCGGCCCGGCACGTTCCAGTTTCCGCACAAGCCCCATCTCGCGGCCGGCGGACCGATGACCTGTGATCTGTTTCCGAGGGTGTGGCCCCAAACAGCCTAGAAGCTGCAGCCTAGACGCTGCGGACGATGCCCTTGAGGTGAATGTCCAGATTCGCCGAAATCAGCAGCTCACGATTGGACCAGGGGAACTCGGGCTTCGTGATGAAGGCCGCGACCAGGCCGTGAATGCCCATCCAGCAGAGTTCGGCGCAGGTGTCCGGCGGGTAATTGAGCTTGGTGCCCGACGCCTCGACCTGGGACAGCATCGCAACAAGGCGGTTGAACACGATCGAGCCGCCAACGCCCGGCCGCGTCGGATCGTCGATCGGCGCGCGATGGCCGATCTTGCGCATGGATTCCGGGATGTTGGATCCCATGAACACCAGCCGGTATTCGTCGGGATGGGTGAGACCGAAACGGGCATAGGCTTCGCCGAAGCGGCGCACGCGCTCCATCGGATCGTCCACGGTCTTTTCGATCTCGCTGATGGCCTCGATCAGGTGCCCGAAGGTCTGATCGCAGAGCGCCAGCATCAGCGCTTCCTTGTCCTTGAAGTAGAGATAGAGCGCCGGCGCCGAAATGCCGACCCGGTCGGCGATACGGCGGATCGTGGTCGAGTCATAGCCTTGCTCGAGGAACAGCTCCTTGGCCGCATGGAGGATCTCCTCGCGGCGGGTATGGCCCTCGCCCCGGCGCTTGCGGCCGGATGTCGCCACTGTCGAAAAGACGCTCAAAAACTGTCTCCTTCCCCTTGACTCTTATCTGAACGCCGATAACTTATCAATGTTCACTTAACAATGTTCATATGCGTCTAGAGCATGAACATTGTAAACCTCGGAAGGGCGGTTAGCCATGCGTCTCCCCCCGTTCGTTCAGTCCCCGCGCAAACTTCCCCTGAAGGCCCTGGCGATCGTCGTCGGTGCCGGCGCCATTGCCACGGCGGGCTTCGCTGCCTTCTCCTGGATGCCGGCCAGCGCATCTCGGGCAGCGGCGAACGAGCCCATCGTGCGGCCGGCCCGGGTCATGGAAATCGCCTACCAACAACACAGCCAATCGCTGGTGCTGGCCGGCACGGTCGTTCCCCGCATTGAGAGCCCCCTGGGTTTCCGCGTCGCCGGCAAGATCACCAACCGCACCGTCGATGTCGGCACCACTGTCAAGCCGGGCGACCTGATCGCCCAGCTCGATCCCGCCGACTATCGCCTGGCCGTCGACAATGCGCGCGCCGCACTTGCCTCCGCCGATGCCGATTACGTGCGCGCCAAGGCCGACCACGAGCGTTATCTCAACCTCCGCGGCTCGGGTGCATTCACGCCGCAGACGCTCGAGCAGCGCCAGTCGCTCGCCGCGACCACGCTCGCGCGCGTCGAGCAGGCCAAAAGCCAACTCTCCTCGGCCGAGAACAACCTCGCCTATACCGAACTGCGCGCCGACGCGCCCGGCGTCGTGACCGCGGTCCAGGCCGAGGTCGGCCAGGTCATGGCGCAGGGCCAGGGCGTCGTGCGGGTCGCCCGTACCGACGAGCTCGAGATCCTGGTGGGCGTTCCTGAACACCGCCTGAAGGCCGTGCGCGAAGCCGTCGCTGCGAGCTTCGAATTGTGGTCCGACCCGGGCCATCGCCATGCCGCGAAGCTGCGCGAGCTCTCGCCCAGCGCCGATCCCATGACCCGGACCTATCCGGCGCGCTTCAGCGTGATCGCGCCGCCGGAGTTCATCGGGCTCGGCATGACCGCGACACTCGCCTTCGATCGGCCGGATTCCGCGCCGGTGGCCGAGGTCCCCCTGTCGGCCATCTTCCAGCGCGGCACGCAGCCTGCGGTGTGGGTCGTCGACAAGGAAAGCGGCACCGTCACGCTGCGGCCGGTCACGATCGCGCGCTGGCGCGACGACACGGCGGCCATCGCCACCGGCGTGAAGGACGGCGAGATGATCGCCGTAGCCGGCGTCCACAAGCTCGAGGCCGGCCAGAAGGTGAAGCCGGTACAGCAGGCGGCGCGCTAGCACCGCTCCTTCGGGGGAGACAGTCTATGACCACGCGCACCAATCTCTCGGCGCTGGCGCTGAAATACAGCACGCTCACCGTGTTCTTCATGATCGCGCTGGTCGCGGCCGGCACCTACGCCTTCTTCAGCCTTGGCCGCGGCGAAGACCCGCCCTTCACCATCAAGCAGATGGTGGTGTCGGCGACATGGCCGGGCGCCACCTCGCGCGAGATGGAGCAGCAGGTCACCGAGAAGATCGAGACCAAGCTGCAGGAGCTGCCCTACTTCTACTACGTCAACAGCTACACCAAGCCCGGCGAAACGGTGATCTACGTCTCGCTGCGCGACGACACCCCGCCCGCCAAGGTGCCCGACCTGTGGTATCAGGTGCGCAAGAAGGTCGGCGACATCAAGGGCACGCTGCCGACGGGCGTCAACGGCCCGTTCTTCAACGATGAATACGGCGACACCTACAGCCTGATCTGGGCCTTCGAATCCGACGGCTTCCAGCCGGCCGAGGTCAAGGAAATCGTCAAGGCCGCGCGCCAGCGCCTGCTGCGCGTGCCCGACGTCACCAAGGCCGACCTGATAGGCCTGCAGGACGAGAAGATCTACATCGAGTTCAGTCATACGCGGCTCGCCATGTTGGGCGTGCCGGTCGACCAGATCCTCGAGGTCGTGCGCCGGCAAAACGCCATCGTGGCGACCGGCACGGTCGAGACCAAGGGTGAGCGGGTCACGGTCCGCGTCGACGGCGCGCCGGTCACCGCCCAGGAGCTGGCCGCGCTGCCCTTCAGCGCCAACGGCCGCACGCTCACTTTGTCCGACGTGGCCGAGATCAAGCGCGGCTACCAGGATCCGCAGCAGATATCGATGCGCTTCGACGGCAAGCCGGTGATCGGGCTGGGCGTCGTCATGGCGCCAGGCGGCAACGTGCAGACCCTGGGCAAGGCGCTCGAGCAGGCAATGGCCGAGGTCGAGGCGGGCCTGCCCGTCGGCATCACCGTGCACAAGGTCGCCAACCAGCCCGAGGTCGTCGACAAGTCGTTCGAGGAGTTCATCTCCTCGCTGCTCGAGGCGCTCGCCATCGTGCTGGTCGTGTCGTTCATCAGCCTGGGCGTGCGCACCGGCATCATCGTGGCGATGTCGGTGCCGCTGGTGCTGGCCATCACCTTCGTCGGCATGATGCTGCTTGGCATCGACTTCCAGCGGATCTCGCTCGGCGCGCTGATCATCGCGCTCGGCCTGCTGGTCGACGATGCCATCATCGCCGTCGAGATGATGATGGTGAAGCTCGAGCAGGGCGCCAGCCGGCTCGAGGCCGCGACCTACGCCTACACCTCGACCGCCTTCCCGATGCTGACCGGCACGCTCGTCACCGCGATCGGCTTCGTGCCGGTGGGTTTCGCCAGGTCGAGCGCCGGCGAATACACCAACTCGATCTTCTGGGTGGTCGGCCTTTCGCTGATCATCTCGTGGTTCGTGGCCGTGCTGTTCACGCCGTGGATGGGCTACCACCTGCTGCCGCAGCCCAAGGTGCATCATGCCGACCCCTATGAAGGCCGGCTCTATCGCCTCTTCCGCAAGCTGGTGGTGTGGTGCGTGACCTGGCGCAAGACCACGATCGCCATCACCGCGCTGGCTTTCGTGGCTTCGATGGGCGCCTTCACCCTGGTGCAGAAGCAGTTCTTCCCGACCGCCAACCGGCCCGAGCTGATCGTCGACATGAAGCTCGCCCAGGGCGCCTCGTGGAAAGCGACCGACAAGGAAGTGCGCAAGCTCGAGAAGTGGCTGGGCGAGAACCCCGACGTCGCCTTCTACACGGCCTATGTCGGCGCCGGCAGCCCGCGCTTCTACCTGCCGACCGTGCCCGAGCTCAGCAACGCCAACTTCGGCCAAGTCATCGTCATGACCAAGGATCTGGGGGCGCGCGAGCGCGTCTTCGCCGATCTCAGCAAGTTGTTCGCCAGCGATTTCGAGGCCGTGCGCGCCCGCGTGCAGCGACTGCAGAACGGCCCGCCGGTCGCCTACCCGGTGATGTTCCGCGTGCTGGGCGAGGAGCCGCAGCAGGTCCGCGCCGTGGCCGAACAGGTGCGGCAGGTCTTCAAGACCGACCCGGCCACGCGCGACGTCAACTTCGACTGGAACGAGCTGGCCAAGACGGTGCGGCTTGAAGTCGACCAGAACAAGGCGCGCGCGCTCGGCGTCGATTCGCAGATCCTGGGCAGCACGCTGCAGACCCTGCTGTCGGGCGTAACCGTGACACAATACCGCGAGGGCACCGAGTCGATCGATGTGGTGGCCCGCGCCGTGGCGCCCGAGCGCCTCAGCGTCGAGGGCCTGGAGGCGATCAACCTGCGCACCGGCAACGGCGGCGTGGTGTCGCTCGCCCAGCTCGCCACGCTGCACTTCGAGCTCGAGGAGCCGATCCTGTGGCGACGCAACAAGGAGCTGCTGATGACGGTGCGCGCCGGCGTGATCGACGGCGTGCAGGGCCCCGACGTCGCCGCCCGCATCGACAAGGCGCTGGCGCCGCTGCGCGCCGAGCTGCCGGCGGGCTATCGCATCGAAGTCGGCGGTGACAAGGAGGAGAGCGCCAAGAGCCAGGGCTCGATCTTCAAGATGATGCCGGTGATGGCCTTCCTGATGATCATGTTCCTGATGCTGCAGCTGCAGAGCTTCTCCAAGCTCGCGCTGGTCGTGCTGACGGCGCCGCTCGGCCTGATCGGCGTGTCGCTGTTCCTGCTGCTCTTCAACCAGCCCTTCGGCTTCGTCTCGCTGTTGGGCGTGATTGCGCTGGCCGGCATGATCATGCGCAATTCGGTGATCCTGGTGGACCAGATCGACCAGGACCTCGCCGCCGGCCACAGCGCCTGGGACGCCGTGATCGACGCCACGGTGCGCCGCGCCCGGCCGATCCTGCTCACCGCCGGCACCGCCATCTTCGCCATGATCCCGCTGTCCAGGAGCGTGTTCTGGGGGCCCATGGCGGTCGCCTTGATGGGCGGCCTGCTGGTGGCGACGGCGCTTACCCTGCTCTTCCTGCCGGCGCTCTACGCGGCGTGGTTCAGGGTGAAGCGGCCGGCCGCGAAGCCTGCGCTGGTCGAGACGGCGGCGCACCCGCCGCTGGCCATCGCGGCGGAGTAACTCCCGCGGTCCGGAAGACTATGAGATGCGGCCTTCGATGGTGTGGACGTCGCTCACGCGGCTGGCACTGACCTCGAGGATGATCTCGATGCCACGCACGATGTCGTCGAGCGCCATCGACGGCGCGCCGCCCAGGCGGGCCGCCTGTTCCGGCACATAGGGGATGTGCAGGAAGCCGCCGCGTATCGGGATGGGATGGCTCTGGGCGATGTCCATCAGCGCATAGAAGATGTGGTTGCAGACGAAGGTTCCGGCGGTGTTCGATACGGCGGCAGGCAGCCCTGCCTTGCGCATCTCCGCCACGCAGGCCTTGATCGGCAGCGTCGCGAAATGGGCCGCCGGGCCGTCCTTCACGACCGGCTTGTCGATCGGCTGCTTGCCGTCATTGTCGCGGATGCGGGCATCCTGGACGTTGATCGCGACCCGCTCGAGGCTAAGCTCGGTGCGGCCGCCGGCCTGCCCCACGCACAGCACGAGCTCGGGCTTCACCTCTTCGATGGCCGCCCGCAGCACGCTCGCCGAGTGCGCGTACGACGTCGGCAGCTGGGCGGTGTGCACCACCACCTCGCCGATCCGTTTCTTCAATTGCCCGACCGCCAGCGACGACGGATTGACCTTGTCGCCGCCGAACGGATCGAAGCCCGTGACCAGTGCTTTCAGAACGGCGACTACTTGTTGGCCGCGTCGACGGCGCGCCGTGCCATCACACCCACGAGATGGGCGCGATATTCGGCGCTGCCGTGGATGTCGCTGTTGAGGCCGTCGGCCGGGATCTTGATGTCCTTGATCGCGGCCGAGGAGAAGTTCTTGGCCAGCGCATCCTCCATCGCCTTGACGCGGAACACGCTGGCACCCGCGCCGGTCACCGCGACCCGCACGCCGGCCGCGGTCTTGGCGACGAACACGCCGACCATGGCGTAGCGCGAGGCCGGGTTCGGGAACTTCATGTAGGCGGCCTTCTCGGCCTTGGGGAAGCTCACCGAGGTGACCAGCTCGCCCTCGCCCAGCGCCGTCTCGAACAGCCCCTTGAAGAAGCTGTCGGCCGTGTGCTTGCCGGTGTTGGTGGTGACGGTTGCGTTCAGCGCCACGACCGCGGCCGGATAGTCCGCCGCCGGATCGTTGTTGGCGATCGAGCCGCCGATCGTGCCGCGATTGCGCACCTGCGGATCGCCGATATGGCCCGCGAGATAGGCCAGCGCCGGAATGGCGCCCTTCACTTCGGCCGAGGTCGCGACGTCGGCGTGACGGGTCATGCCGCCGATCACCACGTTATTGCCCTCGACCTTGATGCCGGCGAGTTCCTTGACCCCGGCGAGATCGACCACGTCGCTGGGCTTGGCCAGGCGCTGCTTCAGCGTCGGGATCAGGGTCATGCCGCCCGACATGACGCGGCCCTCGGGCTTGCCCTTGAGCAGGCTGACGGCATCAGCGAGCGACTTCGGACGATGATAAGCGAAATCGTACATCTCAATTTCCTCCGGTTACTCGGCGGCCGCGTGTTGGGCGCCTTGGATCGATTGCCACACGTTGAGCGAGGTGGCGGGCATTTCGACGTGCGTGACGCCGAGCGGCGCCAGCGCATTGTGGATGGCATTCATGACGGCGGCCGGCGCAGCGATCGCGCCGGCCTCGCCGCAACCCTTGACGCCCAGCGGATTGTGCGGACAGGGCGTGACCTTGTTGCCGAGCTTGAACGACGGCACGTTGTCGGCGCGCGGCATGGTGTAGTCCATGTACGAGCCGCTCACGAGCTGGCCCGTGGCCTTGTCGTAGACGGCGTTTTCCATCAGCGCCTGGCCGACGCCCTGGACGATGCCGCCATGGACCTGGCCGTCGACGATCATCGGATTGATGATGTTGCCGAAATCGTCGACCGCGGTGTGGGCGACCACCTCGACCGCACCGGTATCGGGGTCGATCTCGACCTCGCAGATCTGCGTGCCCGCCGGATAGACGAAGTTCGATGGATCGTAGAAGGCGTTCTCGTCCATGCCGGGTTCGAGCTCTTCCAGCGGGTAGTTGTGCGGCACGTAGGCCGCGAACACCGCGGCGCCGAGCGGCACGGCCTTGTCGGTACCGGCGACCTTGAAGGTGCCATTCTCGAAGACGACGTCGGCGACCGACGCCTCCATGAGATGGGCCGCGATCTTCTTGCCCTTGGCGATGATCTTGTCGGCCGCCTTCATGATGGCCGAGCCGCCGACCGCCAGCGACCGGCTGCCGTAGCTGCCCATGCCGAACGGCGTTGTCGCGGTATCGCCGTGGACGACTTCGATGCTCTCGATCGGCACACCGAGCTTGTCCGACACGATCTGGGCGAAGGTCGTCTCGTGGCTCTGGCCGTGGCTGTGCGCGCCGGTCAGGATCTGGACGTTGCCCGTTGGGTTGAACTTGATCTGCGCCGACTCCCATTGGCCGACGCCGCCACCCAGCTGGCCGATGACCCGCGACGGTCCCAGGCCACAGGCCTCGATGTAGGACGAGAAGCCGATGCCGCGCAGCTTGCCGCGTGACTTGGCCTCGGCGCGGCGGGCCTCGAAGCCCTTGTAGTCGGCGATCTTCATCGCCTCGTCGATGATCGGCGGGTAGTTGCCCGAATCGTACTGCAGCGCCACCGGCGTCTGGTACGGGAAGGCGGTCGTCGGGATGAAGTTCTTACGGCGCAGCTCAGCCGCATCCATCTTCATCTCGGCAGCAGCCTTGCTGACGATGCTCTCGATCACGAAGGTCGCCTCGGGCCGCCCGGCGCCGCGGTAGGCGTCGACCGGCGCGGTGTGCGTGAGCGCTGCTCTCACGTTGGCGTAGATGAGCGGTGTCGTGTACTGGCCGGCCAGCAGCGTGGCGTAAAGGTACGTCGGCACCGCCGTCGAGAAGGTCGACAGATACGCGCCCATGTTGGCAATGGTGTCGACCCTAAGCGCGAGAAACTTGCCGTCCCTGTCGAGGGCAAGCTCGGCACGGGTGACATGGTCGCGGCCATGGGCGTCGGTCATGAACGATTCCGAGCGCTCGGCCGTCCACTTGATCGGCCGGCCGACACGGCTGGCCGCCCAGGTGACCATCGTCTCTTCGTTGTAGCAGAAGATCTTGCTGCCGAAGCCGCCGCCCACGTCCGGAGCGATGACGCGCAGCTTGTGCTCGGGAATGCCCAGCACGAAGGCCGACAGGATGAGGCGCAGCACATGCGGGTTCTGCGACGTCGACCACAGCGTGTAGTTGCCCGTGCCCTTGTCGTAGTCCGCCGCCGCGGCGCGAGGCTCCATGGCGTTGGGGATCAGCCGGTTGTTCACGAGGTCGAGCTTGGTAACGTGCGCGGCCTTGGCGAAGGCCGCGTCTATATCGGCCTTCACGCCGATTTCCCAGTCGTAGATCAGGTTGCCCGGCGCCTCGGGGTGCACTTCGGGCACGCCCTTGTCGAGCGCACGGGCAAGATCGACGTTGGCCGGCTTGACCTCGTAGTCGACCTTGATCGCCTCGGCCGCGTCCTTGGCCTCATCGGCACTGTTGGCCACGACCATGGCGACGGTGTCGCCGACATAGCGCACGGTATCGAGCGCCATTACCGGATGCGGCGGCGATTTGTGCGGCTGGCCGTCCTTGCCCTTGACCACCCAGCCGCAGATCAGGCCGCCGACCTTGGCATCGGCCGTATCCTTACCGGTGAAGATCTCGACCACGCCCGGCATCTTCTTGGCCGCCGCGGTGTCGATGCTCTTGATCTTCGCATGGGCGTGCGGCGAACGCAGGAAATAGGCGTAGGTCGCGCGCGCGAGAGGCAGATCGTCGACATAGCGGCCGGTTCCCGTCAGGAAGCGCTTGTCTTCCGTCCGAAGAACGCGGGCGCCGATTCCGGTGGCGGCGGTCATGGCTACACCCCTGCTGACTTCATGGCGGGCGCTGCCGCCAGGATTGCCTTCACGATGTTGTGGTAGCCAGTGCAGCGGCAGAGGTTGCCCTCGAGCTCGCGGCGCACCGTCGTCTCGTCGAGCTGGTAGTTGTGGCGCTTCACCATGTCGATGGCGCTCATCACCATGCCGGGCGTGCAGAAGCCACACTGCAGCGCGTGATTCTCGCGGAACGCCTCCTGCATCGGGTGCAACTTGTCGGCGCTTTCGGCCAGGCCCTCGATGGTGATCACCTTCGAACCCTCGGCCTGGACCGCCAGCATGGTGCAGGATTTCACCGACTTGCCGTCGACGTGGACGACACAGGCGCCGCACTGGCTGGTATCGCAACCGACATGCGTTCCGGTCATGCCGAGATGCTCGCGCAGAAACTGAACCAACAGCGTGCGCGCCTCGACCTTGCCGGAAACGGACTTGCCGTTGACGGTCATGGCGACGGAAATGGTCATGTATTCTTCTCCCTCATTGTTGGTTCGACGCAGGCGCGTTAACGCGCGCCCAGGAGCGTTGGAGCGACTCTCGCAAGCGGGTCAGGCGGCGGTCAAGCGAATTGCGAGCTAACGGCTTGCCAGGAAGATCAGGATCAGAACGGCGGCGCCGATACCGATGACCAGCCAGTGCTTATAGCCACGCTGCGCTGCAGCGGACGGCGCCGGGGCCGCCGCAGGTGCTTCGGCTGCCGAGGGCGTTCCCGCCACCGCCGCCGCGGCGGGCGATCCGCCGATCGTGGCCGCAAACTTGCCGAAGAACTCGTCAGCCAGCTTGCGCGCCGTCCCGTCGATCAGCCGCGCGCCGACCTGGGCGATCTTGCCGCCGACCTGGGCATCGACATTGTAGTCCAGGACGGTCGCGCCGCCATCGTCGCGCAGGGTGACGACGGCGCCGCCCTTGGCAAACCCGGCCACGCCGCCCTGCCCTTCGCCGGAGATCTTGTAGCCGTTCGGCGGATCGATGTCGGACAGCGTCACCTTGCCGGTGAAGCTGGCACTGACCGGGCCGATGCGCAGGCGAACCTTGGCCTTCATCTCCGTGTCGGACGTCTTCTCGAGCGATTCGCAGCCTGGAATGCAGGCCTGCAGGATGGCTGCGTCGTTCAGTGCTGCAAAAACCTTGTCACGCGGTGCCGCGATCTTGTATTCGCCCTTGATTTCCATGTCGTGACTCCCGCCTAAACGCCTACCATTTGCTGGTATAGGAGTCCGGTGGCGGTTCTGCCAGTGGTTCGCGTATCGATATGTAGATCGTCGCTAGATAGGGTATGGCCATGAGCACAGCCAGTGCAGCGAACCAGTCGGCCTGCGTGTTCCAGAAAAGTGTCCTGATTACCCAGCGACCACCATCGGCGGCAACGAAGCCGCCGGAGCCGCCATCGTAGAGCTTGATGGCGCCTTCGGTCACCATCATCACGGCCGCCCAGAAGACCAGCAGAAAGGCCAGCACGATCTCCGGCAGGACGGGCCGCACCCGGCTGAAAGAGCGGTCCATGCGCACGAAGCCGCGGCTGCCGTCATAGCCCAGCAGGCGGCCGAACGACAACGCCTTGGCCCATCTGTCGGCCCGCGAAATCGGATCCGAGCGCAGAATGGTCAGCGTCTTCCAGGCCATCAGCACGATGCTCGGAATGACGAAGCTCCAAATCGGAAAGTCGCGGTAGCGGCCGTCGATGGCGATCTGGCGATACCATGTCTCGCTGAGGCGGATCACGCCGTCGTACCAGTCGATGCTGATGAACACGAGATAGAAGATGCAAAGCACCGTCAGCACCAGATAAAGGAGCTGTGCCATCAGGTCGGCGCGCTGCACGATTCGGTAACGCGGCAGTTCGCGCCAGGCATGCAGCGCCTCGCGCACGCGCGCACCGTAGAGCGAGGGATCGGCCATCTTGCCGGTCAGGCTGTCGGCGATGCCGCGCAGCAAGGCATAGCTGAACAGGCCGAGCAGCAGCGCCCAGAACACGACGCCCACCATCTTCTCGAAATAGAACGTGCGCGACAGGTCGATCCAGGTCGCCTGCACGTAGCAGGTCGCCACGAGCTGGGCGAAGACTGCAAAGATCGCGATGGTCTTGCCTCTGGCCTGGCGGCGCAGGCTGACGAACCCCATCAGCATCAGCCCGCCGGCCAAGGTCGACAGTGTGTAGAGCATGCGCCAGTGCGGCTCAGCCACGATCGGCTTGCCGAGCTCGAACTTGTCCTGGCGCTGGGCGTCCAAAAGGCCCCAGGCCGCGCCGACCGTGCCTTCCTGGCGCGCCTTCCAGTACTGGTCGAAGGCTTCGACGACGTTGTAGTCGAACTTCTCGCGCTCGGCGATGGTGTGGAAGGTCGAGAAATAGCGCACCTGCTCGACCCGCCCGGGTCGCGCGTCGGAGCGCATGCGGCCGTCGCTCGGCCAGCCGGTTTCGCCGATCACGATCTTCTTGTCGGGGAAGCGCGCCTGGACCTTCTTGTAGATGTCGACGATGTGCTTCTCGATGCTGGGCGTCCCGTCGGGCTCGCGACGATCGAGGCCGATCGGCTCGTCCTCCCAGTAGGGCAGGATGTGTATGGTGATGAAGTCGACCTCGTCGGCCAGCGATGGGTTGCGCAGCCAGAACTCCCAGACATCGGCATAGGTCACGGGCTGCGACACGCGCTGCTTGACCTGGCGGATATAGCGCCGCAACTCGTTCGCGGTCAGATCCTTGCGCAGCAGCACCTCGTTGCCGACGATCACCCGCTCGATCGTGTCCTTGTACTTGTTGGCATGATCGATCAGCAGGTTGATCTGCTCGAGATTCTCCTTCTCATTGCTGTTGAGCCACGCGCCGTGCCAGACCTTCAGCCCGTACTTGCCGGCACGCTGCGGCACGGCCTCGAGGTTCTCGCCCGTGGAATAGGTCCGCACCGCGCGCACCTTGCCCTGCAGGCGATGCAAATCGTCGTCGATCTGGTCGGGTGTCGGGAAGCTGCGAGTGAGCGGGCTCTGGCCGGGCCGGTACGGCGCGAATGACACGCTCTGCAACGGCGCGGTCGTCCAGCCGGCGATCTCCACCGGCCTGTTGGGCCACGACCACCACAAGAGATTGAGCGCCGCCACGGTCACGAACGCGAGCAGCGCTACCAGAGCACGCATGGGAAGGGCTTTTAGCAGGATCGCTTGCGCCGCGTATGGCTTTTCGCGGGCGATTGTCCCCAGAGACCGGCCAAGGCCCTAGAGGGCGCCGCGCTGGATGCCGGCGATCGCCTGACGCACGATCTGGTGACCGCGGAACAGCACCGCCTCCTTCCAGTCGTCAGTCTCGGGATAGAATTGCCGGCGCATCGCGGACCGCACCGGCCCCGCTTCCTGGCCCAGCGGATCGCCGTACTTGTGCAGCCAATGGTCGGCCCGGAAGGCCCTCTGGCCACTCTCGCGATCGAACGTGCCGTATTCCAGGGTACACATGGTGAGCCGCGTCTCGGGCTCCGTCAGCACGCGATTGAGACCATAATGACCCAGCCCGTCGCGCGCCTGGGAGGCGGTCTGCCCGCGCTTGGACTCTGTCACCGACTCGCCCCAGAAGGCGCGTACGCGACGAGAAGCCAGCGTGTCGATATCGTAGTGCGTTATCGGCTCGCCGTAGCCATAGGGGCCGAGCCCGGTATGGAAGTCGATAACCGCAACGTCCTGGCGGCCCTTCAGGAACCGGTCGGTTATGGCGTGCAGAGTGCGGTTGGACCACGACGGGCCGCCGCCGCCGAAGAACATGCCGTCAGGATGACTATACTGGCCGCCCGAAACCGCGCGGAAATAAGCAACGTCGCCAACCTTCTTGCGGTAGGCGGCGAGCTTTGCTTCGGCGGCAGCGACGACGGCCTGGCTGAGGTCGCGCGGCACCAGGAAATCGGCGATCTCGAGATAGCCCTCGTTCGTAGGATAAGGCTTGCTGTGGTCGACGTAGTTGCGGTTGAGGTCGTTGCCCTCTTCCGTCACGCGCCGCGTCCAGGCGAAGCCGTAAGGGTTGATCGCGTGGACGAACACGGCAGCCGTATCCTTCGGCAGGCCGGCCGCACCGACGCTTGCCAGCCAATCGACCTGGAACCCCGAGCCGCAATAGCCCTCCACGCCGTGCGTGCTGGAGATCGTTACCACTGCCCTCGAGGCATCGTCGGGGCCCAGCCGCGCCACATCGGCCGACAAGGCTTCGCCCCTCGGTCCTTTGGCGGGGTTGTCATAACGACAGGTCACCGCGCCCGCGACGCGCGCCGCCGCGAGAAACTTGTCGCGCGCCTCGCTGTAGTCGGCAGCGAAGGAGTGGATGTTGGTCATGGAACGATAAACCTAGGTTCTGAGTGTCAGGCCGCCATCGACCACGAGCTCGTGGCCGGTGATGAAGTCGGCCTCGTCGGACGCCAGCAGGAGCGCGCCGCGGGCAATATCGATCGGCTGGCCGAGCCGGCGCAAGGCCGCTTTCTTTTCCCAAACCGCGCGAATTTCAGGATTGTCGAAGTTGGTGCGGGTCATGCCGGTGTAGATGGCGCCCGGGCAGACATAGTTGGCGGTGATGTTGAACTTGCCGAGCTCGAGCGCCAGCGTGCGCGTCAGTCCGCCGACGCCTGCCTTGGAGGCGCAATAGGCGGCAAGTCCGTAGTCGGTGTCGAAAGCCATCACCGAAGCGGTATTGACGATGCGCGCCCGGCCCTTCTCCTTGGCGCGCGCTTTGAGCGCCGGGATGGCTTCGCGGCAGAGCCGGAACATCGCCCGCACGTTCACGCCATTGACGCGGTCCCAGTGCTCGTCGGTCATCTCCTCGACGAAGGCGCGGCCGCTCACGCCGGCATTGTTGAACAGGATGTCGATGGCGCCGAACCGCGAGACCGCGGCGGCCACGATCTGCCGGGGCGCGTCGTCGCCCGTGATGTCGCAGGCGAAAGCCGCCACCGCATTGTTGCCGGCATGGGCCTGCTCGATCGCCGATTCCGGCCGGTCGACGGCCAATACCTGTGCGCCTTCGTCGGCGAAGAGCTTGGCCGAGGCCGCGCCAATGCCCGATGCCGCGCCCGTCACGATCGCGATCTTGCCAGCCAGTCTTCCCACGATTTCCTCCTTACTTTCATTTCTTCCTCCCCCGTCATACGGGGGAGGTGGCACGAAGGGCCGGAGGGGGAGGGCCGCAGTCGAAGCGTCTGCAAATTTCCGATCTTCAATTTTCAAAACCGGCCGTGCGGCCTCCCCCTCCCTGCCCTCCCCCGTATGACGGGGGAGGAAGAAGAGTCAGTAGGTGTTCAAGCCACGGTCAGCACGACCTTGCCCGTCGCCTTGCGCGACAACAGCGCATTCATGGCGTCGGCGCCCTTCTCGAGCGGGAAGCGCATGGAGATGTGCGGCTTCAGTTTGCCTTCGCCGTACCATATCAGCAGCTCGTCGAAGTTCTTGCGCGCTTCGTCCGGTTCACGACCGCGCCAGGCGCCGTAGAACACGCCGCGCACGTCACAGCTCTTCAAGAGCGCAAGATTGGCCGGCAGCGAGGGAATGCGGCCTGCCGCGAAACCCACGACCAGCAGGCGGCCGTACCAGGCTATGCAACGCACCGACTCGTCGAAGGCGTCGCCGCCGACGGCATCGTAGATGATGTCCGCGCCGTTGCCGCCGGTGAGTTCCTTGACCTTGTCGCGCATCTTCTCCTTGGCGTAGTTCACGAACATCGTGGCGCCGTACTTGCGGCAGACTTCCATCTTCTCGTCGGAACCGACGGCTGCGATCACCTTCAGTCCCATCAGCGCGCCGAGTTCGACCGCCGTCAGCCCGACGCCGCCCGATGCGCCGGTCACCAGCAGGGTTTCGCCGGGCTTGTAGCTGCTCCTCTGCTTCAGGGCGTAATAGGAAGTGCCGTAGGTCATGGTGAAAGCGGCACCGTCCTCGTAGCTCATGTTCTTGGGCATCGGCAGGAGGTTGGCCTGATCGACCACCGCCTCGGTGGCGTATCCGCCATGACCGATCATGCCGATCACGCGGTCGCCCACCTTGTAGCCCGTGACGCCCTCACCCACTTCGACGACGTCGCCGCCGATCTCGTGGCCCGGCGCGAAGGGACGCGGCGGCTTGAACTGGTACTTGTCGGCGATGATCAGCGTGTCGGGAAAATTGACGCCGGCCGCGCGCACCGCGACACGGACCTGGCCCTTGCCCAGCGGCTTGGACGGCAGCTCGACCAGCTTCAGGCTTTCCGGCCCGCCCGGCGTTTCGCTCAGCATCGCACGCATGTCGTACGCTCCCGTCTCGGTGTTTCGTCCTGTGGCGGCATTGATACGATGGCGACCCCTCAGCGTCCATGGCAGCGTCCATACGTGCTAGAAGGGCGGACTTTCGCGAGGAGGAAGATGGCAGGGCTGTATTACGAGGAATTCACCGTCGGCCGGGTGTTCGACCATGCCTGGACGCGCACGGTCACGGAAATGGACAATGTGCTGTTCAGCTCGCTCACCATGAACGTGCAGCCGCTGCACCTCGATGAGGAATTCGCGTCGAAGACCGAGTTCGGCCAGCGCATCGTCAACAGCCTGTTCACGCTCGGTCTCATGATCGGCATCACGGTGAACGACACCACGCTCGGCACGACCGTCGCCAATCTCGGCATGACCGACGTGCGCTTCCCCAAGCCGGTCTTCCACGGCGACACGCTGCGGGTGCAGACCAAGGTTTTAAGCCTGCGCGAGAGCAAGTCGCGGCCCGACGCCGGCATCGTCGAATTCTCCCACACCGCCACCAACCAGCGCGGCGAGGTCGTCGCCCAATGCGCGCGCCAGGCGCTGATGCGCAAGAAACCCAAGAACTGAGAGCAAACCGATGCGATCCTTCCTGTTCGTCCCCGCCGATTCGGAGCGCAAGCTCGCCAAGGGCCCCTCGTCCGGCCCGGACGGGCTGATCCTCGATCTCGAGGATTCCGTCGCCGCCGATCGCAAGAAGCTCGCGCGCGACATGGCGCTTGCCTATCTCAAAGGCGCCAACCGCGCCGGCCCCAAGCTCTACGTGCGGATCAACGCCCTCGACACCGGCCTGACGCTGGGCGATCTCGCCGTCGTCATGCAGGGCCGGCCCGACGGCATCGTCTTCCCCAAGTGTGTCGGCCAGGCCAACATCGACCTGCTGGCAAACTATCTCGATGTGCTCGAAGCGCGCGAAGGCATCGAGACCGGCACGACCAGGATCCTGACCATCGCCACCGAGAGCGCCGCCGCCGTGCTGGCGCTCACCGCCGCGCCGGCCAGGCATGCGCGCCTGATCGGCCATTCCTGGGGTGGCGAGGATCTGATGGCCGATCTCGGTGCGCTGGCCAAGGGGCCGGCGCCGGGCGTCTACGACGACACGTTCAAGCTTGCGCGTACCGTCAACCTGATGGCGTCGGTGGCGGCCGGCGTCACCGCCTACGACACGGTTTTTCCCGACATCAAGAACCTCGAGGGCCTGCGCGCCGAGGCGAATGACGCGAGACGCATGGGCTATGGCGGCAAGATCGCCATTCATCCCGACCAGGTCGCGATCATCAATGAGGTCTTCACGCCGTCGGCGCAGGAGATCGACTGGGCCACGCGCGTCGTCACCACTTTCGATAACAACCCGGCGTCCGGCGTCCTCACGCTCGATGGCAAGATGCTCGACCGTCCGCATCTCGTGCTAGCGCGCCGCCTGCTCGCGCGCACGAGCGGATGAGCGAACGCGGCGCACTGCTGGCGACGCTCGATCGGCTGTTCGCTGGCCCGCGCGATTCCGTCCTGACGGTCAAGGCGTTCCTGGAAGGGCTGGAGAGCCGCTCCTACGCCTTCGCCATTGCCGCGCTCAATCTGCCCAATTGCGTCCCGACCGGCATCCCCTGGCTCTCGACCATCACCGGGGTGCCGATGTTCCTGCTCGTGGTGCAGTACTTCCTCGGTCGACCTGTGCCTTCGCTGCCCGACCTCGTCGGCCGCCGCGGCCTGCCGCGCGGCAAGCTGCAGGATTTCCTGGCGCGCATCCGACGGCACGTCGAACGACTGGAGAATGCCATTCATCCCCGTCGCGGCTGGTGGGTGGCGGGCCTGCCGCGACGATTTCTCCAGTTCACCTGGATGCTGCTGATCGTACTGCTCGCCCTGCCGATCCCTTTCGACAATTTGCTGCCGGCCTGGGCGATCCTGTTCTTTTGTCTGGCGCTCGTCGAAGGCGACGGTGTGATGGCCATGCTGGGCTGGCTGTTCACTTTATTCACCGCCGCCTGGACGGTGTTCCTGGCGATAATCGGCCACGCCGCAATCATGATGGCGATCGCGACCTTTCGGCATTTTGTCTTCGACTAGAAACGTCGCTCAGTACGATCGCGGCAAATCCAGAACGTGTTCGGAGATGAAGTTCAGGATCATGTTGGTCGAGATCGGCGCCACCATGTAGAGCCGCGTCTCGCGGAACTTGCGCTCGATGTCGTACTCCTCGGCGAAGCCGAAGCCGCCATGGGTCTGCACGCACATGTCGGCGGCCGCCCACGCCGCCTCCGATCCAAGCATCTTGGCCATGTTGGCCTCGGCGCCGCACGGCAGGTTGGCTTCGTAAAGCGAAGCAGCCTTGCGCACCATCAGGTCGGCCGCCTCGGTCTGGGCGTAGGCGCGGGCGATGGGATACTGCACGCCCTGGTTTTGGCCGATCGCCCGGCCGAACAGCTTGCGCTCCTTGGCGTAGTCAGTCGCCTTCTCGATGAACCACCGTGAATCGCCGATGCATTCCGCGGCGATCAGCACGCGCTCGGCATTCATGCCGCCCAGGATGTAGCGGAAGCCTTGCCCTTCCTCGCCGATCAAATTCTCGGCCGACACTTCCATATTGTCGAAGAACACCTCGGTGCTGTTGTGGTTCATCATGGTGCGGATCGGCCGGATCGTGAGGCCCTTGCCCAGCGCCTCGCGCATGTCGACCAGGAACACCGACAATCCCTCGGTGCGCTTCTTGGCCTGCTCCTTGGGCGTGGTGCGCGCCAGCAGCAGCATCAGGTCGGAGTGCTCGGCGCGGCTGGTCCACACCTTCTGGCCATTCACGACATAGGTGCTGTTGTCCTTCTTCACCGCCGTCGTGCGCAGCGCCAGGGTGTCGGTGCCGCTGCTGGGCTCGGTGACGCCGAAGGCTTGCAGCCTGAGCTCGCCGCTGGCGATGCGGGGCAGGTAGCGCTCTTTCTGCTCGATACTGCCGTGCCGCAGCAGGGTGCCCATGATGTACATCTGCGCGTGGCAGGCCGCCCCGTTGCAGCCGGCGCGTTGCACTTCTTCGAGCACGGCCGCAGCCGCCGAGATGCCGAGACCGGCGCCGCCGTACTCTTCCGGGATCAGGATTGCCAGCCAGCCGGCGTCGGTCAGCGCCTTCACGAAGTCCGTCGGGTAGCCGCGCTCGCGGTCGAGGGCGCGCCAGTAGGCGCCATCGAATTTCAGGCAGAGCTGGCGAACCGCTTCGCGGATTTCGGGATGCGTGGGCGCGTAGGGATTGTCCATGGCGGGCGAAGCTAGTCCGCCGCTTGCGCCCATGCAATGCGACCGAGCTCGTCGATCAGCGCGCCGTGGATCTCCGGTCCGAAACCGTCGACCGTGGCTTCGCGGCGCGCCGTGACACCGTCGACGGCGCCGGCCTTGGCGACGATGGCGCGCGTGACGGCAAGGTCGCGTTCCGCGGTCAGGAATTTGGCGATCGTGTCGCTCCAGTCGGCGCGCAAGACGGCAAGTGCCGCCATCAACCCATAGGCGCCCCAATTGGACACGCCGGCGACGACGAGATGATCGCATGAGGTGACGCAGGCGATCTCCGATCCGTTCGGCACGGTGCGCGCGATCAGACCGACCGGCAGCAGGCCCATGCCGATCTCGTTGCCGCCGTCGCCCACCGCGAGCTTCGTCCAGTGGCCGCCCAGGAACAGATCGTCGAGCGGCGCCGTCCAGGACGAGACGTCGACGCCGCGCATGTTGCGCGGCCGGCCGTCACCGCTGCGGCCGCAGCGTTCGATGGCCACGGCATGAGTGACTGCCGCGCGGCGCCACGCGTCGACCAGGCGGACAATCCCCGCGCCATCGCCGACGCCCACCTCGTCGACCGTCACGCCGCCACCGGCTTCCTCGACGGCCGCCCGCACCGCTCCGGCACAGGGCGTGTCGACCGCGATCCGCGCCGGCACGCCACAGGCCGCGAGGGCCGTGGCCAGCAGGGCGGCGCCGACCGGGCCATCGGTCTCGGGCGCGGCAACCTCGCCGCGCGGCACGAAAAAGCCCGTGATCAGTCCGACGCACGTTGCGCCGCCCAGCGACTCGGCCGCCGCGGCAAGTCCGCCGG
>DASZJU010000223.1:0-2493 GCA_035947815.1 Reyranella sp.
ATCGCCGCCGAGTTGAAGCCCGAGCTGGAGCGCATCGACGGCTTCCTCAGCATCGAGCGATTCCAAAGCCTTTTGGACGAGACCAAGCTCCTGTCGCTTTCCTTCTGGCGCGACGAGGCGGCGGTGGCGGCATGGCGCAACGTGGAGCATCACCGTTCGGCGCAGAAGGCCGGCCGCACGGGCGTGTTGCGCGACTACCGCCTGCGCGTCGCCCAGGTGCTGCGCGACTACGGCATGGACGCGCGCGCCGAGGCGCCGGCCGATTCACGCCGGAGCAACGGCTAGACGTCGAGGCTTGAGAGCACCGGCTACAGGCGATGCAGCCGGCGCCGCCGTTCAGGTCTTGGGCGTCGGCGGATTGGCGAGCATCTCGCCGCAGGCACGGGCGACGTCGGAGTCGGCGTCCTTGCTGCCGGGCATCGTGGCGTAGCCGCTCTTGGCGACGACGTTGCCGCGGTCCCAGCTGCTGGACTTGGCGAGCTCGGCGATCTTGGTGGCCGAGTCGCTCTGGGCGCGGAAGCGCTCGGCGCAGATCGGCGCCAGCGCCACCACGACGGCATCGTGCGAGGCCGAGGTCTGCGCTGTCCGCGCGGAGCCGCCGGTCACCCAGCCGCCCCAACTGAAGCCTACGACCATGGCGAGGGCGGCACCGCCTGCGGCGGACCACAGGATGGTGGAGATATTCTTCGGCATTTCCATAGAAAGTCCTTTCGCGGCCGACAGGCGGCCGTCAGCTCGGCATGCGCAAGAATGCGCCGCCGACAATCAACAGGATCAAGAAAATCGGAAACAGGACGGGCGATACGAGCCGGTGATCATTCGCACACCTCGCCAACCCGGGCGGGAGCGCACGTATCTCTCAGCCATCGCAAGCCTACGGCTTCGTGGGCGATGGTGCCTGTATCTGTACGCTCTTCGGGCAGTCCTGTCGAATCGCTGTGCGGCTCGGCGACGGCCTTGCGCGCTGCCATTGTCATGCCATGGGAGGCTGGTTATCTGGGTTTCATGAAACCGATGAGAGATCCTCTCTCCGAATCCCGTCTTGCCGACATCATCGATCAGGCCCGCGGCAAGGGTCCGGCCGACCTGGTCATCAAGTCGGTCGGCATTTTCGACCTCACGTCGGGCGAAACGACGGTGGGCGACATCGCGATCGCGGGCGATCGCATCGTCGGCACGCACGAGGCCTATTCCGGCGCCACCGAGATCGACGGGCGCGGGCTTTTAGCCGTGCCGGGCTTCATCGACAGCCACGTCCATTGCGAATCCACGCTGGTGCCGCCGCTCGAGTTCGACCGCTGCGTCGTGCCGCGCGGCACCACGACGGCGATCTGCGACCCGCATGAGATCTGCAACGTGCTGGGCGTCCGCGGGCTAAGATTCTTCCTGAAATGCGCCGAGGTCACGGTGATGGACCTGCGCGTGCAGCTTTCCTCCTGCGTGCCGGCGACCCATCTCGAAACCTCGGGCGCGCGGCTGGAGGCGAAGGATCTGCTGCCCTTCAAGACGCATCCCAAGGTGCTGGGGCTGGCCGAGATGATGAACGTGCCGGGCGTGCTCAACAAGGACCCGTCGGTGATGCGCAAGCTTGCCGCTTTCTCCGACGTGCAGATCGACGGCCATTCGCCACTGCTCTCGTCCTACGATCTCAATGCCTACATCGCCGCCGGCATACGTAACTGCCACGAGACGACGTCGGCCGCCGAGGCGCGCGAGAAACTCGCCAAGGGCATGCAGATCCTGATCCGCGAAGGCACGGTGTCCAAGGATCTCGCCGCCCTGGCCGAGCTGCTGACGACCGAGCGGGCGCCTTTCCTTGCGCTCTGCACCGACGACCGCAACCCGCTCGACATCGCCGAGGAAGGCCATATCGACTACATGATCCGCGCCGCCATCGGCCGCGGCGTGCGGCCGCTCGACGCCTACCGCGCCGCCACGTGGTCGGCGGCCCGCCATTTCGGGCTGTTCGATCGCGGGCTGGTGGCGCCCGGCCAGCGCGCCGACATCGTGCTGCTGGAGGATCTTGCCACCTGTAAGGTCCACTCCGTGATTTGCCGCGGTGCGCCGGTGACGCCGGACCGCTTCAGGACACGGCCCGACGTGGCGCTGGTCGGCCTCGATTCGGTGAAGCTGCGGCCGGTGACGGCCGACACCTTCCACGTGCCCATCGGCACCGGCGAATCGCCGCCGGTGATCGGCATCCGGCCGGGCAACATCCTGACCGACCGGCTGGCGATCAACGTGTCTTCGCGGGAAGGAGCGTTCGTGGCCGACATGGCGCTCGATATCCTGAAGGTGGCGGTGCTGGGTCGGCACAACCGCCACGGCAATGTCGGGCACGGCTTCGTCAGGGGCTTCGGCCTCCGGCGCGGCGCCATCGCCTCGTCGGTCGGCCATGACAGCCACAATGTCTGCGTCATCGGCTGCACCGATTCGGACATGGTCGTGGCGGTGAACCGATTGATCAAGCTCAAGGGCGGCTTCGTGGCGGCG
>DASZJU010000224.1:0-11339 GCA_035947815.1 Reyranella sp.
GCGGGCCAGGTCGTGTCGATCGTCGCCGTCCGGAAGGCGCCGTCCAAAAGCTCCTCGATGGAGCGGATCTTCTCCAGCTCTGAATTGGTCAGGACAGGCTGCGCCACTTCCAGCCGCTTGTGCGTGCCGGCCTGGCGGCCCAGCAGGTTGGGCCGCGGCCCGATCATCGACACCAGCGACATCACCAGCTCCTCGCGGATCGGATCAATCGGCGGGTTGGTGACCTGCGCGAAGTTCTGCTTGAAATAGTTGTAGAGAAGCTTGGGCTTGCGTGACAGCACGGCGATCGGCGTGTCGGTGCCCATCGAGCCGATCGGATCGTCGGGCTCCTTGCTCATTGGCTCGAGGAAGAAGTTTATATCCTCCTGGGTGTAGCCGAACGCCTGCTGGCGATCGAGCAAGGTGGTCGGATCGTTGGACGGCGCCGGCACCGGCGCGTCGGGCATGTCCGACATTTCCTCGAGCTTGTACTGGGTCTGCTTCAGCCACTCCTCGTAGGGCTCGGCTTCCGCCAGGGTGCGCTTCAGCTCCTCGTCCTCGACGATGCGGCCCTGCTCGAGGTCGATCAACAGCATCTTGCCGGGCTGCAGGCGCCACTTGCGCACGATCTTGCTGTCGGGGATCGCCAGCACGCCCGCCTCCGAGGCCATGACGACCTTGTCGTCGTCGGTCACCAGGAAGCGCGCCGGGCGCAGGCCGTTGCGGTCGAGGGTCGCGCCGATCTGGCGGCCGTCGGTGAAGGCGATGCAGGCCGGGCCGTCCCACGGCTCCATCAGGGCAGCATGGTATTCGTAGAAAGCCTTGCGCTTGGCATCCATCAGCGGATTGCCGGCCCACGCCTCGGGTATCAGCATCATCATGGCGTGCGACAGCGAGTAGCCGCCGGCCACCAGGAGCTCGAGCGCGTTGTCGACGCAGGCGGTGTCGGACTGGCCGTGCGGGATGATCGGCCACATCTTGTCGAGGTCGGCGCCGATCAGGTCGGATTCCATCGTGCGCCGGCGGGCATACATCCAGTTGACGTTGCCGCGCACCGTGTTGATCTCGCCGTTATGGGCGATGAAGCGGTAGGGATGCGCCAGCCGCCACGACGGGAAGGTATTGGTCGAGAAGCGCTGGTGCACCAGGCAGAGCGCCGATTCGGTCAGCGGATTGCGCAAATCCTCGTAGAAGCTCTCGACCTGCGGTGCCAGCAGGAGGCCCTTGTAGACCACGGTGCGCGAGGAGAAGGATGGCATGTAGAGCTGCGCCAGGCCGGGCAGCTTGTGCTTCTTCTCCAGGTCGACCAGCGGGTTCTGGGTCTGCTTGCGGATGGCCAGGATCTTGCGCTCAAAGGCGTCCTGGTCGGCGAGCTTGGCGCCGCGGCCGACGATCGCCATGCGGATCACCGGCATGCGCTCGATCACCGCCTTGCCCAGCCCTGTCGTGTCGGTCGGCACGTCGCGCCAGCCCAAAAGCTTCTGGCCCTCGACCTTGACGAAGTGCTCCAGGCGCTTGACCGCGAACTTCCGCGCCGCCTCGTCCTGCGGCAGGAAGCACATGGCGACGGCGTAGTGGCCGGGCGAGGGCAAATCCACCGCCGTCTTGCGCGCCCAGTCGCGCAACAGGGCGTCGGGGGTCTGGATCATGCAGCCGGCACCGTCGCCCACCAGCGGGTCGGCGCCGACGGCGCCCCGGTGGTCGAGATTGACCAGGATGCTCAGGCCCTGGCGCACGATGGCATGCGACTTCCGGCCCTTGATGTCGGCCACGAAGCCGACACCGCAGGAGTCGTGCTCGTTGCGCGGGTCGTAAAGCCCCTGTTTCTGCGGCAAATCCATCAAACTCTGTCCTGCTGCCCGGTGGGCGCAGCATCCCCCCAGGATGCCATTGTTCAGGGCATTATTAGCCCGGCAGCCCAGCCGGGCGAAAGCAATTGTTGCGACGCGAAAGCCCCTGTAGTTTGGTTGCATCCACCTCGGGGGAGTTCGTAGAGAGATGTCGTTCCCGTCGATTCGCCACCTGGCGGTTTGCGTTGCCCTATCGCTGGCTGCTTGCCTCGGCGCCTGCGCGGAGGGTGGGACCAAGCCGGCCTGGGGGC
Source organism: Reyranella sp. (assembly GCA_035947815.1). Taxonomy (GTDB): domain Bacteria; phylum Pseudomonadota; class Alphaproteobacteria; order Reyranellales; family Reyranellaceae; genus Reyranella. The sequence continues at coordinate 2,081 of DASZJU010000224.1, forward strand.
CGGGTGTCGCCGCGGCCTGGACCGGGCCGGGCTGGTACCTGGAGAAGCCCTACCTCCTCGTGCTGGGCGGGCCCAAATACTTCGGCGGCCCCTTCTCCTACGACGACTGCGAGGAGCAACGCATCCGGCTGCCCGCGGAAACCGCCACCCAGATGCTCTGCATCCGGGAGAACCGGAAGCCCGAAGTCTACGGCGCCTACTGACCCCGTCAGCCGATCGCCATCAGGCTGGCGTTGCCGCCGGCGGCGGCCGTGTTGACGCTGAGCGAGACCTCGTCGAACAGGAACTCGCGCGGATAAGGCTCGAGGTGAATCGGCACGATGCGGCCCGGCCGTTCGGCGAGGCGCCGGTTGAGAGCGGTGAGGTCTTCCGGGCTGCCGGCGAATAGCACCGCCGCGATGTCCTTGTCCGACTCGTCTGCGGCGACGCGATTGCCGGTGGCGCGCACGAGATCGTGCTGCATCTTCAGACGTTGCGGATCGCTGGTGATGCACAGCACGGCGCCCTTGGGACGAAGCGTATAGAGATTGCGCTCGCCGACCGGACCGACCAGCTCGCCTGATGGCGCCTCGAATGGCGGCCGCTGCGACAACAGGCGCTGGACGTAGAAGGGGCCGCCCGCCTTGGGGCCGGTGCCCGACAGGCCGTGGCCGCCGAACGGCTGCACGCCGACCACGGCGCCGATCATGTTGCGGTTGACGTACTGGTTGCCGGCGTTGCTCGCCGTCGCCGCCCGGTCGATGGTCTCGTCGATGCGGCTGTGCACGCCGAAGGTCAACCCGAAGCCGGTGTCGTTCACCGCGCGCACCACCGCCTCCATGTCCTCGCGGCGGTAGCGCAGCACGTGCAGGACGGGCCCGAACACCTCGCCCGGCAGGTCCGATACCGCGGCGATCTCGATGATCGTGGGCGGCACGAAGGTGCCCCGTTGCGTCTCCTCCGGCAGCGCCGCCTGCTGCACCGCGTGGCCCGCCGCGCGCATGCGATCGATGTGGTCGAGCAGGCGCTTCTGCGCCTCCTCGGTGATCACCGGGCCGACGTCGACCGGCAGACGATCCGGATTGCCGATCCCGAGCTCGGCGGTCGCGCCTTTCAGCATGGGCATCACACGATCGGCGATATCGTCCTGCAGGCAGAGCACGCGCAGCGCCGAGCAGCGCTGGCCGGCCGAATCGAAGGCTGAGGTCAAAGCGTCGAGCACGAGCTGCTCGGGCAACGCGGAGGAATCGGCTACAAGCGCGTTCTGGCCGCCGGTCTCGGCGATCAGGGTCGGCGGTCTTCCGTCGGCGCAGAGGCGCAGGGCAAGCTGCCGGTTGATCGAGCGCGCGACCTCGGTCGAGCCGGTGAACACCACACCCGCGACTGCCGGGTTGCCGACCAGCCAACCGCCGACCGTGCCGTCGCCGGGCAGGAGCTGCAGCGCTTCGCGCGGCACACCTGCCTCGTGCAGGAGCTGCACGGCCTGGGCGGCGATCAGCGGGGTTTCCTCCGCCGGCTTGGCGATCACCGCATTGCCGGCCGCCAGCGCGCCGGCGATCTGGCCGGTGAAGATCGACAGCGGGAAATTCCACGGGCTGATGCAGGCGACGAGACCCAGCGGCCGGTGCGTGTCGTTGGAAAAACCATCGATGCAGCCCGCGTAGTAGCGCAGGAAATCGACCGCCTCCCTCACCTCGCCGACGGCGTTGCTGAGAGTCTTGCCGGCCTCGCGGACGATCGGGCTCAGCAATGGTTCCAGTCGCGCTTCCATCAGGTCGGCGGCCTTGCGCAGGGTCGCTGCGCGCACCGTCGGCGGTTCCTGCCATGGCTTGGCGAGCGCGCAGGCGGCATCGACCAACTCCGGCGTCGCCTCGATCACCGTGCCAACAACGTCGCGCCGGTCGGCGGGGTTGGTCACATCACGCGCGCTGCCCTTGCCGGGACCATCGGCCAACAGTGGCACGGCCGCCAGCTGGCCACCCGCCTGCAAGGTCGCGGCCAGCGCCGCCAGCACCTGCTCGTTGGCGAGATCGAGTCCCCTCGAGTTCTTTCGCGCGGCGCCGAACAGGTCAGGCGGCAGGGCGATGCGCGGATGCGGCGCGCCGACCGGTTCCAGGGCGCGGGCGCGCGCGACGGGATCGGCCAACAGCATGTCGAGCGTGATGTCGGGATTGGCGATCTGGTTCACGAACGAAGTGTTTGCGCCGTTCTCCAGCAGACGACGGACGAGGTAGGCAAGCAAGGTCTCGTGCGTGCCGACCGGCGCATAGATGCGGCACGGCCGATTGAGCTTCTCCCGCCCGACGACCTCCTCGTAGAGCGGCTCGCCCATGCCATGCAGGCACTGGAACTCGTATTGGCCGGCATAGAAATTCTCGCCGGCCATGGCGTGGATGGTGGCGAGCGTCAGCGCGTTGTGGGTGGCGAATTGCGGGAACGCCGCGTCGGGCGCGGCCAAAAGCTTGCGCGCGCAGGCAACGTAGGAGATGTCGGTGTGGATGCGCCGCGTGAAGACCGGGAAGTCTGAAAGCCCGTCGAGCTGGGCGCGCTTGATCTCGCTGTCCCAGTAGGCGCCCTTGACCAGCCGCACCATCAACCGCCGCTGGCTGCGGCGGCCGAGGTCGATCAGCCAGTCGATCGTGAAGATGGCGCGCTTCTGGTAGGCCTGGACGACGAAACCCACACCATTCCAGCCCGACAGCTCGGGCTCGAAGCAGAGCCGCTCCAGCAGGTCGAGCGAGATCTCCAGCCGGTCGGCTTCCTCGGCATCGATGTTGAGCCCGATATCGTGGTGCCGTGCCAGCACGGCCAATTCCTTCAGCCGCGGATAGAGCTCGGCCTGCACGCGCTCCCGCTTGGCGCGGCTGTAGCGCGGATGCAGCGCGGAGAGCTTGATCGAGATGCCCGGCCCTTCGTAGATGCCGCGGCGCCGGGCGGCGTGGCCGATGGCATGGACCGCCCGCCGATAGGCCTGCATGTAATGATAGGCCTGCGCCGCCGTGACAGCCGCCTCGCCCAGCATGTCATAGGAATGGCGAAAGCCTTTCTCCTCCAGGGCGCGGCCGTTCGACAGCGCCTCGTCGATGGTCTGGCCGGCGACGAACTGTTCGCCCATCAGGCGCATGGCGAGGTTGACGCCGGTGCGGATCAGCGGCTCGCCGCCGCGCGCGATCAGGCGCGTCAGCGCGGCCGACAGGTTGCGCTCGCTGCTGGTCGCGGTCAGCCGGCCGGTCAGCAGCAGTCCCCAGGTCGCAGCGTTCACGAACAGCGACGGGCTGTGGCCGAGATGGGCGCGCCAGTCGCCGCCGCCGATCTTGTCGCGGATCAGCGCGTCGCGCGTCTCGTCGTCGGGGATGCGCAGCAGCGCCTCGGCCAGGCACATCAGCGCCACGCCCTCCTGGCTCGAGAGCGCATATTCCTGGATCAGCCCTTCGACGCTGCCCGACGGCGTCTTGGCCCGCAGCGCCCCGACCAGACGGATCGCCAGCGTCCGGGCGCGCATGATCTGCGCGGTTGGCAGGCTTGCCAGTTCGAGCAGCGGCGGCAGGCATTCGGGCTCGGGCCGGCGCCACGCGGCGGTGATGGCCTCGCGAAGCGGTGTTTGCGGTTGGATCGATCGAGCGAAAGTATCAAACGGCGGCATGTCGCTTGTCCTGAGATGGGCTAACATGACCGGCAAGGCAAGGACTTGGGAATGGAACGAGGATGACGGGTTTGCTGCGCACGCTTTTGGCCGCGCTGCTGCTGCTGCTGGCGGCGGCAGACCCGGCGCTCGCGCAGGCCGCTTATCCCAACAAGCAGGTGCGCCTCGTCGTGCCCTTCCCGGCCGGCGGATCGGCCGACATCCTTTGCCGCCTTGTCGGCGAGAAGCTGTCGGCCGCCTGGGGACAACCGGTGGTCATCGACAACCGCGCCGGTGCCGGCGGCAATGTCGGCGCCGAGATCGCCTACCGCGCCGATTCAGACGGCTACACCCTGCTGTGCAGCCCGCCCGGTCCGCTGGCGATCAACCACAATCTCTACAGGACGCTGCCCTACGACTGGACGAAGTTCGCGCCGGTCACCGTGCTGGCGCTGGTGCCCAACGTCATCACCGTCCGCATCGACCTGCCGGCCAACAGCGTCCAGGAGCTGATCGCCTACGCCAAGGCCAATCCGGGCAAGGTGACCTTTGCCTCGCAAGGCAACGGCTCGACCTCGCATCTGTCGGCACAGATGCTGGCCGCCATGGCCGGCATCGAAATGGTTCACGTCCCCTACAAGGGCGAGGGGCCGGCGCTGATCGACCTCACCGCCAGCCGGGTCGACATCTTTATCGGCAGCATCTCCGCCGCGCTCCGCTTCGAGAAGGCCGGACAGCTGAGGTTTCTGGGCCTGGCCAGCCGGGCGCGTAGCGCGGTGGCGCCCGACGTGCCGACCACGGCCGAGATCGGCCTGCCCGACCTTGTCTCGAGCGCCTGGTACGCCCTGGTCGCGCCGCCCGGCACGCCGGACGCCATCGTGCAGAAGATCAATGCGGACACCGCAGCCGCGCTGAAATTGCCCGACGTGCGCACCCGCTTCCTCGAGCTGGGCGCGGAGCCGCAGGGTAACACCGCCGCGGCCACGGCCGCCTTCATCAAGGCCGAAGAAGCGCGCTGGCGCTTGGTCATCCGATCGGCCAATGTAACGCTGGAGTGACAGGAGGGTTCGCATGGACATCCGACACGAAGAGACCGCCCTCGAAATGCCGGTCAGCACGCCGCACGGTCCCTGGCCCGAAGACTCGCTGGCCCGCGTGCCCTACTGGGTCTACCAGGACGAGGCCAACTACAAGCGCGAGATGCAGCGCCTGTTCGAGGCCAACACCTGGAATTTCGTCTGCCTCGAGGCCGACATCCCCAACAAGGGCGACTACCGCACCAACCAGCTGGGCGAGCTGCCGGTCATCGTGGTGCGCGACGCCGACGGCTCGATCAACTGCTTCGAGAACCGCTGTGCGCATCGCGGCTCGCTGATCGCTTTCGACGACGGCGGCAACGTTCAGAACAACTTCAAATGCATCTATCACGCCTGGAGCTACGATCTCGCCGGCAACCTCAAGGGCATCGCCTTCGAGCGCGGCATCAACGGCCTGGGCGGCATGTCCAAGGATTTCAAGCGCGAGACCTTCAGCCCGCGCAAGCTGCGCACGACGACGCTGTGCGGCCTGGTGTTCGCCACCCTGTCGCCCGACACGCCGCCGATCAAGGACTATATCGGCAGCGCCGTGCTGGGCCGCATCAAGCGCGTGCTCAACCGGCCGATCCGGGTGATGGGCCGCTTCGTGCAGCCGCTGCCCAACAACTGGAAGCTCTATGTCGAGAACGTCAAGGACACCTATCACGCAAGCCTGCTCCACACCTTCCTGGCGACCTTCCGCATCTCGCGGCTGACCCAGGGCGGCGGCGTGCTGGTGAGCCCCGACGGCGGCAACCATTCGAGCTACACCATCGCCATCCCCGAGGGCGCCAACGCCACCGCCTACAAGGACCAGCAGATCCGCACCGACCAGGATGGCCGCTTCGCGCTGGCCGACCCCAGCGTGCTCGAATCGGTCGAGGAATTCGGCGACCACATCCAGCTGCAGATCCTGTCGGTCTTCCCGGGCTTCATCCTGCAGCAGATCCACAATTGCCTGGCGGTCCGCCATGTCGTGCCGCGCGGCGTCGGCAAGATGGACCTGGTGTGGACCTATTTCGGCTTCACCGACGATTCGCCCGAGATGAACCGGCGGCGGCTGAAGCAGCAGAACCTGGTCGGCCCCGCCGGCTTCATCTCCATGGAAGACGGCTGCGTCGGCGGCTTCGTGCAGCGCGGCACCGCGGCCGCGGCCGACCATGTGTCGGTGATCCAGATGGGCGGCAGCACGGCCGAGAGCCAGGAGACGCGCGCCACCGAGGCCTCGGTGCGCGGCTTCTGGAAGGCCTACCGGCGCTGCATGGGTTACTAGGGCTCTGCCAATCGGGCCCCACTGTCGTCCTGAGCGCAGCGAAGGACCTCATGGCGCTTCAACAAGCACGCCGGCAGCAATCGCCATGAGATCCTTTCCTTCGACTTCGCTCAAGACAGGCGCTTCGCTCAGGTTGACGTGAGAGGATACGAGCCAATGGATATCACGCGCCTCGTCGAGTTGAACGCCGCTTACGCGCGCGTCATCGACAACGAGCAGTTCGAGGAATGGCCCAAGTTGTTCCACGATCCCTGCCTTTACAAGGTAACGACAGCGGAGAACGTGGCGGCGGGTCTCGAGGGCGGCCTGATCTACGCCGACACGCGTGGCATGCTGGAAGACCGCATCTCCTCGCTGCGCAAGGTCAACATCTACGAGCGCCAGCGCTATCGCCACATCGTCGGCCTGCCGGTCGTGCTGGGCCAGGCGAACGGCGCCGCGGACGTCGAGACGCCGTTCCTGATTGTGCGCATCATGCGCGAGGGTACGATGGACGTGTTCGCCACCGGCTGCTACCGCGACAAGGTGAAGCCCGACGAAGCGGGCGCGTTGCGCTTTGCCGAGCGCATCGTGGTGTGCGACGGCCGCCGATTCGACACGCTGGTGGCAATTCCGTTTTAGTTCGCGGTCGCACGGGAGCCCGCATTCGCTAGAAGACGTCAATCGTCGGAAAGCGCGGTTCCGCCTTCAGGCAATCCCGGAGATAGACGGCAAGACCGACGTCCCCGGTCCATAGCGAATAGCGTCCCCGGCCGAGCTCCGTGCGCGCCTCCCGGCATTGGGCGATTGCCGTCATGGCAAATGCCCGCGCATGCTCCAACCAGATCGGTTGAGCGGTTCGTCGGTGGAGCTTCAAAAATGCATAGCCGTTGCCGCCGGTGCCATGACAAAGATTGGAACCCTTGGCGAGAGGACCGGCGGCCCACGTGAAATTGCCGCCCTCGACCAGCAGGCTTTCCAGATCGGGCGACATGAACGGTGCATCGGCGAAGGTCGTCACCATGCCCGGTGCGCCGTGACAGTGCTGGCAGAGGTAGGGTGGCTTGTCTCGACGCGCGACAGCGTGCCATGAAACGCCTTGTTCGGAACGCCAGGCGTTGGCGGCGAGCGTTCGCGTCGTGGCCTCCGAGATTCGCTGGCGCTGACCATCGGCCAACCATTTCCAGCCCCGCACCAGCGGGATCATGTTGCCGGCGTAGCCATGCACAGGTCCCAGATAACACGATTGTTGGCCGTAGAGGTCTTGCGTCCACAACGGGCCATCCGGTGTCTCTTCCAGGTCGTCAAGCAAGCGCTCCGCCTGCACGGCAAACAGCGTCCGCCAGCGCGGCTCATCCGTCATCTCCGCCATGTGGACACAAGCCAACATCGATCCCGGCGTGCCCCACATCAGCTCGCGGACTGGAAGCCGCATGTTGGCTTCGGCGCGCTCGTAAGCCAGGCTGGCGACGGATTCCGCGGGTGCCAACCGCATGACGACCAGTGCCGTTCCAAGGTCGCCGAACAGGAATGAACCGTTCGTCGCGTAATCGCCGTAGGTCGCCATTTCCGCCTGCGTCTTCTCCAGCAATCGCGCAAGGACAGGACCGAAGTCGATCCCTACCGTCGTCGCGCCGACGCGTCGCAGATAATCGAGGCCCCATATCATGCCGGCCGCGCCGATATAAAAGCTGCTGTTGCCGTCCTTGACGTTGTCCAGCGGATGCGCCGGCCAAAATCGCTCGCCTTCGAAATGCGTCAGGGCGTCCGACACGATTTCATCAATCGCCGCACTCACGGTGTCGGCGTCCCACGGCAGAGATTGCAGCGCGATGTGGCGCGTGCTGTCGATCATGACGTCTCACGTCACATTAAAGCTTCGTCACCTTTGCATGCAGCACGGCCGAGCGGCCGGAGTGCACAGCTTCGAGGCAGCGCGCGATGGCGCCCTCTACGGCGGCGGGATCGGATACGAGTTCGCCGTGCGCGCCGGCGGCTTCGGCGACCTTGGAGAAATCCATGTCGGGCGCGAGCGTGGCGCCGAATTCGCTACCGGCCTTGGCTTCGCCGTCGGGATAGACGCGGAGCGTCGCCTCCTTGACTGCGGCCCAGCCGGAATTGTCGAGCACCACGGTCAGGACCGGCAACTTGTAGTGGCGCGACACGGCCAAGGTTGATTGCGGGTTGGAGAAGTAGAAAGTGCCGTCGCCCACGATCTGCACGACCGTGCGCTCCGGCATGGCAAGCTTCAGGCCCAAGGCCATGCCGCCCGAGAAGCCCAACCCGCCACCGGCCAGACCGACCAGCGTGCCCGGCTGGGTACGCGGCATCTGCTGGGCCACGACGCCTCCGTTGCGGATCGCCTCGTTCAGCACGATGTCGGAGGGCTTCAGCGCCTTGGCAAGCGCAGCGCAGAGAAAATTCGGATTGATCTGGCCGATGGTGCCGGGAGCCGCTGCCGCCTTCGCCGCCTGCTCGCGTCGGGCCTTGCCCTCCTCCGCCAGCCGCTTCACCCGCTCGGCGGCGCGCGCCTTGAAGCCTGAATCGGCGCTGGCCTTCAGCGCCGCCAGAAGGTCGGCGAGGATGCGATGGCTGTCCCCCGGCAGGCGCAGATTTCCGGGGAAGGTCCACATCGGGAAATTGCGCTTCTCGGCGTCGACGTCGATATGCGCCCACCAGGTGTTGGGATTGTCCGGCATGTCGCTCGGGATCCACGGCACGTCGACATCGACCAGCAGGCCGACATCCGCTTCGGCCAGCGCCTTGGCCGGCATGAAGCCGCCGTGACAGGGCGAATCGTGCGGCAGATTGACGTACAGAGGATTGAACTCGATCACCCGGATGCCGGCGAAGCGCGCCAGCTCGTCGATGAGCGGGACGGTGGCGTGGTTGCGGCCGGCATAGGACGAGATCAGCAAGGGCCGCTCGGCCGTCAGCAGTTTCGTGGCGATGGCATCGATCGACTTCGAGTCCGCGGCGCCGGCCGCCACCGGCCCGAAGCGTTCCGCCGGATAGGAGCGAATCTGGCCCTCCGACCAGAGCTCGGTCAGGGTCTCGCGCGGGAAGGTGAGATAGACGGGGCCGCGCGGGTCGCTCTGCATCACCGTGTGGGCGCGCCGCAGCGCCTCCTTGGCGATCACCCCGGACGGCAGATTGTATTCCCACTTGGTGTAGGGCCGCACGACGCTTGCCTGGTCGAACGGCTCCTGCACGAAATGCACGTAGGTGTCGCGCGTGCCCAAAAGCTCGCCGCGCGTCGTGAACGGCGCCTTGCCGGCCATCAGCAGCACGGGGATGCGGGCGCGGCAGAGATTGTGCAGCGCCATCGCC
>DASZJU010000225.1:0-4306 GCA_035947815.1 Reyranella sp.
CCGTCGCTCTCCAGGCTGCAATCGAACAGCCGGAACGGATCGGAAATCATGCGCGAGGCGTGATGCTCCTCGACGGTGAGCGGCTTGTTCATCACCACGTTGCCGTTCAGGACGGCGTGCTGGCGCGTGACGACCGCGACCTCGGCGAAGTGGCGCGCCGTGGTGCCGTAGAGCTCCATGTGACGGCGCGCGCCCTGGGCGTAGAGCTGGGCCGGCGCGAACATGCCGATCGGTGCCTCGAACTCGCTGGCCAGCGCGAATTGCGGGAACTGCTGCAGGCGCGCGCTGACCCGGGCGCCGGAATAACCGGTGCGGCCGACCGAGATCAGCACGTGCTGGCATACGCCGGTCGCCACCGCCATCGCCGCGGTCTGGATGGCGGCCACGCAGGTGGCGCCGCCCATGGGTACGAACACCGAGAGCTTGAGGTCGGTTAGGCCGAGATTGGCGACAAAATCCTCGGCGATGCCACCGCCCGGGAAATAAGGCACGACGCCGTCGATGTCGCGCGGGCTGAGGCCTGCATCGGCGATCGCGGCCAGGCTCGCCTCGAGCTGCAGAGCGAGCCCGCTCTTGGGCGTGCCGCGCGTGTAGGCGGTTTCGCCGATGCCGCTCACCGCCGCCTTGTCGCGAAGCGGATGTGCCATGTTTCGTTTCCTCCCGTGTTCATCGTGCCCTTCCCCCCGGGAAACGGGAAGGGCTAAGCTCCACGCCAACCAAGGGGGATGAATGTCGAACGAAGAACTGGTTTCGCTCAGCGCCGTCGAACTGCGCCGCCGCATCGGCACCAAGGAGATTTCGCCGGTCGAACTGCTGGACGCCTGCCTCGAACGCATCGAAGAAGTGAACCCCGCGGTCAATGCCGTGACGGCGATGTCGGTTAAGCGGGCGCGCAAGGAAGCGAAGGCCGCCGAAACCGCGGCGCGCCGCGGCGAGGAACTGCCGCTGCTGCACGGGCTGCCGACCGGCATAAAAGACCTCGAGGAGACCAAGGACCTTCTCACCACCTACGGCTCGCCGCTCTACCGCGACTTCGTGCCGACCTGGGACAATGTCATGGTGGGCCGCGTGCGCGCGGCGGGCGCCGTCGTGGTCGGCAAGACCAACGTCCCCGAGTTCGGCGCCGGCGCCAACAGCCGCAACCCGGTATGGGGCGCCACCGGCAATCCGTTCAATCCCACGCTCAATCCCGGCGGCTCGTCGGGCGGCTCGGCCGTGGCGCTGGCCACCGACATGTTGCCGGTCTGCACCGGCTCCGACACCGGGGGCTCGCTGCGCATTCCCGCCGCCATGTGCGGCGTGGTGGGCTTCCGCCCCTCGCCCGGCATGGTCGCGGTCGAGCGGCGCAGCATGGGCTGGACGCCGATCTCGGTGCTGGGCCCGATGGGCCGCACCGTTGCCGACACCTGCCTTCTCTATGCGACCCAGATCGGCCAGCACGATTCCGATCCGCTCAGCTTCCCCGTCGAGGGTGACGCCTTCGCCGAGCCGTGGCCGGTCGATCTCGGCAGCCTCAGCGTGGCGTGGAGCGAGGATTTCGGCGGCGTGCCGGTCGAGAAGGGCATCCGCCAGACCATGCGCGGCAAGATGAAGGCGATGAAGCACCTGTTCCGCCGGGTCGACGAAGTGAAGATGGATTTGGGCGAAGCCGACAGGTGCTTCGACGTGATCCGCGCCGTCAACTTCGTGGCGCGCTACAGCGACGCCTACAAGAAGAACAAGGAGCTTTTGGGCCCCAACATCCGCGCCAACTACGAGATCGGCGCCAACATGACCCTGGCCGACTTCGCCTGGGCGCATGGCGAGCAGACGCGGATCTTCCGCAAGTTCCAGGAACTCTACCGGGACTACGATCTCGTGATGGGCCCCACGGTCGGCGTCACGCCGTTTCCGTGGAAAGAACTCTACGTCGAGAAGATGGAAGGCCAGAAACTGCGCAACTACTACCATTGGCTGGCGCCGACCTACTGGATCACCTTGGCCACCAATCCGGCGATCGCGCTGCCTTGCGGCGTCGACCACAAGGAGATGCCGTTTGGCCTGCAGGTGATCGGCCGCTTCCGCGGCGACGGCGAAGTATTGGGCGCCGCGCACGCCATGGAGCAGGCCTTCAAGCACATTCCCGGCCTCGGCCGCCCGCTGCCCGACATCGCCCGACTGCGCAAGCCCACGCCCGAGCTGAAGTCGATCGTCACCCATCCACCCAAGCTCAATGCCCGGCCGACGCGCGGCCCCGCGCCCGGAGCGTTGTAGGGGGCGCTGCAGAAAAGGAACGTTATGCGCAAGGACCTGCACGGCCTCACGCTGTCGACCGACTCAGGCACTGCCGTCGACGCCTTCGACCGCGCAACGCTTGCCTACCTGAAATACCGCACCGACGCCGCCCGTCATCTCGGCGCGGCGCTCAAGGCCGATCCGCAGTTCGCGCTGGGCCATGTGCTGCGCGGCTACTTCAACATGCTGGCCTACAACAAGGCCAACATCCAGGGCGCGGCCGAGGCGCTGGCCGAAGCCCGCAAGCACGCCAAGCGCACGACCACGCGCGAAGCCGCCCACATCGAGGCACTGGCGCGCTGGGTCGACGGCGATCTCGACCGCATGCTCGACGTCTGGCGCGGCATCTTTGCCGAGCACCCGCATGACGTGCTGGCCTTCCGCCTGCACCATTTCAACGCCTTCTGGCTCGGCCGGCCGGCCACCATGCAGGCCGAGGTCGAGCGCGTGTTTCCGCACTGGAGCGGCGAGCTGCCGGGCTGGGGTATGATCCTCTCGTGCCGCTGCTTCGCCCACGAGGAGGCCGGCAACTACACCCTGGCCGAGGGCGCGGGGCGCCAGGCGATCGAGGTCGATCCCGGCGACCTGTGGGGTGCGCACGCCATCGCCCATGTGCTGGAGATGCAGGGCAGGCGGAGCGAAGGCATCGACTGGCTGAGGCGCCTCGAGCCCAACTGGGAGGGCGCCAACAACCTCAAGCACCATCTGTTCTGGCATCGCGCCCTGTTCCACATCGAGCGGCGCGAGTTCGGCGAGGTGCTGTCGCTCTACGACCACGGCTTCCGCGACCTGGGCTCGCCGCTCACCCAGGCGATGCCCGACATGTACATCGACGTTCAGAACGCCGCCTCCATGCTGTTTCGGCTCGAGCGCCAGGGCGTCGATGTCGGCGACCGCTGGATCGAGCTTGCCGACAAGGCCGAGGCGCGCATCGGCGACTGCCTGTCGGCCTTCACCCTGCCGCACTGGATGATGGCCCTGGCCGCGACCGGCCGCAGCGAAGCCGCCCAGCGCATGATCGAGGGCATGCGGGCCTTCGCCCGCGGCAACGGCACGATCGAACGGCTGGTCGGCCGGGTGGCGCTGCCGCTTTGCGAGGCGGTGCTGGCGCATCGCCAGGGCCGGCACGCCGAAGTCCTGAAGCTGATGCGGCCGATCCTGGGCGACATGTTTCTGCTGGGCGGCAGCCACGCCCAGCAGGACGTGCTGGAGCAGCTTTTCCTCGATTCGGCGCTCAAGGCCGACAGCGCGGGCGACGTGCAGCTGATCCTGGAACGCGTGTCAGGCCGTCACCCGGTGCCGCCCAGCCGGCGAATCGGCTACGCCGCCGCCGCGGCGCGCTATGCGCATTAGGCCGTAGGACCTGCCTCCAACAAATCGCGATTGCGCCGCCCGGCCGCCACGGTCCGGCTCGTAAGGCCTAGTGGGAAGGTCCCGGCACAAGGGATCCTCTCCAGGAGGCGACAATGCGCAACATCAAATGGCTGGTCGCGGCGACCTTCGCCGTCTCCATGACCGGCTGCGTGGAGATGGACGGCTATCCCACGACATCCTATGGCGGCGGCTATCCGAGCGGTTACGGCTATTCCAACGGCTACGCCCAGCCGACATACTACCAGCCGGCGCCGGTGGTGACGCGGACCCGCTACGTGCCGGTCCCGGTGGCGCAAGCTGCGCCACGGCCCTATCACCACGATTGGGACAAGAACCGGCACTGGCACTCCTAGTGGTGGCCGCGCTAGTCCGGCGGCTTGCAGGCGAAGTTGGCCGCGTCGTCGGGGCTGCCGGAACCCGAGTAGCGGGCGACCTGCGGATAGGGGCAGAGCGGGCGGGTGCGTAAAAGCTTGCCCTTGTCGACCTGCGAGGCCGTGATCGCGGCCGGCGCGGTGCCATTCTCCACCCAGTTGATCAGCGCCGTCATGGCGTCCAACCGGTCGGCGCCGATGCCACCCCGGCAATGGAACATGCCGGGCACCATGAACAGGCGAAAGAAGTCCGGCGTGCCGAGACCGTTGGCCGCCACCGCCTTCAT
>DASZJU010000226.1:0-2187 GCA_035947815.1 Reyranella sp.
TTCAGCGCATCGAGGCCGCGGTTGATGAAGGGATCGTAGAGCGTGCCGATCGGCAGCAGCCGCGCACCGAACAGCTGGTGGCTGAGACCCATCGCGGCGAGCTGGATGAACAGGTTGTTCTCGGCGATACCGAGTTCGAGATGCTGGCCGCGCGGCGTCTTGCGCCAGAGCTGCGCCGAAACGACCTTGAGCTCGCGGAACACGTCCTCGGCCTCGGTATGGGCCCACAGGCCGCGGCGATTGACCCACGGGCCGAGATTGGTCGAGACCGTAACGTCGGGCGAGGTCGTGACGATGCGCCGCGCGAGCTCGCTGTCCTCGGCGGCGATGGCGTTCAAAATCTTGCCGAAGCCTTCCTGGGTGCTCGACTTCTTGTCGGTCGGGCGCGGCAGCGCCGGCGGAATCGCCACCACGGGCGCGTCCGTGCGGCGCCGTCCCGCGGTGTTGAACGGCGCGCCGGCGATGAAGGCCTGCAATTCGTCGGGCGTGGCGGAGAGTCCGGCGAACTTGTCCCACTCCTGGCCGTCCTCGATCGTCATGCCCTTCTTGAAGCTCGCCATCTGGTCGAGCGTCATGAGGCCGGAATGGTTGTCCTTGTGGCCGGCGAAGGGCAGGCCCTGGCCCTTGATGGTGTAGGCGATGAAGCAGGTCGGCCGGTCGTCCAAAACGCCCTCGAAGGCGTCGAGCACGGCCTGCATGTCGTTACCGGCCAGGTTGGTCAGCAGCCGGTGCAGGTTGGCATCGTCGTGCTGCTCGAGGATGCGGCGGATGCCGGGATACTGGTTGAGGTCGCGCGTCAGTGCCTCGCGCCAGCCCGCGCCGCCCTTGAACACCAGCGCCGAGTAGAGCGAGTTGGGGCAGTCGTCGATCCATTGCCGCAGATGATCGCCGTCGGGCTGGGCGAAGGCCGTCTCCAGCAGCTTGCCGTACTTCAGGGTGACGACCCGCCAGCCGACCAATTCGAACATCTCGCCGATGCGGCCGAACAGGCGGTCGTTGACCACGCCGTCGAGGCTCTGGCGGTTGTAGTCGATCACCCACCACAGGTTCCGCACGTCGTGCTTCCAGCCTTCGAGCAGCGCCTCGAAGATGTTGCCTTCGTCGAGCTCGGCGTCGCCGACCAGCGCCACCATGCGACCGGTCGGCCGCTCCGAGTCGCCGAGATTCTTCAGCCGCACATAGTCTTGCACCAGCGAGGCGAAGAGCGTCATGGCGACGCCCAGCCCGACCGAGCCGGTGGAGAAATCGACGTCGTCGACGTCCTTGGTCCGCGAGGGATAGGACTGCGCCCCGCCCAGCGCGCGGAAGCGCTCGAGCTTGTCGCGCGTCTGGTGGCTGAACAGGTACTGGATGGCGTGAAACACCGGCGAGGCGTGCGGCTTCACCGCCACGCGGTCCTCCGGCCGCAGCACCGAGAAATAGAGCGCCGTCATCACCGTCGCCAGCGAGGCGCACGACGCCTGGTGGCCGCCCACCTTGAGCCCGTCGCGATTCGACCGGAGGTGGTTGGCGTGATGGACGGTCCAGGCGCTCAGCCACAGCACCTTGCGCTCGAGCTCGCGCAGCAGCCGCAGACGGTGCCCTCTTAACTCCCGAACGGGGGCGATCGTGGTCATGGCCATGGCATACGCCTCAGCCGTTGGAAGGTCCTTGCGTTTGGCCGTCCAAACGGGCTGTATAGGGTAGATTCATCCTCCATTTGTTGGTTTGGCGCAATGATCTCCCTTGATGCCATCGATCGACGCATTCTCGAACGTCTGCAGCGCGACGGCCGGTTGAGCAATTCAGACCTCGCCGGGCAGGTCGGCCTGTCCTCCTCGCCGTGCTGGCGGCGGGTCAAGGCGCTCGAGGAGGCGGGCGTGATCAAGGGCTATGCCGCCCAGCTCGACGCCAAGTCGGTCGGCCTCTCGGTCAACGTCTTCATGAGCGTGTCGCTCTCGACCCAGGTCGAGAAGGCGCTACAGGCCTTCGAGCGCGCCGCGGCGGCGCGGCCCGAGGTCATGGAGTGCTACCTGATGACCGGCGACAGCGACTACCTGCTGCGCGTCGTCGTGCCCGACCTCGAAGCCTACGAGCGCTTCGTCATGGACTTCACCAAGATCCCGGGCCTCGCCCAGATCAGGAGCTCGTTCGCCCTGCGCCCGGTCAAGCAGGCGACGGCGTTGCCGCTGGCGTAGCCAAAACTCC
>DASZJU010000227.1:0-1670 GCA_035947815.1 Reyranella sp.
CTGGCCGACCGCCATGCCCGGGCGAGCAAGATCATGCCGCACAAGCGCAACCCATATGCTCTGGCTTTCGTCAGGGCTGTCGCGAACCGTCTGATCGGCGTGCAGGCCGGGATCGCCGCTGCTGCCCGGACACCCTCGGGCCAGATGGACAACCGCTTTTTCACCTTTGAGGCGGTGCCGGACGCGGTGCGCTCCGCTGGCGAGGTTGCATCCTTGGTCGCCGAATGCGTGGATGGGCTGAGCATAAACGAGGCCCGTGCCCTTGCCGCCTTGGACGATCGGTCGGCATGCGCTTCCGATCTCGCCGAGCGCCTGATGGGGGCAACCGGAATCGATTATCGCTCCGCCCACGGAGTTGTCGGCCGTCTCGTCGGAGCGCTGGAAGAAAACGGCCGCAGTCTAGCCGGGGCGACCTTGAGCGACGTCGGCAACGCCTTGCGGGCCGCTGGCCTGCCAACCGATGGCGTCACTGATGAATTGATCGCCGCGGCGCTCGATCTGGCCGCCTGCGTCGCGGCGCGAACCGACGTTGGCGGCGCCGCGCCGGAAGAGGTGACCGCGATGGCTTCCGTACTGGCTGAGGCGGTTGGTGAGCACCGCCGAAGAATCGAAGCGGCGCGCGCACACCGGGAGGCCGCCCTCTGCCGCCTCCACGCCGAGGCGGAGGCATTCGTTGGAGACGCCAAATGACGGAATGGTCATTCGGCTCGGCCATCTACGGCGACGCATGGGCCACGCCGGAGATGAGGGCGCTATTCGCCGATGCGCCGCGAACGCGGCGATGGCTCGATCTACTGGACCTGTTGGCGGAAATTCAGGCCGAGCATGAGCTCATTCCGGCGGAGGCAGCCCGAGACATTCGGACGACATGCCGGTCAATCGATGTCGACGCCGACTTTCTTGCCGAGTGCCGGGAACAATACGAAGCAACCTGCCACTCGATGGCCGGCTTGATCGCAGCCGTCGCGCGCCGATGCTCCTCGTCCGGCGGCGAATGGTTTTACTTCGGGGCCACGGTCCAGGACATTACGGATACTTGGCTCATGCTGACGCTGCGCGAGGCCCGCGGCCTGCTCGTCGCCGACCTCGAACGCGCGATCGCGGCGACGACGGAGCTGTGCCGATGCCACCGGGATACGGTCATGGTCGGACGAACCCACGGCCAGCAGGGTCTGCCGATCACCTTCGGCTTCAAGGCTGCGGGCTGGCTGGCTGAGCTGCGACGTCACCGGCAGCGTTTCGAGGAGGCGGCTCGGCGCATGGATGTTGGCCAGCTTTGCGGCGGTGTCGGCAGCCTTTCGGCCATGGGTTCAGAGGCATTGGCCGTGCAGCAGCGCTTCCTCGGGCGGCTCGGCCTGCGCGAGCCGGACATATCGTGGACAGCGAGCCGCGACATCCTCGCCGAATGGGCTCACCTTCTCGTGCTGTCCACCGGCGCCGCCGATCGGATCGGGCATGAGATTTACAACCTCCAACGCGACGAGATCGGAGAGCTTTGCGAACGAGCCAGCGCCGAAGGGATCGGCAGCATCACCATGCCGCATAAGCGCAACCCGGAGATGGCCGAACATCTCGGAACCTTGGCCCGTGTAGTGCGGGCAAATGCTGGGCTTCTTGCCGAGGGCCTGGTTCACGACCATGAGCGTGATGGCAGGTCGTGGAAGGTGGAA
>DASZJU010000228.1:0-31563 GCA_035947815.1 Reyranella sp.
CGAGCGGCAGTACGGCTACGGCGGGTACAAATATGATGGACGCTGGCTGCCGATCGCGCAGGCAATGGCCTCGCACTACGGTCTCAAGCCCGGTGACCGGATCCTCGACGTCTGCTGCGGCAAGGGCTTCCTGCTGCACGAGTTCACGAACGCCGTGCCGGGCGTCGAGATTGCCGGGATCGACATATCGGACTACGCCGTCGCCAATGCGAAGGAGGAAGTGAAGCCGGCTCTTCAAGTCGGCAACGCGATCTCGCTGCCCTATCCGGACAAATCTTTCGACTTCGTGGTATCGCTGGGAGGGCTGCACAACCTTCCGATCCGGCATCTCTTCGACGCGGTGCGCGAGATCGATCGGGTCGGCAAGGGCAGCAAGAAGTACATCATGGTCGAGTCCTTCCGGAATGAACGAGAGCGCGCGAACCTGCTCTATTGGCAGTTGACCTGCGAGTCATTCCACGACGTGAAGAACTGGGAATGGATCTACGAGCAATGCGGCTACCAGGGCGACTGGGGATTCATCTTCTTCGAATAAGCAGGTGATCGATACGATGCTTGACCTTGTTACCGGCGGCGCCGGATTTATCGGCTCCCATTTGACGGATCGGCTGCTCGCACTCGGCCGCTCGGTGCGGGTCGTGGACAACATGGCGTCGGGCAGCCCGCGCAACCTCGAGCAGCACAAATCCAATCCAAGGCTTGAGGTAAGGGTGGCCGACGTCTCGGATCCCACGGCCATGGCCGAGGCGATGAAAGGCGTCGATCGGGTGTTCCATCTTGCCGCACTCGCCGACATCGTTCCATCGATCCAGAATCCGGAGGGCTACTTCCGGTCCAATGTCGTCGGCACCTTCGTGATGCTTCAGGCTGCCCGTGCTGCGAAGATCCGGCGCTTCGTCTACGTCGCCTCGTCCTCGTGCTACGGCATTCCGGATTCCTACCCGACGCCGGAAGCCGCCGAAATCCGGCCGCAATATCCTTATGCTTTGACGAAATGGCTGGGCGAATGCGAAGTGATGCACTGGGCACAGGTTTATGGCCTGCCGGCGCTCTCGCTTCGATTCTTCAACATCTATGGACCGCGCGCCCGCACCAATGGAACCTACGGCGCGGTCTTTGGCGTATTCCTTGCACAGCTTCTCGCCGGCAAGCCGTTGACCATTGTCGGTGACGGTGAACAAACGCGCGACTTTACCTATGTGTCCGATGCGGTGGACGCGCTGATTTGCGCCGCCGAGTCACACAAGGTAGGGTTGTGCCTCAATGTGGGCAGCGACAATCCAGTGTCGGTAAACTACCTCGCAAAGCTGCTTGAGGCGCCGGCGACGGTGCATATTCCCAAACGACCGGGCGAACCGGATTGCACGTTCGCCGACACTCGCCGGATCAAGGAGGAACTGGACTGGAAATCGCGTGTTCCTATTGAGAAGGGCGTGCAAAATATGCTCAAAGCCATAGACTATTGGCGAGAGGCGCCCGTGTGGACGCCGGAGACCATTGCGGAGGCAACCAAGGACTGGTTCACGTATCTCGGCCGTCAGTAACGTTCATGATGCCAAGGTGAAGAGTCGGTGATCGGGAGACAGTGAATCGATGCTCGAAAAAATCAAGACCCTCGGGCAATTGAAGCAAATTGCGTCGGAAGCCAGGGCCAATGGGCAGAAGGTCGTGCTAGCGCATGGCGTGTTCGACATCCTGCATGTCGGACACAAGCGCCACCTCGATATTGGCAAACGCCATGGCGACGTTCTGATCGTCACCCTGACGACCGACAAATTCGTCAACAAGGGGCCCGACCGGCCGGTCTTTGCCGAGAAGCTGCGCGCCGAGATGGTCGCGGGACTGGCAAGCGTCGATTACGTGGGGATCTCGCCCAATCCAGGCGCCGAACACGTCATCGAGGCGGTGAAGCCGAATTTCTACCTCAAGGGCTCGGAATACAGCGCCGAAGAAGACGACGTCACGGGCCGGATCAAGACCGAGCGACTGACGGTCGAGAAGTTTGGTGGCGAGGTATTGTACACCGAGGACATCACCTTCAGTTCATCCAACCTCTCCAATCGGGTGCTGCAGCTCTATCCGGAGGACGCGGCGGCTTTTCTCAAGGATCTGCGGACGCGCATCACCGCGGCCGACCTCATCAAGGAGGTGGCCGCCGTCCAGAGCATGCGCTGTCTCATCATCGGCGACACGATCCTCGACGAATATATCTACGTCGAACCCCTCGGAAAGCCCGCCAAGGAGAATATCATCGCGACCAAATACCGGGATCGCGAGATCTTCTGTGGTGGCGCGATCGCGACGGCCAATCTTGCGGCTCAATTGTGCGGGCGCGTCGATCTCGTGACACTGCTCGGACAGGAAGACAGCCATGAGGAATTCGTCCGCAGCAGTCTCCACGAGAACATCAAACTGGTGCCGTTCTATCGAAAGGGTGGCCGGACGACAGTGAAGAGCCGGCTGGTCGATCCCGCCTATGTCAAGAAACTCATCGAGATCGCCTACCTGTCCGATGAAGCCTTGCCGGATTCGGAGCAGGCGGCACTCAATGACTGGGTTGAAAGCAAGATCGCGGGCTACGATGCCGTGATCGTCAATGATTTCGGTCATGGAATGATCGACGCGGGTCTGATCGACATCGTTTGCCGCAAGGCCAAGTTCCTGGCCGTCAATGCCCAAACCAACAGCGCCAACCGCGGCTTCAATCTGGTCACGAAATACCCGCGCGCCGATCTTATCTGCATCGACGAGCCGGAGGCGCGCCTGGCGACGATGGAGCGCTATGCGCCGATCGAAACCGTGGTGCGTGACAAGCTCGAGAAGCGCATCGACTGCCATGCCTTCATCATCACCCATGGCAAACTCGGCAGCGTCGTCTACACGCCAAAAGGCGGCGTGAAGCGCATTCCGGCGTTGATCGGCGAGGCGATCGACACGATCGGGGCGGGCGACGCCTTCTTCGCCTTGGCAGCCCCCCTCGTGGCCAAGGGAAGCGATCCTTTCCTCGCTGCCTTCATCGGCAACGCCGTGGGCGCGATGAAGGTGAGAATCGTCGGCCAGCGACACCAGATCACCAAGCCGGAAATCTTAAAGTACTTGTCGACGCTGTTGAAATGATTGGCTAAAAGGGGATTGACGCCGCGCCGTTGAAGCCGCGGACGGCGCAGGGCCTTGCAAATCTTCGGTCTCGGTGGTTTGGCCAAGTATGGATTGTATCCCGCATCCACTAGGGAGGGCCTCGTGAGGCAGAAGGGCTACGCCCCCAGGGTTGATCGAGGGCGACGTCGACGCGCCGGCTTCCAGCCCGACAACGCCCGGCGCAAGACCGGCGACATGAATCTCTACCTCGCTTCGACCACCTACGGTTATGTCGAGGTCGGGCACCTTGCGCTTTGCCGTGCAATCCTCGATTACAGCATGGAATGGGCTGAGGGCAGTCACGCCGTCGCGCGCGCATAATTGGGAACTGACATATCCATGGTTCGATACAAGAAAAATCCCGGGCTGAATCGTGTTCTGGTGACCGGTGGCGCCGGCTACGTCGGTGCGGTGCTGGTTCCGAAGCTTCTGGAGGCGGGATACCAGGTGACCGTCCTCGATCTCTACATGTACGGCGAAGATGTCCTGAAGGAATGCCGCGGCAACCCCGGGCTGCGTGAGGTCAAGGGCGACATTCGTGACGGCGAGGTCGTCAAGCAGGCTCTCGAGGGCTGCGATTCCGTCATTCATCTTGCCTGTATCTCAAACGATCCCTCCTTCGAGCTCAACCCCGACCTCGGGCGGTCCATCAATCTCGATTCCTTTGTGCCTTTGGTGCGTGCCTCCAAGAGCATCGGCGTCAAGCGTTTCGTCTACGCATCTTCTTCCTCCGTCTACGGCGTCAAGGAAGGTGTCGAGGTGACGGAGGATTTGTCCCTCGAGCCGCTCACCGACTATTCCAAGTTCAAAGCCGAATGCGAGGCTCTGCTCGACAAGGAAAAGGCACCCGGCTTCGTCACGGTGACGATCAGGCCGGCCACGGTCTGCGGATATTCGCCGAGGCAGAGGCTCGACGTCGTGGTCAACATCCTGACCAATCTTGGCTACCACAAGGGCGAAATCTCGGTCTTTGGCGGATCGCAATTGCGGCCGAATATCCATATCGAGGACATGACCGACGCCTATCTGCTGCTGCTTTCCGCGCCCGATAAGGACGTCGACGGCAAGGTCTTCAACGCGGGCTACGAGAACCATTCGGTTATGCAGCTGGCTGAAATGGTCCAGCGCAACGTCGGAAAGCACGCCAAGCTCGAGGTGCGGGCCACCAACGATTTGCGCTCCTATCATGTCTCGTCCAAGAAGATCAAAGACGAGCTCGGCTTCGAAGCGAGCCATTCGATCGAGGACGCCGTCGTCGACCTGATCAAGGCCTTCAAAGAGGGCAAGCTCCCGGATTCGCTCGAGGATCCGCGCTACTTCAACATCAAGATGATGCAGAAGGTAAACCTTCAGTAGATGCGGCAATGGCCGGAAGAGATTCCCAGGACGGAGGAAACGGTCTCGGGCTTGTCGTCGGAGGCGATAGCCTCGTCGGTTCGACCATTCAGCTGCATTGTCGCGAGGCCGGCATTCCCGTCGAGATTTCGTCACGCCGCGCCGGAACGAAGGGCCTCCTTTTCGACTTGCGCGATCCCGACTTCGTACCTCTCGAGCGAACGCACTATGAATTTGCGTTCATCTGCGCCGCGGTCACCGACATGCGGGCCTGCCAGGACGAGCCCGTGCTCACGCGGCAGGTCAACGTCGACAACACGATCGAGCTGATGCGCCGGCTTGCCGATCGCGGGACGCATCTCCTGTTTCTATCCAGCAGTCAGGTGTTCGACGGAGAAACGGCCGCCCCGACGGAGGATGCCACGACGTGCCCCAAGAACGAATATGGCGCACAGAAGCTTGCCGTCGAACAGGCAATCGCGCGCCATGAGCTGCCGGCCGCGATACTGCGCCCGACGAAGATACTCGCAAGCTATCCTGTCGGGGTCTTCAAAGCATGGTTTGACGCTCTCGGCAAAGGCCAGGCGATCCAGGCGGCGACCAACATGCCGATCTCGCCGGTCATGGTGGGGGACGTCGCCCGGGCGGCCGGGTTGCTTGCCGCCGGCCGCCATCGCGGCATTTGGCATCTCGGCGCCAGCGACGAGATGACGTATTTCGAGGCAGCCCGGCTGATGGCCGAGAGGCAGCAAATGCCGCAGACCCTGGTGAAGGGCGAAGCGCTGACGGACGCCCAGGTACCCTCGATCTTCCGGCATCGACATGCGACCCTTTCGAGCCGGAAGATCGCGCGGGCGCTGGATATGCCTCTGCGGGGCGCCCGGGATGTCCTTGCCATGCTGTTCGCCCATTTTCCGCCGGCAGTCGCGGCCTCGGACAGCGCCTGAACGGCAGTTGATGCAAGGTCGTCGATGAAGATCGGTCTCGATCTCGACAACACGCTGATCTGCTACGATCAGGCTTTCCTGCGGGTCGGCAAGGAAGAGGGAATCCTTTCTGCGTCGTTTGTTGGCAACAAGGCCGCGGTCAAGCGGGCCTTGCTGGCCGAGCGGCCCGATGGCTACCTGTGGGAGGCACTGCAGGGCCTCGTCTATGGCCGACGAATTGATGCAGCGATGCTTTTCGACGGCGTGACGGAATTCCTCGAGACGTGCCGAAGTCACGCCGACACCGTCGCCATCGTGAGCCATAAGACGGAGCGCGCGCACTATGACCCGCTGACCGACCTGCGGGTGGCCGCGCTGCGATGGATGGAAAGCAAGCAGTTCTTCGATGCGTCGGGCCTGGGCCTCGAGCGGAGCAACGTCTACTTCGAGGGCACGAGGGATGACAAGGTGAGGCGAATACGGGAACTTGGATGCGACGTCTTTGTCGACGACCTTGCCGAAGTGCTTGTACACGGCGAAATGCCGGCGGCCTGCCGCAAGATTCTCTTCGGCAGCGACCCGCAAAGTGGATTTGAACAGTATGCCTCGTGGCACGAAGTGAGTGATGCGCTCTTTCCGTCCTCCTGACGATATCGCCGAGATCGCCCGTGTGCTGAGCCCCGAGCCCGTAAGGGCGATTGCGGAGCTCCGCAAGGGAAACAACAGCCGCATCTTCCAGGTCGATACGCGAGCGGGTCGCTACGCGCTGAAGAAATATCCCGCGACCGACAACCGCAATCGGCTTGAAGCCGAGGTCGGCGCTCTGCGCTTCTTCGAACGCAACGGCGTCGACCGCACGCCGAGAATTGTCGCGGTATCCCCCGAGCTTCGTTACGCCCTGTTCACCTGGATCGACGGCGTTCCGGTGGACGCCGTCACGGATGCCGACGTCGCCGATTTCGCCGCCTTCCAGATCACCTTGGACGCGGCGATCGACGCCCGGGCCAGGACGGAGATCGGCGAGGCCTCCGAAGCCTGTCTCTCCGGCCGGCGCATCATGTCCCACATCGAACGCCGTTACGCGAAACTCGAAGCGGTCAAGCATGACGTCCCCGAGTTCTCGTCATTTTTCGACGACGTGCTTGTTCCGTCACTTCACCGCTTCGAAGCGGAAGCTTGCGAGGCTTATCGGCGGCTGGGACTCGATTTCACGGCAGAGATCGCCCCGGAATGCCGGACCCTGATCCCCTCCGATCTCGGCGCGCACAACGCTTTGCGGGGCGCGGATGGAAGACTGTACTTTCTGGATTTCGAGTATTTCGGCTGGGACGACCCCGTCACCAGCATCGCGAACTTCGTCATGCACCCGGGCATGCGGCTCTCCGAGCCTCAGCGGGCGCGCTATCAGGAGGCTCTTCTGCGCCATTTCCACAGAAACTTCGAAGCCGATCGTTTGTCGGCTCTGATGCCGCTTTATACGTTGCGATGGTGCGCCATCATCCTGGGAGAATTGCTGCCCGAGCGCTGGCAGCACAGGATGCAGAGCAATCCGGATATGGGCAGTTGGGATGAGGTCCGCCGGGAGCAAATCAACAAGGCGCACGCTTTGATATCTCGGATCAATCCGTGGGGCGCCAGCTAGACGGCAGAGAATCGGCTCATGCTGTCCTGTTCGACGAGCGTGGCCTTCTTGTAGCCACGGACGACGTTCGCAACATCGCCGGCTTCCCGCACGTGGCCGTTATCGATCCAGATGGCGTGGTCACACAGGCGCGACAGGTCCGCGGTCGAATGACTGACGAACAACAGCGTTCCAGTGCGACGGAAATTGTCAATCCAGTCGATGCATTTCTTCTGGAAGGCCAGGTCGCCGACCGACAGCGCCTCGTCGACAATCAGGATTTCGGCGTTCATATGGGCGCAAATTGCAAACGCCAAACGGGCACGCATGCCGGTTGAGTAGCGCTTGATGGGCTGCTCCATGAAGTCGCCGATCCCGGCGAAGTCGGCGATCGAGTCGAATTTCTCGATGACCTCGGGTCGTTTGAGGCCGAGCACGGCGCCGCCGATCAGGACGTTTTCCCGGCCGGTCGCTTCGAGGTCGAACGTTGCACCCAGCGCCAATACAGGCGCTACCCGTCCCTTTACCCAGATTTCGCCCTTTGTCGGCCGGGTCATGCCGCAAACGATCTGCAGGAGCGTGGACTTGCCGCAGCCGTTTCGTCCGATGATGCCGAGACTCTCGCCCCGTTTGACCTGGAAGGTGATGTCCTTCAGGGCCCAGAACGACCGGTAGTACGTCTTGATCGAGCCGGCGACCTGCTGTTTCAGCCAATCGCTCGGGCTGTCGTACAATCTGTAAGCCTTGGCGAGATGCCTTGCCTTGATGATCACGTCAGATGACATCGGTAATGCCACCCTGCTGGCGACGAAAGAACCAATAACCGGTCCAGAACGTAAGCGCTGACAGAAAAACGGTCCAGGCGACGACTAGGCCATCGGGAAGCTTGCCGAAGACGACGATGTCGCGAATCATCTCGATGAAGCCGGTGAGGATATTGGCGTACATCAGCAGTTTTACGTCCGGGCTGAGCGCCTCGTGCGAGAAGAACACCGGTGTCGCGAACATGAGCACCGGGGCGATCGTCATCATCAGATAGGCGGTATCTCGTGTGAATGCGCCCATGGCCGACAGCAGCCAGGTGATACCCAGCAGGAACGCCAGGAACGGGATGAACCACAAGGGCAGCAGAAGAACGGTCCAATGGAGCGTTCCGGAGAAAATCAGCTGGCACAGCAGCATGAGGGTGAGACCGATGCTGGCATAGGTCGTGGCCCGAAGGGTGGATATGACCGGCAGCATCTCCGCCGGGAACATGGTCTGCTTGAGATAGTGGGCGTATTCGTGGAGGAGGGACGGTGCGCGATACGCCATCTCGGTGAAGAAATTGAAGGCGATCAAGCCGCCGAAAACGAACAGAGCGTAGTCGATGGGTGAACTTGCCGGTTTGCCGTCGGGAAGCTTGGCCGCGCCGCCAAACACGAGCGTGTAGGTGACCAGCGAGATCACCGGCGCGACGACGGCCCACACCCAGCCGGCAACCGATCCGCTGAAGCGTTCGCGCAGTTCGCGCCGCAAGATCGCCACAATGAGATCTCTGTGGTGCCAGGCCCCGGTGAACGGTTCGAGCAGGAATCTGATGAAAAGCTGAAAGCGATTGTAGTGGCCCGGGATGACCTGCTTGCCGTCAACATAGTGCATGACAGGTGCATCGGGCGTCTGTCGCCGGGGAGCTCGTTTGGTCATCGCAGCATCAGCAGCAATCCAAGCCATTCATTGCACAACTTTGGCGGTGCTGACCAGCCAGGCCAACCCTGACTTTCAGGAGATACACGGCTCGAACCTGTTGCGCTCCTCAGGCTGGGCGGGAGGTAGGTGCTGGCGCCGGGATGGCAATCGAGCAGCTTGACGAGTCCGGATTTTCCACAGGTTGCCATCTTGAATTTGCCCGACGCGTAGACGAAGCGGCAGTGAGGCGGCCAATCCGTCGACCTCCATGGGGCCGTGAGCGCTACATCTACTCGTTAACCTCGGCGACTGGAAGGGGGGCGTCAGCTTGACGCCCCAAACCGGTTAGGCTACCGGAACGCCTGTTCACCCCTGAGCAAACGCTTAAAGCGCCACAGAAGACGAAATGTCCCCACATTTACCGTCTGGTATGCAGCAACCGGCGACAACGATCGCTTCTCCCAATGCGTGAGCAGAGCGCAGTCAGAGACGAGCGCTGCGAGGATCCGACAAAATTGAGCAACGGCGACATCTTGCAGGCGGTCATCGCCCCGTTGGCTCGACTTTGGCGGCGATCCGCAGCCGCAGCCGTCGACCTGACGCCCGAAAGCGCGGAGCGGCATTATCGCGACGGCGTGTTCAAGGTGCGCGGTGGCGACATGGATGGAGCTCTCGCCGAGTTCGACAAGGCACTCGATCGGGCTCCGGGGTTTGCCGATGCGGTACTTGCACGCGCCGAGTTGCTGGACGGGCAGGGACGATGTGAGGCCGCGCGCGGCGAATATGAGCGAGCGCGCCAGCTCTGGTCGGAAATGCCGGCCGGCGCGCCGGACAGGCGTTACCTCTTTCGTCGGCGCGGCCATTTCGCGTTCGAGATCGAGGCCTACGAGCTCGTCCGCGCCAACGTCAGGAACAAGATCCTGCCGCAACTTGCCCACGGCAATGCGCTTCTCATCCGCGGCCGGGCGGCGGAGGCGCTGGACAGTTACGAACGCGCCCTGCGGATCAGGCCCAACCTGCCGGAGCTGCTTGCCCTGAAGGGCGAGGCCTTGTCCGCGCTGGGACGCTACGAGGAGGCGATCCAGGCTTTCGATAGCGTGCTCGCGGCTTTTCCGGCGGACGTGGAGACACTGAACGGCCGTGGCATC
Organism: Reyranella sp.; assembly: GCA_035947815.1. GTDB lineage: Bacteria > Pseudomonadota > Alphaproteobacteria > Reyranellales > Reyranellaceae > Reyranella. The sequence goes on from DASZJU010000228.1 coordinate 9,837, forward strand.
GCCCGCATGGCGCTGGGGAAACTGGCGGAAGCCAATGACGACTGGCGCCGCCAGCTCGATTTGCTGGCGCAGGCGCAGTCGTCGGCGCGTGCCTGTGTGGCGATGCGGCAGGGAAACAACGAGGCGGCCTTCCATAGTTTCGGTCTGTCGCTGGCGAAGGAACCCGCGAACGCCTATTGGCTGCTCTATCGTCTGACCGCCGCCCGGCTGACCGGTGCGCCCCGTGATCCGATCGCAGTTTCGGGCGCACAGTGGCCGGCGCCGCTGCTCGCGCTCCATGCCGGTCAGGCGACCGAGGAAGACGCGCTTGCCCGGTCGGACACGCCCTGCCGGCGCACGGAAACACTCTTCCAGTTGGGCGTCATCGCGCTTGCTGCCAATCCCGCGGCGGCCCGCCGACACTGGAAAGAGGTCGTCGAAGGCGGCGCGCCCGCTCTGATCGAGTATGCTGCCGCGCGCAATGAACTGGCGCGTCTCGGTTCGTAGTCGGCACTTCGCGAGGACACCATGTTTTCCGTCATCCTGTATGGCCGCAACGACAGTCACGGCTACAATCTCCACAAGCGGGCGGCGATCAGCTTCAATGCCCTGGCCGAGGTGATGTCCGATCCGGACGACGAGATCCTGTTCGTCGATTACAACACGCCGGACGACCATCCGACCTTTCCCGAGGCGATCCACGACACGCTGACCGACAAGGCCAAGAAGGTCATGCGCATCCTGCGCGTACGGCCCGACCAGCATGCCCACCTGCGGTCCAAGACCCATCTGGTGGCGCTCGAGGCGCAGTCGCGCAACGTGGCGCTGCGGCGCTCGAACCCGCGAAACCGATGGATCCTCTATACCAATACCGACATGCTCCTGGTGCCGCGCAACGCCGAAGAATCGCTCAGCGACATCCTAGGCGGCCTCGCCGACGGCTTCTATCAGGTGCCGCGGTTCGAGATTCCGGAGATGTTGTGGGAGGCCGCCTTCGATCGGCGCGATCCCGCCGGCAACCTCGCCAAGCTGCGCGAGTGGGCCGTTCGCTTCCATCTGAATCAGGTCGTGCACAACTACATGCCGATGAAGTACGACGCCCTCGGCGACTTCCAGGCGGCGCTGCGCGAGGACATGTTCGCCATCCACGGCTTCAACGAGGACATGATCTTGGGCTGGCACTGCGATTCGAACCTCGCGGCGCGCTTGGCGCTCTATCGCGGCCGGGTCGATACGCTGATCGACAAGGTGTTCGGTTATCATTGCGACCATACCCGCGTCGCCGCCGCCAACAACAAGGGCCGCGCGACGCGGATGAACGACCAGGACCGCTTCATCTGGAACGTGGCGTCGCCCTACGTGCCGGCGCAGGCCGAGACCTGGGGCTGGCCGGATGTCGAGATCGAGGAATTGCACCTCGACCGCGATACCGCCTACCAGCGCTTTACGGCGGGATTGGACAAGGCCATCAAACCGGCGACCGCGCCCTTCACCGGCACCAGCCTGGAGTGGCAGCTGTTCGAGGACCTGACCTACGATTTGCCGCACACCCTGCCGTTCGTGTGCGATCAGATGGTCACTTTTCCCCGATCGACCGCCGTCATGATGGTGGCCGCCCGCGCCGACTTCGTGACCGGCTTTGCCGCAGCCTGGCAGGGCATGGGCTTTACCGGGCCGATCCTCATACCCGAGGAGTGCGAGGGATTGCCGGCCGACCTCGCGGGCGTCGAAAGAGCGCCGTTTGCCGAGCAGCTGCCCAAGGCCGACATGTTCATCTTCGAGTTCGGCCTGCCCACCCAGACGGCCACCGAGCCGGTGCGGGCGGGCCGTGCCATGGCGCCGCTCGACAAGAAACGGCTGAGGGTCGTCGAAAAGCTGTTCAAGCGGGCGGCCGCTGCCGAAGCCGAGACGCGCCCGCCCGCGCGGCGGGTGCCGCGCCGCTTCATCGGCGTCAATGTGATCTACAACAAGTTCTGGACGACCTTCACCGACTATGTCGGGGCGAACATCAATCCGTTCTGCAGCCAGGTGCTGGCCGGCCTGCCGCGCGAGGACGAATCGCTCAAGGGCAAGGTCTTGCGTTTCCGCGGCCGCCACGCGCTCTGACGGCCCGTGGCCGTCATCCGAGTCGCGCGGGGTAACCCCCGCGCTGACTTGCGAGGGATCTGCTACACGAAGGACGACAGCAATGACGCCAGTTGTCGATCGGTGGATCTCCGCAGACAGCTCTGCAGCAAGTAGAGGCTCGCCAGCTGCAAGGCGGGGAGTTCGAGGCTTCCGGCTTCGACCTGTTCGATGAACTCGGGCAACGGCAGCTCATGCGTTCGGATGGCTTCGCCTTCATCGAGGTCCTGCTCGGCGACTTTGTGCGCCCCGAGGGCCAGGAAGCAATGGATGCGATTGGTCTGCAAAACCGGATTCACCGGAGCGCTGCCGAGCAGGTGCCACTGTTCGCTGGCATAGCCGGTTTCCTCGAGTAACTCGCGTTTGATGGCCGCCATCGGCTCTTCGCCGTCGTCGACCGCGCCGGCGGGGAATTCCGTGCGGATCTGCCCGACGGCATGGCGATATTGATCGACCAGCACGACCTTGAGCTCGGCCGTGAGTGCGATCACATCGACCCAGTCCGGATACTCGAAGATAGTGCAGGGAGAGAGAAGCCGACCACCTGGCAACAGCACGCTGTCGCTGCGCAGGCGAAGCCATCGATCGGCGAGGGTGTATCTCGATGCGAGTACCTTCGCGTGGGCCATGACCTACCGGCCGGACCCCAAATAGAGCACGTCGGCCGCCGCAGCGAACTTGTCGGCCGGCAGCGTGCGCCACAGATCGAGCACCGTCAGGCGCTGGCCATTGCGTTTGCACCAAGCCGGATCGATCGCCTTGTACTCGGCCCAGCCGGTGGCGACGATCAGCAGGTCGCATCCGCGTACCGCACCCTCGATCGAGGAGGCGCCCACCACCTTGTCGCCCAGGACCGCGAGCCCGGTGTCCTGCGCCAGCGGATCATGGACGACCACGATGTAGCCCGCGTCGGCAAGCTTGGCGGCGAGCTTCACGCTATGGCTTTCCTCGACCACCGGCGTCTGCGGCTTGTAGGACAGGCCCAGGATGGCGATGCGCGTGCCGGCCTTGGCGAACTTCCCGACCAGCGCGGTCAGCCGGTCGACCTGGTAGTTGTTGATGCGGTCGGTCGCTTCGGCCACGTCGGCGCGCGCGCCGATCTTGCGCGCAAGCGCTGCGAAGGCGACGTTGTCGCGCGGAAAGCAGGGGCCGCCGTAGCCCATCGCGCCCTTGAGGTACTTGGGCCCGATGCGCGTGTCGGCGCCCAGCGCCTTGGTGACGGCGTCGACGTCGGCGCCCGGCAGGCGATCGCAGATGTCGGCCAGCATGTTGGCGTAGGAGATCTTGGTCGTGACGTAGGTGTTGACCGAGATCTTGGTGAGCTCGGCGTTGATGAAATTCATGCGCTGCACCGGCGGCTTGTTCTCGCACATCTGCAGGTAGATGGTCTGCAGCATGTCGCCGGCCTTGGTGTCGCTCTCGCCGATCAGGATCGAATCAGGATAAAGCATGTCGCGCACGACGCTGCCGAGGGCGATGAACTCCGGGTTGTAGCACAGGCCGAGATCGGATCCGACCTTGCGCCCCGACGCCGCCTCGAGCGCGGCCTTGATCTCGCTGCCGGTCGTGCCGGGCATCACCGTGCTGGTGATGACCACCATGTGATAGCCCTTCTTGTTGCGCAGCGCCTTGCCGAGCGACTCCATGGCCTGCAGCACGAAGCGGTTGGAGAAGAAGCCCGTGCTGTCCGACGGCGTGGGCACGATCACGAAGCTGGCCTCGCTCTTCTCGACGGCTTCGCCCGCATCCATCGTGGCCGACAGGCGCTGCCGGTTGGCGGCGATCAGCTCGTTGAGCTGCGGCTCGACGATCGGCATCTTGCCGGCGTTCAGCGCGTCGACGAGGGTCTTGCTCACGTCGAGGCCGATGACGGTGAAGCCGCGGCTGGCGAGGACTGCGGCGAGCGGCGCGCCGAGCTTGCCAAGGCCGACCACAGAGACGCGAGGCAGGGTTGCTGAAGTCATTTCCATGTCCGTTTTGAGGGCCGGTACTGATACTGTCGGCAGCAGCCTGACGCCACCCCGAATTTGCCGGGTTTCGGCGGCAATTCACTGCTTGCGCCGTCCCGTCGCAGGGGCGAAAAATCGCCGTTTAGCGCGCGTCATAAGCGAGGGGACCGAATGAAAGTGGAATTTGCGGCCTTTCCGAAGGCTTTCACGGGCAACGTGGCGGTCTTCGTCGCCGCCGACAAGCAGCTCCTGGCGGGCGCGCAAGCCATCGACAAGGATGTTGGAGGTACGATCCTCCGGGCAATCGACGCCAGCCGCTTTACCGGCGCCAAAGGCCAGTCGCTCACCCTGCTGGGCCAGCCCGGCGGCATGGCGCGCCTCAGCCTCCTGGGCGTGGGCAAGTCGCGCGAATTGGATGCCCGTGCCGCGGAAGCCCTGGGTGGCACCGTCGCGGCCGAGGCCAACGCAGCGGGCCAGAAGGCTGTGACCGTGGTCGTCGATCCCGTGAAGGGCAGCCGGCTGACGCCGGGCCAGATCGCCGCCCGCATCGCGCTCGGCGCGCAACTGCGCAACTACCGCTTCGACAAATACAAGACCAAGGACAAGCCCGAGCAGAAGCATTCGCTCGAGCAGATCACGGTGGCGGTGGCCGGCCCGGCCGAGGCGCGCCGCGCCTATGAGCGGCTCGAACCCACGATCGGCGCGGTGTTCTTCACCCGCGACCTGGTGAGCGAGCCCGCCAACGTCCTCTACCCGGCGGAATTCGCGCGCCGCGCCCGCGAGCTCACCAAGCTCGGCGTCAAGGTCGAGATCCTAGGCGAGGCCGAGATGAAGAAGCTCGGCATGCACGTGTTGCTGGGCGTGGGCCAGGGCAGCGAGCGCGAATCGCAGCTCCTGGTGATGCGCTGGATGAACGGACCGAAATCGCAGAAGCCGGTGGCGCTGATCGGCAAGGGCGTGTGCTTCGATACCGGCGGCATCTCGCTCAAGCCCGCCGGCGGCATGGAAGACATGAAATGGGACATGGGCGGCGCCGGTGCCGTCACCGGCGCGATGCGCCTGCTGGCCGGCCGCAAGGCGCGCGCCAACGTCGTGGGCGTCTGTGCCCTGGTCGAGAACATGCCGGACGGCAACGCCCAGCGGCCGGGCGACGTAGTCAAGAGCATGTCGGGCCAGACCGTCGAGGTCATCAACACCGACGCCGAGGGGCGGCTGATCCTGTGCGACGCCATGTGGTACGCGCAGGAGAAGTTCAAGCCGCAGGCGATGGTTGAGCTCTCGACCTTGACCGGCGCCATCATCGTGGCACTTGGTCACGAGCGCGCAGGCCTGTTCAGCAACAACACCGCGCTGTCCAACAAGCTGCGCGCAGCGGGCGCGGGGATCGGCGAGAAGCTGTGGCGCCTGCCACTCGGGCCGAAATACGACAAGATGATCGATTCCGAAATTGCCGACATGAGGAACGTCACCAACAGCCGCGACGCCAGCTCGATCACGGCCGCGCAGTTCCTGCAACGCTTCGTGCAGGAGGGCGTCGCCTGGGCCCATCTCGATATCGCGGGTATGGCCTGGTCGAACAAGGGCGACAGCACCACGCCGAAGGGCGCTACGGCCTATGGCGTGCGCCTGCTCGACGCCTGGATCGCCGAGAACTACGAGCGCTGACGGCATTATGGCGACCGAGATCAATTTCTATCATCTGACCCGCTCGTCGCTCGAAGCCGCCTTGCCGCGCCTGCTCGTCAAGACGCTGCAGGCGGGCGAACGGGCGGTGGTGATGCTGGGGTCGCCCGAGCGGGTCGATGCGCTCAACACGCACCTCTGGACCTACGATCCCAACGGCTTCCTGCCGCACGGTGCTGCCAAGGACGGCGATGCTGAGCGGCAGCCGGTGTGGCTGACGCATATCGACGAGAATCCGAACGGCGCCGGGTTCCTGTTCGTCGCCGACCACGCGCGATCGGAAAAGGTCGCCGACTACAAGCGCTGCTTCGAACTGTTCGATGGCCGCGACGAGACGGCCGTCGCCGAGTCGCGCGAGCGCTGGAAGGCCTACAAGGAGACGGGCCACACCGTCGTCTACTGGCAGCAGACAGCGAGCGGCGGCTGGGAGAAGAAGAGCTGATCCTGTCGTCCTGAGCGAAGCGAAGGACCTCATCGCCGTTTGCCAATGGCATGAGATCCTTCGCTTCGCTCAGGATGACAGAGGGGAAGCGTCGCGAGCCTAATGCCGCTTTTCGCGCGGCTGCCAGTAGCCGCGCCAGGCCGACTTGATCCGCTCCCACATCGGCACCGGACCCTCGGGCCGGTAGAACTCGGGCGAGTCGGCCTCGAACGTTGCCATGTACGCCTGGTAGCTCAGCGGACGGCGGCGGTCAGCCTGGGTCTGGGCGGCCAGCAGGTCGAGGCCGGTGTCGATATCGAAAAGCGGCGCCAACGTCTCGCGCCGGCCGATCAGCAGTTCGGCGGCGGCGTCCGGCACGTCCCATGCCGAAAACACGGCGGCGAGCTTGGCGATTTTCTCGGCGCTCAAGCGCGCGCCGGCTTCGGCGCGATGGGGCGCCAGCACATCGCGCGCGTAGTAGGCCTCGCCTTGGAACGGCCGGCCCGACACGGTCTCCGCCGGCGTCGGCCAGATATAGCGGGCAGGCAGGGCGCGCGTGGAGCAATTGCGCACATCGAGCCGGAACAGGTCGAAACCCTCGCCGCGCAGGAAGCGATCGGTGTTGTGGAAGGTGTGCTCGTGCGGCTGATCGGTGCCGACGAAGTTGACCTCGAGCTGGACGGCGATGACGCCCAGCGTATCGAATCGTCCCTTGAAGGTTTGCAGGATCTCGAAGTCGGCGCCGTCGATGTCGATCTTGAGGTAGTCGAGATCGGTCCAGCCGCGTTGGCCCAGCAGGTCGGGAACGACAACGGGCTGGCCGGGATCGGCAAGGCCCGTAAGCTCCCAGGCGTTGTGGCGAAACTGCTCCGCGATCGAGGCGTCCCTGAGACGTCCCTCCCGGATTTCCCGTGTGCGCATGAAGCTCATGCGGTTGCGAAGCTTCATGATCAAGGGCGCTGCCGGCCCGGCGGACAGATCGATCGGCTTGTCGGCGGAGCTGCTGACGAAAGCCGCCACGTAGGAGACGTCGGGATTGCGCTCGAGGCCGGCCAGGCGCTGGCATTCGGTCGCGCTGGCGTCGATCCCGAGCGCGCGTAGCCTGGGCTCGAAGGCGCGCCAGGTCGGATCGATGCCGCCCGAGCACCCGATATCGAGCAGCGCGAATCTTTCTGTCTTGAGCTTTTCGGCGACGAATGCCGAGAACGACAACGGCATGCCGGAGATCAGACGGTCGCCACAGGCGTCGCCGGCGAGCCGACGGCCCCGGGCAGGCGCAGCGGCGGCGCGGTCAGCAGGAAGCGCGAGCGCCTCTTGTCGCGCAACCACAGCGCCAGGTCCTTCAGCCACCAGATCTCGCCGAGATTGAGGCCGAGCTTGAACAGGCAATGATTGTGGATCGGCAGCGAGGGATGCTCCGAATCGGCGGGGCCGGGCTTGGCCGGCACGGCCTCGACGCCGTAATTGTCCGCGATCAACGCCGAGATCTGGCTGTCGGTGATCCATTGCAGCAACCGCTTGTCGCGGCCGTCGAGCACGCTGCACATGGCGTGGGCGCGGGCCGGATCGACCTTCTTGTTCATCTTGGTGATTTCGTCGGTGAAGCCGGTGTGGAGCAACAGCATGTCGCCCGGCTCGACCACCACCTTGTCGGCTTCGAGCACGCGGCGGAAATCGTCGTAGTTCACGTACTTGTGGTCTCGGCCGTAGTGCTTCTCGAGGTCGACCATCACGGCCCGGCCCTGGATCGCCTTGGCCGCCATGTTCTCGACGCCGAGCTTGTGTGCGTAGCTCATATGGCCGCAGCCGTCGCGTCCGGCGTCGGGCTGGGGGCCAACGACGTCGGAGCCGGCCTTGAAGCCGTTGTAGTAGAGTGGCTCCGGTATGCCGTCGCCGTCGGCGTCGAACATGCCGCCGACATGGGCGAGCGTGTCCCACTGCGTGGAATATTGCAGGGTCAGAATCACGCGGTCGTCGCTCGCCACGTCCATGAACAGCGGGTTGATCGTGTTGGTGTGGAAGTTGAACCGCCAGCCGTTCTCGTCACCGGTCGGCGAGAGGACCGGCGGCAGCCGTCTCGGGTTCAACACATTGCCGCCGGGCAAGTCGAGCGGCAGGCTGAGGCAGAACGAAATTCCTTCCTTCACTTCGGCGATGCCTTCGAGCACCTTCTTGGGCGTGATGAGATTCAGCCGGCCGAGCTGATCGTCATCGCCCCAATCGCCCCAGGTCGAGCCTTCCGGGCGGTGCTTCCAACGCTTCATCTCACTCTCCCTGTTGCCGGCGGCGAGACTACCTTGTGCACTGCCGGTGCGTCATCACGCACGCATGGCTCCTAGGCGCAATTCCGCAAACCGCTGCCCTGCGGATCGTCTACCATGCCGGCCCTAACGAGGTTTTAATGTCTGCAGCGAACGCTCCCCTCAATCGCGACATCCGCGTCATCAGCCTGATCGGCGTCGCCCACGGCGTCAGCCATTACTACCAGCTCGCCTTCGCCACGATGCTGCTGATCGTGCGCCAGGAGGCCGGCCTCAGCTTTACCGATGTCGGCCTGCTGATGGCCATCTTCTACGGCGTGTCTGGCGTCTCCCAGACGGCGGCGGGTTTCGCGGTCGACCGCTTCGGCGCCCGGCCCATCCTGGCCGGCGGCCTTGCTGTCATCGGCTGTGCGCTCGCCCTGATATCGGTGGCGCATTCCTTCGCAGGCTTTGCCGCCATCGCCGTGATCGGGGGACTGGGCAACGCCGTCTTCCATCCTGCGGACTTCGCGCTCCTGAACGCGTCGGTGAATCATGGCCGGCTCGGCCGCGCCTATAGCATCCACGGTGTCGGCGGCTCGCTCGGCTGGGCGGCCGCGCCGGTGATGTTCTTCCTCGACAGCATGTTCGGCTGGGTGGGAGCGGCGCTGATCGGCGCGCTGCCGGGCCTGATCCTGTCGGTGCTGGTCTGGATTCATCACGCCGAGCTCGTCGACCACCGGGTCAAGGCGCGGGCCGCTGCGACCCGGCATGGCCCGACAGCCATGCTCGGACTCTTCCTGCAGCCCGCGATCCTCCTCTGTCTCGTCTACTTCGCCCTGCTCTCAGCCACCACCGTGGGTATCCAGCAGTTCGCTGTGCCGGCCTGGGCCAGCATGTTCGGCGTCAGCGAAAACTATGCGGCGCTCTGCCTGATCGTCTTCATCGTCGGCTCGGCGGGCGGTGTGCTGGTGGGCGGCTTCTTCGCCGACAGGGTGCGCCGCCACGACCGTATCGCGACGCTGGGATTGCTGGCGGCCGGCGCGTTGACCGTGCCGATCGCTGCCCAGGCCGTCACGCCCGCACTGCTGCTGCCGCTGCTGGCCTTGGCCGGCGCGGCCGGCGGCATCACCAATCCCTCGCGCGACATGATCGTGCGCAACGCCACGCCGCCCGGCGCCTCGGGCAAGGTCTTCGGCTTCGTTTACTCCGGTCTCGACGTCGGCTCGTTCCTGGCGCCGCCGGTGTTCGGCGTCCTGATGACCGCCGGGCTCCCGAGCATCATCTTCTGGGTCGCCGTTGGCCTCTATCTCTTGAACGCCGCCCTGGTGATGGTCATCCGCCAGACGACGGTGTCGACCGTGGTCACGGCTGCTGCCGAATAGCTCTTCGCTGGGGGCGCGCCACTCCAGTGGCGCGTCATGATCTTCCGGACCGCGAGCGTCTCGCTCGCTCTTGATCATGAGCGAGCGAGACGCTCGCGGTCCAAATGAACACGAAGACGCGCCACTGGAGTGGCGCGCCCCCAGCAATGAATTCGCTTAAGCCGCTTCGTAGGCTTCCTGTGCTACCAGCCACTCGTGCTCGGCGTGGGCGATCTCGCGCTCCAGCCGGACCTTGTCGCGCTGCAGATCGGCGACGTTGATCGCGGGATCGCTGTAGATCGCCGGATCGGCAAGCCTTGCGTTGATGTCGCCGCGCTGCTTGTTGAGCTTGGCAATGCTCTTCTCCAGCGTCTCCAGCGTCTTCTTGAGTGGCGCGCGTTTGGCGCGCGAGTCGGCGGACTGCCTGCGCTGATCCTTGGCGGCGGGGACCGGGGCTGGGGCTTCTTCGCGCTCTCGCTCGCGTGCGCGCTCGCGTTTGGCGGCCTTGCCGTTTTTGCCGCCGTTGCGCTCGCGCAGCAGCTTGGCCTGGTAGTCGTCGATGTCGCCGTCGAACGGCGTGACTTTGCCGTCTGCCACCACCCAGAGCTGGTCGGCGACCATCTTCACCAGATGGGTATCGTGGCTCACCAGCACGACGGCGCCCTCGAAGTCGTTGACGGCATCGACCAGCGACGCGCGGGCGTCCATATCGAGATGGTTGGTCGGCTCGTCGAGCAGCAGCAGGTGAGGGGCGTTGCGTGTCGCCAGCGACAGCAGCAGCCGCGTCTTCTCGCCGCCCGACAGCACGCCGACCTTGAGGTCGGCGCGATCGCGCGAGAAGCCGAAGCGGCCGAGCTGGGCGCGCACCTTGGTCTCGCCGGCGGCCGGCCCCAGCGCGCTGCTCATGTGCTGAAACGGCGTCGCCTCATAGTCGAGGCCTTCCTCCTGGTCCTGCGAGAAGTAGCCGATGCGCAGGCGCGGCGTGCGCTTGATCTTGCCCTCGCGTGGCTGCAGGCGATCCGACAGCAGCCGGATGAAGGTCGACTTGCCGTTGCCATTCTGGCCGAGCAGGGCAATGCGGTCGTCCATGTCGAGCCGCAGGTCGAGCTTGCGCAGCACGAGCGGTCCGTCGGCGTAGCCGACCGAGACCTCGTCGAGCGTCTCGATCGGCGAGGCGAGTTGCTCGGGTGGCGGAAAGTTGAAGGAGATGCGCTCGTCGATCGGCACCGACACGACCGGGCCAAGCTTCTCGATCATTTTGACCCTCGACTGCGCCTGGCGTGCCTTGCTCGCCTTGGCCTTGAAGCGATCGACGAAGGCCTGCATGTGCTTGCGCTGGGCGGCGATCTTGGCCTGCTGCGCGGCATCGTGCTCGAGCCGCTCGGCGCGCGTGCGCTCGAAGCGGTCGTAGTTGCCGTTGTAGGTGACGAGCTTCTGCTGATCGATGTGGACGATGTGGTCGCACACGTCGTTCAGCAGGTCGCGATCGTGGCTCACCATCAGGAGCGTGTGGCGGAAGCGCCTGAGGTGCTCGGTGAGCCAGAGCATCGCCTCGAGATCGAGATGGTTCGACGGCTCGTCGAGGATCAGCAGGTCGGGATTGCTGAACAACGTGCCGGCCAGCGCCACGCGCATCCGCCAGCCGCCGGAGAATTCGCCGCAGGGTCGAGCCTGGGCGTCGTTGTCGAAACCCAGGCCATGCAGGATCGAGGCGGCCCGCGCCGGCGCCGAGGCGGCGCCGATTTCGTCGAGCCGGGCATGGATGTCGGCCAGCCGCATTCCGTCGTGGCAGGCCTCGGATTCAGCCAGCAGCGCGGTGCGCTCCACGTCGGCGGCCAGCACGGCGTCCAGCACGGCGATATCGCCACCCGGAGGGTCTTGCGGCACCGAGCCGATGCGGTTGCGGCCGCTCAGGCTGATGCTGCCGCCGTCGGCTTCGATGTGGCCCTGGATCAGGCGCAGCAGGGTCGATTTCCCGGCGCCATTGCGGCCGACCAGGCCGACCTTCCAGCCGTCGGACATGGCCGCGGAGGCGCGATCGAACAGCACGCGCTCGCCGTGGCGGAAGGAGAGGTCGTTGACGTGGAGCATGGGGCCGCGGCGTTTAGCACGCTGACAGGGCCGGTCCAACCGGCTTGCCGGGCCGAAACCCCGCGTCTATAAGGCGCGCCCACTCGCCAAGATACCGCCTGCAAGAGGATTCCATGGCCGTCGAACGCACTTTCTCGATCATCAAGCCGGATGCGACCCGCCGGAACCTGACCGGCAAGATCAACGCCCGGTTCGAGGACAAGGGCCTGCGCATCGTGGCCCAGAAGCGGATCTGGATGACCCGCATGCAGGCCGAGCAGTTCTATGGCGTGCACAAGGCGCGGCCGTTCTTCAACGACCTCTGCACTTTCATGACGTCGGGCCCGGTGGTCGTCCAGGTCCTGGAGGGCGAGGGCGCCATCGCCACGAACCGCGACATCATGGGCGCCACCAACCCGGCCAACGCCGCGGCGGGAACCATCCGCAAGGATTTCGCCGAGTCGATCGAGGCCAACTCCGTGCACGGCTCCGATTCGCCCGAGAATGCGGCGATCGAAATCGGCTACTTCTTCGCAGGCGCCGAGATCGTCGGCTAGGTGCCTCCCCTCGTTCTTACGAGGGGAGGTGCCCGCGTAGCGGGCGGAGGGGTCATGACCCCTCCCGGCCCCCTCACCCGAGAAATGGGGCCACCTCCCCACTTCGTGGGGAGGAAGGGCTCAAGAAAAAGCGGCCCAGGCGGGGCCGCTTTTCTTTCTTTGTCCAGGCTGCCGGCGTCAGCCGAGGACGGCGAAGGCGATCAAGAGCGCCACGGTGCCGCCGATGCCCAGCAGCAGCGCGAAAAGGCCCGAGTTGCCCACCAGACCCAGCGCCATGCAGGAGAGCAGCAGCACGATGAACAGGATCGCGAACAGCACCAGCTTGCTAAACGACTGGTAGGTCTGCTCATGGGCGGGAAGGTCGTCCTGTACGTCGGTCATGTCGGTTCCTCGGAGAAAGTCGCGAGCGTTTTATAGCCAACTAGGGGGTGGGCGAAAAGAGCAGGGCGGCGTCGGGCCGCACGCCTTTGATCGCCACGCGGCCTGCGGCAAGCGCGATGCGGTCCTCGGCGAACCAGCGCACGACCAGTGGGTAGAGGCGATGTTCCTGGCGCAGGATGCGGGCGGACAGCGTTTCCTCGGTGTCGTCCGCCAGCACCGGGACGGCAGCCTGGGCGATGATCGGCCCGGCATCGAGATCGGGGATCACGAAATGCACGGTGCAGCCGCTCAACCGCACGCCAGCATCGAGCGCCTGCTGCTGGACGTGCAGGCCCTTGAAGCAGGGCAGCAGGGAGGGGTGGATGTTGATCAGGCGATCCGCCCAGCGCATGGGAAACCACGGGCTGAAGATCCGGAGGAAGCCCGCGAGCGCCACCAGTTTCACGCCGTGCCGCTCCAGCTCGGCCGACACCGCGCGATCGAAGGTCTCGCGGTCGGGCTGGCTGCGATGGGAAACGACCACCGTCGGCACGCCTTCCTTCTGGGCGATCGCGAGGCCGGGAGCGTCGGCCACGTTGCTCACCACCAGAGCGATCTCGGCGGGATAATCTGCTTGCTTCGCGGCCTCGATCAGGGCGGCCATGTTGCTGCCGCGGCCTGAGATCAGGATGCCGATTTTCAACTTCGCCATAGGCTCTCGGCGTGATCGATCACGCAGTCTGCTTCGTCGCTCGGCGCGCGCTCGATCGTGCCCACCTCGTGCACGCTTTCGCCGGCACCGGTCAGCACTTTCGCGACCGCAGCGGCGTCGGTCCGCGCCACCACGACGATCATGCCGAGCCCGCAGTTGAACGTCCGCAACATGTCCTCGGTCGGCACCTGGCCCGCCTGGTGCAGCCAGCGGAATACCGGTGGCGCCTGCCATCGCCTTGCATCGAGACGGGCGCGCATGCCGTCGGGCAGGCAGCGCGGCACGTTGCCGGGCAGGCCGCCGCCGGTGATGTGGGCCAGTCCCTTGACCGCGCCGGTGGCGCGGATCGCCGACAGCAGGGGCTTCACGTAGATGCGCGTGGGCTCGAGCAGCGCCTGGCCAAGCGAGACCTTGGCGAAGGGCGCGGCGGCGGCGTAGTCGAGGCCGCTGCGCTCGACGATGCGGCGCACCAGCGAATAGCCGTTGGAATGCGCGCCGCTCGACCCCAACCCCAGCACGACATCGGCGGCGGCGATGTCGGCCCGCGGCAGCAGCCCGTCTCGCTCGGCGGCGCCGACCGCGAAGCCCGCGAGGTCATAGTCGCCCTCGACATACATGCCGGGCATCTCCGCCGTCTCGCCGCCGACCAGCGCACAGCCGGCGCGGCGGCAGCCTTCGGCAATGCCGGCCACGACGCGGCGCCCTGTGTCTACGTCGAGCCGGCCGCTGGCATAGTAGTCGAGGAAGAACAGCGGCTCGGCGCCCTGCACCACGATGTCGTTGACGCACATCGCCACCAGGTCGATGCCGACCGTGTCGGGGACGCTGGCCTCGATCGCGACCTTGAGCTTGGTGCCGACCCCATCGGTGCCCGAGACTAGGATCGGGTCCCTGAAGCCCGCAGCCTTGAGGTCGAACAATCCACCGAAACCGCCCAACCCGCCCATTACGCCCGGCCGGTCTGTGCTGCGTGCCAGAGGCTTGATGTGCTCGACCAACGCGTCGCCCGCGTCGATATCGACGCCGGCGTCCTTGTAGGTCAGGGGCGGCCGCTTGTGACCGGGGGCGTCAGGCTTCAAGCCAGGCTCATTCGTGCTAGATAGGTGGCGCGAACATAACCAAAAACCGGACCCCCGCAATGCCGCCCCTGCGCTGGTTTTCCACCCGCTGGTTTTCCACGACTGTCGTCGCTCTTCTGGTGGCTCTTGCCGCCGGCGGCGGTGCGCATGCGCAGAGTGGCAGCAATGCCTACACGGTGACCGACGTTGATGTCGACGCGAACGGCGCCGACGCCGTGCAGGCGCGGCAGCAAGGCCTCGGTGAGGCCCGCCGCAAGGCTGCCAAGATGCTTGTCGAGCGTCTGGTGACGCCGGACGATCGCGCCCGCGTGCAGATACCCGATGATGCGAGGCTGGAAGGCATGGTGCGCGGCATCGAGTTCGTGCGCGAACGCTCGTCGCCCAACCGTTACATCGCAACGTTGAACGTGGTCTTTTCGCCGGATGCCGTGAAAGCCTGGCTGGGCGGGAGCGGCGCCAAGGTCGCCGAAACGGTGTCGCGACCGGCCCTGGTGATTCCGTTGTGGAAGGGAAAGTCCGGCGTGGAGCCGTTGGACGACCGCAATCCGTGGCGCGAGGCGTGGCAGGCGCTCAACACGGCCGGCAGCGCCGTGCCGGTAACGGTGATCCGCGGCGATCAGCTTGACCAGAACGCGGTGTCGGCCGAGGAAGCCTATGTCGGCGACGTGTCGGCCCTGTCGCGGCTCAACGAGCGCTATCGTGCACCCACCATCATCGTGGCGGTCGTCGAAGGCGACAAGGAGTCCGGACCTTTCACCGTGGGCGGCCTGCGCTATGACACCCAGACCGGGGCGCGCAGCGAGATCGCCAAAGTGCCGGTGCAGGACGCCGGCCAGCTCGCCGACGCGGCGAAGCAGATGCACGCCAAGCTCGACGAGCAGTGGCGCGGTGTGGCCGTCGTGCGCCGCGATGCGCAGGACACGCTCGACGTCTTCGTGCCGATCCGCACGCTCGGCGACTGGGTGCAGGTGCGCCAGCGGCTGGGGGCGGTGCCGGCGGTCAAGAGCGTCGCCGTGCGCACCCTGGAGGCGGATCGCGCCGACGTGCGTCTGGAATATTTCGGCACTCCCGAGGAGCTGCAGCGCACCCTGGCGCAGGCCGGCCTGACGCTCGACAAGGACGCCGACAAGTGGCGCTTGCAGGCGCGGTGATCGCGCGTCGCGGGAGCGCGCATGACTGAGAAGGTCCAGGCCACGCGCTGGCGCTTCTGGGTGGCGGCGGCGATCGTCTTCGTCCTGATCCTGTGGCTGTTGAATGACATCCTGCTGCCGTTCGTCGTCGGCATGGCGGTCGCCTACTTCCTCGATCCCATCGTGGCGCGCCTGCAGCATCTCGGCCTGTCGCGAACCTGGGCAACGACGACCGTTACCATCCTTGCCGTGCTGCTCGCGGTCGGCGTTGCCATGGCGATCCTGCCGCCGCTATTCAGCGAGGTGCAGTCGCTGATCCTCAAGGCGCCGCAGTACATCGTGCAGGCGGCGGCCCGCGTGCAGCCGCTGATCGAGCCGCTGCGCGAGAAGCTCGGCTTGCCAACCCTCAGCCTGCAGGACCTGCAGAACGACGCCACGCAATGGGCGGGACAGGTGCTTGCCGTCGCCGGCAGCGTGGCCGGCGGCCTGGCGCGGCGCGGCGCTGCCTTCATCAACCTGCTTGCCCTGGTGTTCCTGACGCCGGTCGTGACGTTCTACCTGCTGCGCGATTGGGAGAAGCTGATCGACGCCCTCGACGGCGCCCTGCCGCTCGACCATGCCGACACGATTCGTAAGCTGGCGCGCGAGTCGAACGCCGCCATCGCGGGCTACGTGCGCGGCCAAGCACTGGTCTGCATTGCGCTGGGTTCGATCTATGCCATCGGCCTGTCGCTGGTCGGGCTGCAGTTCGGCCTGATCATCGGCCTGATCGCCGGCGCGATTTCCTTCATCCCCTTCGTCGGCACGTTCGTCGGCGCCGTCATGGCGCTGGGCATGGCACTGGCGCAGTTTCCGCCGGATTGGTGGGGCGTCGCCAAGGTCGCCGCCGTGTTCCTGTTCGGCCAGTCGATGGAAGGCAACGTGCTGTCGCCCAAGCTGGTCGGCGACCGGGTCGGGCTGCATCCGGTGTGGATCATGTTCGCCCTGCTGGCGGGCGGATCGCTGTTCGGCTTCGTCGGCATCCTGATCGCCGTGCCGACGGCGGCGGTGATCGGCGTGATCGTGCGCCATCTGCTCGGCCGCTATCGCGAGAGCGGCATCTATCGTGGCGGCGATCCGGCCTGAGGCGCGGATGGCGAACCAGCTCACTTTCGACCTGGCGCTGCCGCCGCCGACCTATGCGCGCGAGGATTTCGTCGTCGCCTCCGGCAATCGCGAGGCGCTGGCCTGGATCGATCGCTGGCCGGACTGGCCGGCGCCCGCGCTGGCGCTGGGCGGCCCTGCCGGCTGCGGCAAGACCCATCTCGGCCGCATCTGGGCGGCGCGCGCGGGCGCGAGTTCGATCGACGGCGCCGCGCTCGAGGGCAAGAGCGTCGCCGACCTGTCGGACCTCGCCGCTGCCTCGTCCGCAATCGTGATCGAAAACGCCGACCGTGCGCCGGAGCGGGCGCTGTTCCATCTCTACAACCTGATGCGCGAGCGGCGCGGTTATTTGCTGCTGATCTCGATCGCGCCGCCGGCCCACTGGTCGATCGCCTTGCCCGATCTCGCATCGCGGTTGCGCGCGGCGCCCGCCGTGACGGTTGCGGCGCCCGACGACGAGCTCCTGGGTTCGATCATCCTGAAGCAGCTGGCCGATCGCCAATTGCATGCCGGCGCCGGCGTCGTGCACTATCTGGTGTCGCACATGGAACGTTCGGCCGAATCGGCACGCCGCGTCGTCGCGGCACTCGACCGCCGGGCGTTGGCCGAACGGCGCGAGATCGACCGCCGGCTGGCGGCCGATGTCCTGGCCGAGCTCGCCGGGACGTCCTGAGGGAGGCAGAGGAAAGATGAGAAAGCTTGTTCTGGTGGCGCTCCTCGGTGCGCTCGCCTCGGCGGCGTCCGCGCAGTCTTCCTCCGTGATGGGAACCTGGCTGACGGCCTCGGGCATTGCGCAGGTACGCATCGGTCCGTGCCCCGATCCCGCGAACGGCCCGATCTGCGGTCTCGTCGTCGGCCTGATCAACCCCAAAGGGCCGGACGGCAATGCGGTCGCAGCCGACATGGCGACGGACTACCGAAACGCCGATCCGGCGCTGCGCACCCGCAAGGTGATCGGCATGCCCCTGATCTGGGGATTCAAGAAGACCTCCGATTCCAACGCGTTCGAAGACGGCCACGTCTACAATGGCGAGAATGGCAAGACCTACAACGCCAACATCAGCCTGCAGCCCGACGGCAAACTGCGCCTGCGTGGCTATGTCGGCACGCCGCTGCTGGGTGAGACACAGCTCTGGACTCGTGTGAATTAGGGAGAGAAACGATGGATATGGGTATCAAGGGCCGCAAGGCGATCGTCTGTGCGGCGAGCAAGGGCTTGGGTAGGGGCTGCGCCATGGCGCTCGCCCAGGAGGGCGTCGACCTCGTCATCAACGCCCGAACCAAGGCCGAGCTCGAGGCGACGGCGGAGGAGATCCGCAAGAAGACCGGCGTGAAGGTGACGGCGATCGCCGTCGACGTCACGACCGACGCCGGCCGCAAGCAGGTGCTCGCCGCCTGCCCCGAGCCCGACATCATTGTCAACAACGCGGGCGGTCCGCCGCCGGGCGATTTCCGCGACTGGCAGCGCGACGACTGGATCAAGGCGATCGACGCCAACATGCTGACGCCCATCGAGTTCATCAAGGCGTCGGTCGACGGCATGATGAAGCGCGGCTTTGGCCGCATCGTGAACATCACTTCGAGTTCGGTGAAGGCGCCGATCGACATACTCGGGCTGAGCAACGGCGCGCGGAGCGGTCTCACCGGCTTCGTGGCCGGCGTGGCCCGTGTCACCGTCCGTCATGGTGTGACCATCAACGGCCTGCTGCCCGGTCCGTTCGACACCGATCGGCTGCGCGGCACCTACAAGGCGCGCGCCGCCAAGAGCGGCAAGAGCTATGACGAGGAGTACGCGGCCGGCGCGAAAATGAACCCGGCCGGCCGCTTCGGCACGGCCGAGGAATTCGGCGCGGCCTGCGCCTTCCTGTGCAGCACGCACGCGAGCTACATCACCGGCCAGAACCTGCTGATGGACGGCGGCCAGTACCCGGGAACGTACTAGAGTCTTCGGATCCTAGGCGGCGGCTAGGTCGCGCGGGCGGACGAAGGCCGTGAGCTCGGCGGAGCCCCATGCCAGGTCGCGCCACGGCCCGGCGGGCGGCCTCAGCGTGGCAAGCGCGCCCGTCGGATACTTTTCCCGAAGCGCTGCCAGGGGGCCGGCAGGACCGCTCCCGGCCAGCGCCTCGGCGAGGTGCCAAATGCCGTCGTTGTGGCCGATCAGCAGGACGGTCGCGACTCCGTCCGCTACGGCCTGCAAATGAGCCAGCAGAACGTCCTCGGAGGCGAGGTAGAGGTCCTTTTCCAGCGCAATCGGCGGGGCGGGGGCGTCCAACAGCTTGACCAGGGGCGCCAGCGTCTGGCGCGTCCGCATGGCCGTCGAGCACAGGATCAGATCGGGGCGGGGCCCGCAGCGCGCGATGTGGTCGGCCATGGCCTTGGCCGCCTGCTCACCGCGACGGCTGAGCGGCCGGTCATGGTCGTCCAGCCGGGGGTCGCTCCAGGCCGATTTTGCGTGTCGCAGGAGGAGAATGGTCTTCGCCATGCCAATCCAGAAAAATTCTTTCAGAACAACAACTTATTGAATTGCCATGACACCGTCATGCAGAGGCGTTACCGTTCCTGTGAACAATCCCGGGAGGCGCCCCCACAGGGGCCGAAATGGACGCCCTCACTCCGACCCCCAGTCCGGCTCCGGCGCTCGAAATAGCACCCGACAGTCCGCAACGCTTCATCAATCGCGAATTGTCGTGGCTGGCGTTCAACATGCGCGTGCTCGAGGAGGCCACCAACAAGCGCCATCCGCTGCTCGAGCGCGTGCGCTTTCTGTCGATCTCCGCCGGCATTCTCGACGAGTTCTACATGGTCCGCGTGGCCGGTTTGGTCGACATGCTGCAGACCCGGTCGGCCCTGCTGAGCGACGACGGCATGACGCCGGCCGACCAACTGGTGGCAATCCGCGAGCGCGCCTCGATCCTGATGGCCCACCAGCAGGAGGTTTGGGCCAACCTGCAGGACGAGCTGCGCGAGGCCGGTGTCGCCGTCATCGAGCCGGGCGAGCTCACCGAGGCCGAGCGCTCGTGGCTCGACCAGTATTTCATCGATCAGGTGTTCCCGATCCTGACGCCGCTCGCCATCGATCCGGCGCATCCGTTTCCGTTCATTCCCAACGGCGGCTTCTCGACGATCCTCAAGCTGCAGCGCCGCGACGATCGCCGGCCGCTGATGGCGCTGCTGCCGCTGCCGCCGCAGGTCGACCGTTTCATCCGCCTGCCTGGCGCTGCGATCCGCTTCCTGTCGCTCGAGGATCTGGTCGACATCTACCTGCCGCGCCTGTTCCCGGGCTACGAGGTGATCGAGCAGGCCGTGTTCCGGCTGATCCGCGACAGTGACGTCGAGATCAACGAAGAGGCCGAGGATCTCGTGCTGCTCTACGAGAGTGCGCTCAAGCGCCGCCGCCGCGGCGACCTGATCTCGATCTCGGTCAACAGCGCCATGCCGGCCGAGCTGCGCGACTTCCTGTTCGACCAGCTCGAGATCCCGGCGCAGACGCCGACCGTGCACGTCTTCCATCTCGATCGCATGCTCAACATCGGCGACGTGAAGGCGGTGATCGTCGACGACCGGCCCGACCTCAAGTTCGCGCCCTACAACGCCCGCTTCCCCGAGCGCATCCGCGACTTCGGCGGCGACTGCTTCGCTGCCATCCGCGCCAAGGACATCGTCGTCCACCATCCCTACGAGAGCTTCGACGTCGTCGTGCAGTTCCTGCACCAGGCGGCGCGCGATCCGGCCGTGGTGGCGATCAAGCAGACGCTCTACCGCACCTCGGCCGATTCGCCGATCGTCAAGGAGCTGATCGCGGCCGCCGAGGCCGGCAAGACGGTGACGGCGCTGGTCGAGCTCAAGGCGCGCTTCGACGAGGAGGCCAACATCCGCTGGGCGCGCGATCTCGAGCGCGCCGGCGTGCAGGTCGTCTACGGCTTCATCGACCTCAAGACCCACGCCAAGGTCTCGATGGTGGTGAGGCGCGAGGCGCAGGTCACGCGCACCTATGTGCATTTCGGCACCGGCAACTACCATCCGATCACGGCGCGCATCTACACCGACCTGTCGTTCTTCACCTGCGATCCGGCGATGGGCCGCGACGCCGCGCGGCTGTTCAACTACATGACGGGCTACGCCCGGCCCGAGCAGATGGAGAAGATCGCCTTCGCGCCGGTGACCTTGCGGCCCAAGCTCTACAGCCTGATCGACGCGGAGATCGCCAACGCCAAGGCCGGCCGTCCCGCCGCGATCTGGGCCAAGCTCAATTCCCTGGTCGACGCCGGGTTGATCGACCGGCTTTACGCCGCCTCGCAGGCCGGCGTGCAGATCGACCTGGTGGTCCGCGGCATCTGCTGCCTTCGGCCGGGCATGCCGGGCTTGAGCGAGCACATCCGGGTCAGGAGCATGATCGGCCGCTTCCTCGAGCATGCGCGCATCGTGTGCTTCGGCAACGGCAAGCCGCTGCCGTCGCCCGAGGCCAAGGTCTTCATCTCGTCGGCCGACTGGATGCCGCGCAATTTCGACTGGCGGGTCGAATCCATGGTTCCGATCGAGAATCCGACGGTGCATCGCCAAATCCTCGACGAGATCATGGTCGGGAACCTCAAGGATACGGCGCAGAGCTGGAACCTCGACAGTGAGGGGGTTTATTCCCGCGCCCCCCTGGACGGCGACCCGTTCAGCGCCCATACCTATTTCATGACCAATCCCAGCCTGTCCGGCCGCGGCAGCGCCTTGCGCCCGACCCAGAGCACGCCGCGCCTCATCCTCGACAACCAGGCGAAGCCTTAGGGCGGGTACCCATCGATGGTATCGCAGGGACGTATCGCCGTCATCGACATCGGGTCGAACTCCCTGCGCCTCGTCGTCTATGACGGGATCAGTCGGGCGGCCCTCGCGCTGTTCAACGAAAAGGTGCTGTGCGGCCTCGG
>DASZJU010000229.1:0-12204 GCA_035947815.1 Reyranella sp.
GGCCGGCGAAATTCAAGGGCAGGTGAGGACGATGGGCAAGCTGCTGCTGGTCGGTTGCGGCAAGATGGGTGGCGCCATGCTCGACGGCTGGCTGGCGCGCGGCCTCGCGGCGGCGGACGCGATCGTGGCCGAGCCGGTCGAGGCGCTGCGGCCAAAGAAGCCGGGGCTGCGCGCGGTCGCCTCGACCTCCGAGGTGAGCGAGCGGCCGGAGGTCGTCGTGCTGGCGGTGAAACCGCAATCGATGGATGCGGTGTTGCCCGATCTGAAACGCTTCGCCGACGAAGGCTCGGTGTTCCTGTCGATCGCGGCCGGCAAGACGCTCAAGTATTTCGCCGCCCATCTCGGCGCCGCGGCCAAGGTGGTGCGTTCCATGCCCAACACGCCCGCGGCGGTCCGTCAGGGCATCACCGTGGCGACGACGGCCAAGGGCGTCTCGGCGGCCGAGAAGAAGCGCTGCCATGAGCTGCTGGAAGCCGTCGGCCAGGTGCTGTGGGTCGACGACGAGGCGTTGATGGATCCGGTGACGGCCCTGTCGGGCAGCGGACCGGCCTACGTCTTTCTGCTGGTCGAAGCGATGGCGGCGGCCGGCACCAAGCTCGGGCTGGCGCCCGAGATGGCCATGCAGCTTGCGCGCACGACGGTCGCGGGGAGCGGCGAGCTGCTGAAGCAATCCAGCGAACCGGCGTCTCAATTGCGCGTTAACGTGACGAGCCCGGGCGGCACCACAGCCGAGGCGCTGAAGGTGTTGATGGCGGCCGACGGCATCCAGCCAGTGTTCGACAAGGCGTTGGCGGCGGCCTCACGCCGATCGCGGGAACTCGCCGGGTGAAACCCATCAACGACACCGCCCTCGATGCCTTTCTCGGCCTGATCGCGGAGAAGGGCTTCGCCGCCGTGGCGTTGCGCAACGTGGCCGAGGCCGCGGGCTTGGGCATGGCCGATCTCTATCGCGTCTATCCCGACAAGGTGGCCCTGGTGGCAGCCTTCATGGCGCGCATCGACGCCGAGGTGCTGGCCGGCACGCCCAACCGCAACGATCCCGAGGAGACCGCGCGCGACCGGCTGTTCGACGTCATGATGCGCCGCTACGACGCGCTGCGTCCCCATCGCGCGGCGCTGGGCGCGATCCGCCGCGCCGGCACGCGCGACCCCATGCTGGCGCTGGCGTTGGGTCCGGCGCTCCGCCGGTCGATGGCGGCCATGCTGGAAGCAGCCTCAGTGCCGAGCGACGGCCTGAGTGGTGCGTTGCGGCAAAACGGCCTTATAGCGATTCACTATGCCGTTTCTCGAATCTTCGACCGTGATGAGACGGCCGATTTGTCCAAGACCATGGCTGCCTTGGACAATCGCCTCAAAATGGCGGAGAGATGGGCTCAATTCTTTGATAAATATACGAAATCGCCCAAATCCGCGGACCCCGCGCCGAGCGAGAATTCGCCCGCGCCGTGAAGTTTTTGTGCAGTGCACAAAAATGTCCCTTGACTTGCTGCGTTGCGAGCCTAAATTGAGCTCTGTTGTGCACCGCAGCAAAGCGGCGCAGCCCCGAGTTTTCAACGCGTTTTCGCCCTCCCAGGAGATTCCCATGTACGCCACTGGCGCTTTCAAAAATCCGTTCGCCGATTTCGACTTCAGCAAGTTCGCCGGCGAGTTCAAGTTCCCGATGATCAATGTCGAGACCATCGTCGAGGCCACGCGCAAGAACTTTGCCGCGCTGACCACGGCCAACACCACGGCTGTCGAGTCGATGAAGGCAATTGCCCAGCGCCAGGGCGACATGGTGCGCGCCGCGATGGAGGATTTCTCCAAGCACGGCAGCGACGTGCTGGGCGCCGCCACCGTCGAGGAGAAGGCCGCCAAGCAGATCGACTTCGTCAAGAAGAGCTACGAGGCTGCCATCGCCAACACCAAGGAGCTGACCGAGCTCTACAGCAAGGGCCACACCGAGGCGTTCGCCGCGCTCAGCCACCGCGTTTCCGAGCTGACCGAAGAGGTCAAGGCTGCGATCGCCAAGAAGTAATTCGTTGGCGTCCGCGCCGACCGGAAAAGGGGCCGCTTCGCGGCCCCTTTTTTTGTTACGGTGTACGCACCATGGACCAGATCACCTACGACGACTTCGCCAGGGTCGATATCCGCGTTGGCACGATCCTCGAGGCAGCGCCGCTCGAGGGCGCGCGCAAGCCTGCGCTGCGACTGTCGATCGATTTCGGGCCCGAGATCGGCGTCAAGAAATCCTCGGCGCAGCTCACCGCTCACTACGCGCCGCAAAGCCTGGTCGGCCGCCAGGTCGCGGCGGTGGTCAACTTCCCGCCGCGCCAGATCGGCAAGTTCATGTCGGAAGTGCTGACCCTGGGCTTTCCCGACGGTGACAGTGCCGTCGTGCTGGTCGTGCCGGACAAGAAGGTTCCGAACGGCGGGCGCCTGTTCTAGCTCTTGCCGGACCGCGGACCTCCAAGTCCGCATCTTCATCGTTGATACAACGACACGAGCGGACCTGGAGGTCCGCGGTCCGGCAAGACGCTCAGAAGACCCTGTGGATCCAGCCATGCGGGTCGGCCGCGCGCCCGCGCTGGATGCCGACCAGAGCCGCTTTCAATTCCTCGGTCTTGGTGCCGGGGCCGCCGTTTCCGATCTTGAACTCGCCATCCCTGCTGCGGACCGTGCCGATCGGCGTGACGACGGCAGCCGTGCCGCAGGCGAAGGCCTCACGGAGGCGGCCGCTGGCGGCGTCGGCGCGCCATTGGTCGATCGAGTAGCGGTCCTCGCGAACCTTGATGCCCTTGTCGTTGGCCAGGGTGATCAGTGACGCGCGCGTGATGCCCGGCAGGATCGTGCCGCCCAGCGGTGGCGTCGTCATCGAGCCGTCGTTGAAGACGAAGAAGATGTTCATGCCGCCCAGCTCTTCGATCCAGCGCTGCTCGACCGCGTCGAGGAACACCACCTGGTCGCAGCCGTGGTGGGTCGCTTCGGATTGGGCCAGCAGGCTCGCGGCGTAGTTGCCGCCGCATTTCGCGGCACCCGTGCCGCCCGGCGCCGCGCGCGTGTATTCGTGCGAGACCCAGACGGAGACCGCCGGGGCATCGGTCTTGAAGTACGCGCCGACCGACGAGGCGATGACGATGAACAGGTAGTCCGACGACGGCTTGACCCCGAGGAAAATCTCGTTGGCAAACATGAAGGGCCGCAGATAAAGACTGCCGTCACCGTCCGGAATCCAGTCGCGGTCGATGCCGACCAGCTTGTCGACGGACTCGAGGAACAATGCCTCCGGCAGGCTCGGCATGGCCAGCCGCTCGGCCGACTGTTGGAAGCGGCGGGCGTTCTCCTGCGGCCGGAACAGGGTCGCGCCGCCATCGGCGGTGCGATAGGCCTTGAGCCCTTCGAAAACTTCCTGCGCGTAGTGCAGGACGGCCGAGGCCGGATCCATCGGGATCGGTGCCCGCGGCTCGACGCGCGCGTCGTGCCATCCCTGGGACTCGTGATAGCGGATGGTCACCATGTGATCGGAGAAGACCCGGCCGAAGCCCGGATTCTTCAGCAGCGCGGCGCGTTGATCGGCAGCGACCGGCGACGGATGGCGATGGTGAACGAATTGCGGCGACTGGGTCTTGGACATTTTTCTCTCGGCTGCTTACTTCACTGTACCGAATTTAGCCTCTCAGATGGGAATTCTCACCACGACGCGCAGGCCGCCCAGCGGCGAGGGCGCGAGCGCCACGTCGCCGCCGTGGCTGCGCGCCACGTCGCGCGCGATGGTGAGGCCCAAGCCGACGCCGCCGGTGTCGACGTTGCGCGATTCGTCGAGGCGGAAGAAGGGCCGGAACACGTCCTCGTACTTGTCGGGTGGAATGCCGGGGCCGTCGTCGTCGATGGTGATCTCGACCGTGGTGCGGCCGCGCACCGCCTGCAGCCGCACCTTGGTGCCGTAGCGCAGCGCGTTGGAAACCAGATTGGTCAGGCAGCGCTTGATGGCGAGCGCGCGCAGCTCGAGGTCCATGTCGCCCCGCCAGCCGACCTCGACATTGGCGTTGTCGCGCCGCGCACCGGCCGCCACATCCTCCAGGATCTCGGCGAGGTCGACTGGAGCTGGATCCTCGTCGCCCTCGCCGCGGGCGAAGGCGAGGTAGCCTTCGATCATGCGCTCCATGTCGGCCACGTCGTCGCCGAGCTCCTTGGTCTCGGGCGATTCGGACAGGAGCGCCAGCGACAGCTTCATGCGGGTGAGCGGCGTGCGCAGATCGTGGCTGACGCCGGCCAGCATCTCGGTGCGCTGCTGGATCGAGCGGCGCAGCCGGATGCCCATGGTCTGGAACGCGGTGGCGGCGTTACGCACCTCGCGGGTGCCGCCGGAGAAGGCGAAGTCGGGTACGTCGCGGCCCTTGCCGAGCGCGTCGGCCGCCACGCCGAGATGCTCGATCGGCACCAGCTCGCGGCGCATGAACCAGATGGCGAGCCCGAACAGCACCAACCCCAGGCCGACCTGCGCCAGCACGTAGGCGAAGCTCGAGCCGAAGGTCAGCCGCACATACGGCACCAGCACGTCCATGACCTCGGCGTCGGCGAGCTGGATCTCGATCAGCATCTGGCCGCCGCCGACATTGTTGTCGATGTAGTAGTTGCGCTTGAGGTCGGCGTTGAGAGCGCCTTCGACCTCGCGGGCCGCAATGTCGAAATATTCCGGTTTCTGGAACGGCCGCACGTAGCCCTTGCGGAAGCTGACATAGAGCAGCAGGTCCTGGGCGGCACGACGCAGGATCCAGACACGGTGGGCGTCGTCGGGAAAGTCGGAACGCAGCGTGATCAGCAGATCGAGGTCGCGCACCAGAAGCTGCGCCAGGCGGTTGGTCACGTTGTCGCCGCGCTGGCTGTAGAACCACCAGGCCGACAGCGCCTGCAGCAGCAGCATCGGCACGACGATGATGATCAACGCGCGCGCGAACAGGGTCTGCGGCGAATGCCGGTCGGCAAAGCGGGCGATGCGTTCGAAGATGTCGCGGGCCGCGCCGAGGATCATGCGTCGACCAGCCGATAGCCCTGGCCGCGGACGGTCCGCAGATAGCGCGGGAAGGCCGGGTCGGGCTCGATCTTGCGACGCAGACGCGTCACCTGCACGTCGATGGCGCGCTCGTTGACGGCCGCGCCCACGCTCTTGCTCAGCGTCTCGCGGCTCAGCACCTCGCCCAGGCGGGCGGTGAGCGCGCGCAGCAGCCCGACCTCGGCGTCGGTGAGCGGCACGCGCTTGCCCTTCTGCGTGAGCTCGCCCAGCTCGAGGTCGAACTGATAAGGACCGAAATTCACCTGGCGCGCCGGCTCCGCGCCCGGCTCGGAAGCCGGCTTGTTCCGCCGCAGCACGCTCTGGATGCGCAGCAGGAGCTCGCGCACCTCGAACGGCTTGGCGAGGTAATCGTCGACGCCCTTCTCGAGGCCGGCGATGCGGTCCTTGGTCTCGCCCATGGCGGTCAGCATGAGGATCGGCACGTCGTCGGTGCGGCGCAGCTCGCCGGCGAAGTCGAGGCCGGTCTGGCCCGGCATCATGACGTCGAGCACGATCAGGTCGAAGTCGAGGGCGGCCAGGCGCTGGCGGGCCTCGGTGGCGTGCCCGGCAGTGGTGACGCGAAAGCCACTGCGCGACAGGAACGTCTTCAGGAGCTCGCGCAGGCGGGTGTCGTCGTCGACGACCAGGATGTGCGGCTTGTCGGCCGAGGCGTCCATGCTCACCGTCCGCCGCCGCGCACCCGCTTGTCGACGACTGCGCGTTCGGCCGGGTCGAGCAGGCCGAGCAGGACCTTGCGGAAGCCTTCGACGGAGTCCGCGCCGGTCTCGCGGTAGGCGCGCGCGAAGCGCTGGCTCTGGCGGTCGGTGAGGTCGCGCTCGAGCTTCTGGCCCTTTTCGGTGAGCCACAGCCTGCGCTCGCGGCGGTCGCGGGCGCCGCTCTTCTGCTCGACATAGGCCTGCTCGATCAGGTCCTTCAGCACCCGCGAGATCGACTGCTTGGTGACCTTCAGGATCGACAGCAGGTGGCCCACGGTCTGGCCGGGATGGCGGCCAATGAAATAGAGCGCGCGATGATGGGCGCGGCCCAGCTGATAGCGCTTGAGCTGCTGGTCCGATTCGAACGTGAAGTCGCGGTAGGCGTAGAACATGAGCTCTATGCCCTGGCGCAATTCCTCGTCGCGCAGAAACAAAGGATTAGCGGGAGGTCTGGATTCCACCATGCGGACAACAAATATCGGTCTACGCCGATTCTCTAAGTCGAACGACTATAGAGGCGACGCGTTACGTTGACACCCCAAAGAGGCAATGTTACGGGCCGCCCTTCGTTTCCGACATATTCTTTCCTGTGATGGGCTGCGAGAGTCCCAGGGAGTTCCGGCATGCTGACCGTCCATCACCTGGGCAAATCGCAGTCCGAGCGGATCGTCTGGCTCTGCGAGGAACTCGGCATCCCGTACGAATTGAAGCGCTACGAGCGCGTTCCGGTCACCATGCTCGCGCCGCCTGAATACAAGATGCTCCATCCGCTCGGCGCCGCGCCGGTGATCACCGACGGCGACGTGGTTCTCGCCGAGTCGGCCGCCATTATCGAGTACATCGCAGCCAAGCACGGCAAAGGCCGCCTCCTACTGGCCGCCGACCATCCTGACTTTGCCCAGTTCCTTTACTGGTTCCATTTCGCCAACGGCACGCTGCAACCCGCCACCGGCCGAAACATGATCCTCGGTCGTTTGAGCTTGCCCGCGGACAATCCGCTTCTTCGTGCCATGAAGGGCCGGCTCGACCTCGCGCTCGGCCTGGTCGAGTCACGCCTCGGCAAAGTCGAGTATTTCGCCGGACGTGATTTCACGGCGGCCGACATCATGATTGTCTTCACGCTGACGACCATGCGCTTTTTCCTCCCCTTCGATCTCGCTCCCTATCCTGGAATCCTCGCCTACCTGCAGCGCATTGGTAAGCGCGACGCTTATCAACGGGCGATGCGAAAGGGCGACCCTGGCATGGCGCTCCTCCTGACCTGATTGCCGACAAGGAACGGGAGCGAGCCTCAATCGACCTCGAAGAGGGGGTATTGACAAGGTCAGTAGTGCTGACCTATATACGCACAAGGTTGCGTTTTGAAGGCATAAAAGGACTGATCCGGAATAACTGGGATAGAGGCACAGCAATGTCCTTAACCATGGATGATCGCGACGGTTTCATCTGGCTCGACGGCAAGCTGGTGCCGTGGCGCGACAGCCGGATGCATGTGCTGACCCACGCCCTGCATTACGGCTCGGCGGTGTTCGAGGGCGAACGCATCTACGACGGCCGCGTCTTCCGCCTGGCCGCGCACAGCGCCCGGCTGGTCAACTCCGCCCGTCTGCTCGACTACGAGATTCCCTGGACACGTCAGCAGATCGAAGAGGCGACGCGCGCCGTGGTGAAGGCAAACGCCTTGCAGGCCGGCTACGTGCGGCCGATCGCCTGGCGCGGCGCGGAGGTGCTGGGCGTCTCGGGCATCGGCACATCGGTGCATCTCGCCATCGCGCCGTGGGCCCACGAGGGCCGGCTGTCGGTGGTGGCGCGCGGTTCTGGCATCAACGTCACCATGGCGAAATATCGCCGCCCGTCGGCCGATTTCGCACCGGGCCACGCCAAAGTGGCGGGCCTTTACATCATCTGCGGCATCGAGAAGGACCGTGCACTGAAGTCCGGGTTCGACGACGCGCTGATGCTCGACTGGAAGGGCGACCTCGCCGAATCGACGGGCGCCAACATCTTCCTGGTGATCGACGGCAAGCTGGTGACGCCGACACCGGAGAATTTTTTGGACGGCATCACCCGCCGCGCCGTGATGGGCATGGCCAGGAAACGCGGCTGGGCGGTCGAGGAGCGCGCCGTGCGGCCGGAGGAGCTGGCCAAGGCCAGCGAGGTATTCCTGTGCGGCACGGCTGCCGAGATCGTGCCGGTGGGCTCGATCGACGGGCACCACTACCAGACCGGTCCGGTCGCCCGCACCCTGATGGCGGATTTCCAGAAGCTGGTGCGCGAGCCCGACAGCGAAGGCTTCGGCGAATCGACCCATCTCGTCCCGGGGGCCGCGCCCCTCGCAGCTTGACAGGGCGGCCCCGACAGAGCGGCTTGACAGCAGGGGCGCCGTCTACTTTGCTTAGGTAACGTCCGAGGGGTGTCCGCTTTCCGCTGAGGAGGCCGGGCTGAGACAGCCGATGGGGCTGAACCCTTTGAACCTGATCCGGGTCATGCCGGCGAAGGAACGGGAGTTTATCGATTGGCCACATCCTCCGTCATTGTCGTTGGCGCCGGCGTAGCCGGCCTCGCCTGCGCTCTCGAACTTGCCGAGCGCGGGCTGGCCGTCGAAGTCGTCGAGCGCGGCCGCGTGCTGGGCGACGGCAGTTGCTCGTGGATGGCGGGCGGCATGCTGGCGCCATGGTGCGAGCGCGCCACCACCGAGCCCGAGGTCGTGACATGGGGCGCGCCGTCGATCGCCTGGTGGGCCGAACGCTTCCCCGGCACGGTGCAGAACGGCAGCCTGGTGGTCGCCCAGTCGCGCGATGCACCGGATCTCGCGCGCTTCGCGGCCCGCACCGAGCGCTTCGAATGGGCCGACGCCGAGCGCATCGCCGCTCTCGAACCCGATCTCGCAGGACGTTTCCGCCGGGCGCTGTTCTTTCCCGACGAGGCCCATCTCGATCCGCGGCGGGCGCTCGCTTCATTGGCCGACACCCTGCGGGCCCGCGGTGTCGCGATCCGCTTCGGCGTCGAGCTGGACCCGACCGCCGCCGACGCCGATATCGTCGTCGATTGCCGCGGGCTTGCCGCGCGCGACGCGCTAACCGACCTGCGCGGCGTGCGCGGCGAGATGATCGTCGTGCGGACATCCGACGTGTCGCTGGCGCGGCCGGTGCGCATGCTCCATCCGCGCCTGCCGCTCTACATCGTGCCGCGCGACGACGGGCTGTTCATGATCGGCGCCACCATGATCGAAAGCGAGCGCCGCGGGCCGCCGAGCGTGCGCTCGGCCGTCGAGCTTCTGAACGCGGCCTATGCGCTGCACCCGGCGTTCGGCGAGGCCGAGATCGTCGAGCTGGGCGCCGATCTGCGTCCGGCTTTTCCCGACAATTTGCCGCAAATGCGGCGGACCGGCTGCGTGCTGCATGCCAACGGTCTGTTCCGGCACGGTTTCCTGCTGGCGCCGGCGCTCGCCAAGAGAGTGGCGGATGCCATCCTCGATCCTACATTCAAGTCGGAGACACCCGATGCGGATCTTCCTCAACGACGACGCGCATGATGTCGAGCCCGGCACCCTGGCCGCGGCGCTCGAGTCACTGGGTTTTGGCGGCCGCAAGATTGCGACCGCGGTGAACGGCCGCTTCGTCGCCGCGACGGCGCGGCCGAAGACGGCGCTCGCCGACGGCGATCGGGTCGAGGTCGTGGCGCCGATGCAGGGCGGTTAGCGGCAGGGAGGCTGGACCATGTTTTACGGCGTCGAACTTGGCTCGCGGCTGCTGCTGGGCACGGCACGCTATCCATCGCCTGCGATTCTCGAGCGCGCCATCAAGGCGTCGGGCGCCGAGGTCGTGACCGTCTCGCTGCGCCGCGAGGGCGGCAGCGGCCGCACCGGGCAAAGCTTCTGGTCGTTCATCCAGTCGCTCGGCCTGCGCGTGCTGCCCAACACGGCGGGCTGCCATTCGGTGAAGGAGGCCGTGACCACCGCCCACATGGCGCGCGAACTGTTCGATACGAAGTGGATCAAGCTGGAAGTGATCGGCGATGCCGATACCTTGCAGCCCGATGTCTTCGGACTGGTCGAGGCCGCGCGCATCCTCTCCGAAGACGGCTTCGAGGTGTTTCCCTACACGACCGAGGATCTCGTGGTCGCCGAGCATCTCGTCGAGGCTGGCTGCCGGGTGCTGATGCCGTGGGGCGCGCCGATCGGTTCGGCGCGCGGCCTCAACAACGTCTATGGCCTGCGAACGCTGCGCGCACACTTCCCGGACATCCCCCTGGTGGTCGATGCCGGGCTGGGCGTGCCCTCGCATGCCGCGGCCGCCATGGAGCTGGGCTACGACGCCGTGCTGCTCAACACGGCAGTCGCCGAGGCGGGCGATCCGGTCGAGATGGCGCGCGCCTTCGC
The DNA here is from genome assembly GCA_035947815.1 of Reyranella sp. Taxonomy (GTDB): domain Bacteria; phylum Pseudomonadota; class Alphaproteobacteria; order Reyranellales; family Reyranellaceae; genus Reyranella. The sequence continues at coordinate 10,130 of DASZJU010000229.1, forward strand.
ACTTGCCGTCGAAGCCGGCCGCGCCGCCCATCTTGCCCAGCCGATGGAGCCACGCGACATGGCGGTGCCGTCGACGCCGGTGATCGGCAAGGCCGTGCTGGGCGGATGAGCATGCTCGACCCGTTCTATCCCATCGTCCCGGACTCCGGCTGGGTGGCGCGCCTGGTCCCGGCCGGCGCGCGGCTGATCCAGCTTCGCATCAAGGAGCAGCCGGCCGCCGAAGTGCGGCGCCAGGTGAGGGAAGCCAGGGCAGTATGTGCCGCAGGCGGCGCGCAGCTCATCGTCAACGACTACTGGCAGGCGGCGATCGACGAGGGCTGCGACTTCGTCCATCTCGGCCAGGAGGACCTTTTGGACGCCGACGTGAAGGCGCTGCGCCGCGCCGGCATCCGCATCGGCGTCAGCACGCACGATCATGCCGAACTCGACAAGGGACTCGCCGTCGATCCCGCCTATGTGGCGCTCGGCCCGATCTATCCGACCCTGCTCAAGCAGATGCCGTTTGCGCCGCAGGGCACCGCGCGGCTCGCCGAATGGAAGCGCCTGATCGGCGATCGGCCATTGGTGGCGATCGGCGGCCTCACCCTGGAACGCGCATTGCTCTGCCTCGCCTCGGGCGCCGACATCGCCTCCGTCGTGGGCGACATCGTCAATCACCGCGATCCCATCGCCCAGACCAAGGCATGGGTCGCCGCGACAAGGGGCAAACCGTGAGCGACCGTTACGCGCGCCAGATGGTGCTTCCCGAGGTCGGCGCGGCCGGCCAGGCGCGCCTCGCCGCGGCGTCCGTCGTCGTGGTCGGTGCCGGCGGGCTGGCTTGCCCGGTGTTGCAGTACCTGGCCGGCGCGGGCGTCGGCCGGCTTACCATCGTCGACCATGACCGGGTCGAGGAAACCAACCTCCATCGCCAACCGCTCTACACGATGGCCGATATCGGCAAGCTCAAGGCGGAGGCCGCCGCCGCCGCGCTCTGCCGCTTCAATCCCGCGATCGCCGTCGACGTCGTCGCCGAGCGCCTGACGCCGCAGAACGCAAAGACACTGGTCGCCGGTGCCGATCTTTTAGTCGATGCTGCCGACAGTTTCGCCGTCACCTACGTTCTAAGCGACGCCTGCCTCGCCGCCGCCAAGCCGCTGGTCACCGCGTCGGTGATCGGCATGACGGGCTACGCCGGCGCGTTCTGCGGCGGCGGCCCGAGCTACCGCGCGGTCTTTCCCGACGTTGCCGTCGAGGGCGGCACCTGTGCCACGCTGGGCGTGCTCGGTACGGCCGTCGCCGTGCTGGGTGGCCTGCAGGCCCATCTCGCGCTGCATCTTCTGCTCGGGCTGGAGCCCACCGTGCTCGGCCGGGTGATCACCTTCGATGCCCGGCGGCTCGCCTTCGGCGGCTTCGCTTTCGCCGGCAGTCCCGAGCCCGAGAAGTTCGTGCCCTTCATCGCGCCCGATGCGGTGACGGCGGACGATCTCGTGGTCGACTTGCGCAGCCTCGAGGAGGCGCCGCAGTCGCCGTTCGCCGGTGCCCGTCGCCTCGATGTCGATCACGTCGCGGCGCTTCTGGCGGAACCGCCCTCGTCACGGCGCATTGTCCTGTGTTGCCGCAGCGGCCAGCGCTCGCTCGCCGCCGCCGACCGGCTGCGCGAGGGCGGCCTCGACAATCTGGCTCTGGTGGCATTGGGTTAGTCGTTCAAGGAGGGTCGTCATGACGCTGCACACGACGGACAAGAATGTCCTCGGTCATATCGAGGAGTTGGTGACCGAAGAGAAGAAGCTCTACGCCCAGGGCGAGATGTCGGATGCCGAGCGCGAGCGCCTGGCCAAGATCAACGTCGAGCTCGATCGCTGCTGGGACCTGCTGCGCCAGCGCCGCGCGCTCCGCGAGTACGGCCGCAATCCGGACGAAGCCGAAGTTCGCCCGGCGAAGGTGGTCGAGAACTACAAAGGCTAACGTTCAAGCGGACCGCGGGCCTCCGGCCCGCATCAGGATCATGAGCGGGCCGGAGGCCCGCGGCTCAATGAAAGCTAGCCTGGCGTCGCGCCCTGCGTGTTCACGTAGACGGCGTAGAGCGACTGGCTGCC
>DASZJU010000230.1:0-9591 GCA_035947815.1 Reyranella sp.
GATGGTCGGCTCGAGTCCCGACCTCGCCCGCCTGCTCGCCAGCCCAGTGATCGGCCGTGCTCTGCAGGGCCAAGCGCTGCTGGCCGTGCTCGACGCCGCCGGCATCAAGGGCCTGACGCGCAACTTCATCGGCGCGGTGGCGGCCAACGGCCGCGCCCGCGAGCTGGTCGCCATGGCGACGGCCTTCCTCGCCGAGCTGGCGAGCCGCCGCGGCGAGACCACGGTCGCCGTCACGTCAGCCGTGCCGCTGGCACCTGCCCAGCTCCAGCAGCTCAACGACGCGCTGCGTTCCGTGCTGGGCAGCAACAAGATTTCCATCGACGCGCGCGTGGAGCCTGAGATCCTGGGCGGCCTGGTCGTCAAGGTCGGCTCGCGCCTGTTCGATTCGTCCATCCGCAGCAAGCTGCAGCGCCTGCAGCTTGCCATGAAGGGGGTTGCTTAAATGGATATCCGTGCCGCCGAAATCTCGGCCATTCTCAAGCAGCAGATCGCCAATTTCGGCACCGAAGCCGAAGTGGCCGAGGTCGGCCAGGTTCTCTCGGTCGGTGACGGCATCGCCCGCGTCTATGGCCTCGACAGCGTCAAGGCCGGGGAGATGGTCGAGTTCCCGGGCGGCATCAAGGGCATGGCGCTCAACCTCGAGAGCGACAATGTCGGCGTCGTGATCTTCGGCGAAGACCGCACCATCCGCGAAGGCGACGTCGTCAAGCGCACCGGCACGATCGTTGACGTGCCGGTCGGCAAGGGGCTGCTCGGCCGCGTGGTCGACGGTCTCGGCAACCCGATCGACGGCAAGGGCCCGCTCGCCACGACCGAGCGTCGCCTGGTCGAGGTCAAGGCGCCCGGCATCATTCCGCGCAAGTCGGTGAGCGAGCCGATGCAGACCGGCCTCAAGGCCCTCGATTCGCTGGTGCCGGTCGGACGCGGCCAGCGCGAGCTGATCATCGGCGACCGCCAGACCGGCAAGACGGCCGTGGCCATCGACACCTTCCTCAACCAGAAGACGATCAACCAGGGCACCGACGAGAGCCGCAAGCTCTACTGCATCTATGTCGCCATCGGCCAGAAGCGCTCGACCGTCGCCCAGATCGCCAAGACGCTCGAAGACAACGGCGCGATGGAATATTCCATCATCGTCGCCGCCACGGCGTCGGATCCGGCGCCGATGCAGTTCCTGGCGCCCTATACCGGCTGCGCCATGGGCGAGTATTTTCGCGACAACGGCATGCACGCCGTGATCGTGTACGACGACCTTTCCAAGCAGGCCGTCTCCTACCGCCAGATGTCGCTGTTGCTGCGCCGCCCGCCGGGCCGCGAAGCCTATCCGGGCGACGTGTTCTACCTGCATTCGCGCCTGCTCGAGCGCGCCGCCAAGCTCAACGAGAAGAACGGCTCGGGCTCGCTGACGGCGCTGCCGGTCATCGAGACCCAGGCCGGCGACGTCTCGGCCTATATCCCGACCAACGTGATCTCGATCACGGACGGCCAGATCTACCTCGAGGCTGAGCTGTTCTACGCCGGCGTCAAGCCCGCGATCAACGTCGGCCTGTCGGTCAGCCGCGTCGGCTCGGCGGCCCAGATCAAGGCGATGAAGCAGGTCGCCGGCACCATGAAGCTCGACCTGGCGCAGTACCGCGAGATGGCGGCCTTCGCGCAGTTCGCCTCGGATCTCGACGCCTCGACGCAGCGCCTGCTGGCGCGCGGCCAGCGCCTGACCGAGCTCCTGAAGCAGGGCCAGTATGCGCCCATGCCGGTCGAGGAGCAGGTCGTCTCGATCTACGCCGGCACGCGCGGCTTCCTCGATGGCCTGCCGGTCGCGCGCATCGGCGACTTCGAGCGCCAGGCGCTCGACGCACTGCGCGCCGAGGGCTCGATCCTCGCCTCGATCCGTGACAAGCGCGAGATCGTCAAGGAGACCGACGACAAGCTGAAGGCGTTCTTCACCGACTTCGGCAAGAAGTTCGCCTGAGCTCTCGCAGGTCTCGATGCCCAGTCTCAAAACCTTCCGCCTCCGGATCCGCAGCGTCCAGTCGACGCAAAAGATCACCAAGGCCATGAAGATGGTGGCCGCAGCCAAGCTGCGACGCGCGCAGGAGCAGGCGATGGCGGCTCGTCCCTATGCCGAGGCCATGGACAAGATCCTGGCGTCGCTGGGACAAAGCTTCAAAGGCACCGGCCCGCGCCTGCTGGCCGGCACCGGCTCCGACCAGGTCCATCTGCTGATCGTCGCCACCTCCGACCGTGGCCTGTGCGGTGCCTTCAACAGCTCGATCGTGCGCGAGGCGCGGCGGACCATCCGCGCGCTGGTGGCCGAAGGCAAGACGGTCAAGGTGCTGGCGGTCGGGCGCAAGGGCCGCGATCAGCTGCGGCGCGACTTTGGCAGCTACATAGTCGAGACGATCAGCGACCTTGGCCGGCCGCGCCTGTCGTTTGGCGACGCGCAGAAGGTGACGGCGCGGGTCATGGAGATGTTCGCGGCCGGCGAGTTCGACGTCGCCTCGGTGATCTTCAACCGCTTCAAGTCGGCGATGACCCAGATCGTCACGCGCCAGCAGCTCATCCCGCCGCCGGCCCCCGAGGGCGCCGGAACCGCGGCCCCCGCCACGGTGGGCGGCGCGGTCTACGAGTTCGAGCCGGACGAGGCGGACATCCTGGCCGACCTGCTGCCGCGCAACCTCACCGTCCAGATCTTCCGCGTGCTGCTGGAGAATGCAGCGAGCTTCTTCGGCTCGCAGATGACGGCCATGGACAGCGCATCGCGCAACGCGGGCGACGTGATCAAGGAACTGACCCTGCAGATGAACCGTTCGCGGCAGGCCTCCATCACCAAGGAACTCATCGAGATCATCTCGGGCGCCGAGGCCATCTAGGCCGGCTGCCGCGCAATCGAAGGAAAGGGATCCGTCATGGCCACCAACAACATCGGCACGATCACCCAGATCACGGGCGCGGTCGTCGACGTGCGCTTCGACGCCGATCTGCCGAACATCCTGAACGCCCTGCACGTCAACGCCGACAATCGCCTGATCGTGCTCGAGGTCGCCCAGCACCTGGGTGAATCAGAGGTCCGCACCATCGCCATGGACACCACCGACGGCCTGGTGCGTGGCGAGAAGGCGGTCGACACCGGCAGCCCGATCGCCATGCCGGTCGGTCCCGAGACGCTCGGCCGCATCCTGAACGTGATCGGCGATCCGGTCGACGAGCGCGGCCCGGTCGGCCACAAGCTGACCCTGCCGATCCATCGCAATGCGCCGGAGTTCGTCGATCAGTCGACGGAAGCCCAGATCCTGGCCACCGGCATCAAGGTCGTCGACCTGCTGGCGCCCTACGCCAAGGGCGGCAAGATCGGCCTGTTCGGCGGCGCCGGCGTCGGCAAGACCGTGATGATCATGGAGCTGATCAACAACGTCGCCAAGGCGCATGGCGGCGTGTCGGTGTTCGCCGGCGTCGGCGAGCGCACCCGCGAAGGCAACGACCTCTATCACGAGATGATCGAATCGGGCGTCATCAAGCTCGACGGGCCGGGCTCCAAGGTGGCGCTGGTCTATGGCCAGATGAACGAGCCGCCGGGCGCCCGCGCGCGCGTCGGCCTGTCGGGCCTCACCGTCGCCGAATACTTCCGCGATGCCGAAGGCCAGGATGTGCTGTTCTTCGTCGACAACATCTTCCGTTTCACTCAAGCCGGCTCGGAAGTGTCGGCGCTGCTCGGCCGTATTCCCTCGGCGGTGGGCTATCAGCCGACGCTGTCGACCGACATGGGTGCGCTGCAGGAGCGCATCACCTCGACCAAGAAGGGCTCGATCACCTCGGTGCAGGCGATCTATGTGCCAGCCGACGACTTGACCGACCCGGCGCCCGCCACCTCGTTCGCCCACTTGGATGCGACCACGGTGCTCAGCCGATCGATCGCCGAGATGGCGATCTTCCCGGCCGTCGATCCGCTCGACTCGACCTCGCGCATGCTCGATCCGCGCATCGTTGGCGAGGAGCACTACACCGTGGCGCTGTCCGTCCAGCGCGTGCTGCAGCAGTACAAGTCGCTGCAGGACATCATCGCCATCCTGGGCATGGATGAGCTCTCGGAAGAGGACAAGCTGGTCGTCTCGCGCGCCCGCAAGATGCAGAAGTTCCTGAGCCAGCCGTTCCACGTGGCCGAGGTTTTCACCGGCACGCCTGGCGTGTTCGTGAAGCTCGAGGACACGATCAAGGCGTTCAAGGGCATCGTCGCGGGCGACTACGACGAGTTGCCGGAAGCCGCCTTCTACATGGTCGGCACCATCGACGAGGCCGTCGCCAAGGCCAAGAAGCTCGCCGCCGAGGCGGCCTAAGCCGATGGCCAAAGTCGCCTTCCAGCTGGTCATGCCCGAGCGCGAGGTGCTCGCGACCGAGGCCGACATGGTCGTGGTGCCGGGCAGCGAAGGCGACTTCGGCGTCCTGCATGGCCATGCGCCATTGATCTCGACCGTCCGGCCGGGCGTGCTGGAAGTTTTCCAGGGCAACAAGGCCGAGCAGCGTTTCCTGGTGGTCGGCGGCTTCGCCGAGGTGACGCCCGAGCGCTGCACCGTGCTGGCCGACGAGGTGATGCCGTTCGAAGAGGTGACGGCTGAGCAGCTCGCCGAGCGCGAGCGGGCGGCCGAGCACGAGCTGGTCGACGCTGCCACCGACGCTGAAAAGGCCGCCGCCCAGAAAGACCTGGCGGTGGCCAAGGACCTGCGGCGAGCGCAGGCCTATTACGCCAGCCGCTGACTTCATACCCTACGCGAAATTTTCTTTCTAAATCAGTGTGGCCGGGCCATTGAAAGCCGGGCCATAGCCCGCTTTATTACGCTTGAGCGACAAGTCGCCGAGGGTTCTCGATCATGGGGAGCTGGACACTCGAAACGATCTGGTGGGATCGGTTCGACGCGTCGAAAGTGGATCTGGAGATCCTGCGCAACATCAAGGCCGCGGCCTTGGTGGAGCGGAACGCCGAAGATTATGGCGTCTATCTCGGTCGCGTCTTTGCCGACGATGCCGCTTTCAGGGAATCGGTGAATGGCTGGGTCGCCGAAGAGATCCAGCATGGCATGGCGTTGGGCTGCTGGGCGCAACTCGCCGACCCGGGCTGGGATTTCGACTCGGCGTTCGCCCGCTTCCGCGCCGGCTACAAGGTGCCGCTCGAGGCGAACGGCTCGGTGCGCGGCAGCCAGGCCGGCGAGATGATGGCCCGCTGTATCGTCGAGACCGGCACCAGCTCCTACTACAGCGCGCTCAAGGACGCGGCAGAGGAGCCCGTTCTGAAGCAGGTCTGCGCCAAGATCGCCGCCGATGAGTTCCGCCACTACAAGCTTTTCTACGCACACCTGCGGCGCTGCCTGAAGCGCGATCGCCTCAGCCGCTGGAGCAGGTTGCGCATCGGCTGGGGCCGCCTCGCCGAGAGCGAGGACGACGAACTCGCCTACGCCTACTTCGCCGCCAACGAACCCACCGACGCGGTTTACGACCGCAAGCGCTGCCGGCAGGCCTATGCAAGGCGCGCCTATCCGCTCTACCGGCAAACCCACGTGCAGCGCGCCATGGCCATGGTGCTGAAGGCGGTCGGCCTGCAGCCGCAGGGCTGGCTGAACGGCCTGATGACCCGCATCGGCCTGTGGTTCTTGAGCCGCAACGCCGCCAGGCTCGCCGAGCAGGGGGCGTAACGCCCCCTGCTATGAGACCAGATCGTCGAATTCCTTCAGCACGGCTTCGTAGACCGGGCGCTTGAACGGCACGATGTGGTCGAGCATGTCGCGCGCGGCCTGCCACTGCCAAGCGTCGAACTCGCGGTCGTGGGCGGCGATATCGATGTCGGCGTCGCAGCCGGTGAAGGCCAACGCGAACCATTTCTGCGCCTGGCCGTGCCAGCGTCCCTTCCAGTGAACTGGGCGCAGCGCCTCCGGCACGTCGTAGGTGATCCACTTGGCGCTTTCGCGCAACAGCAGCGCCTTGGTCGTGCCGACCTCCTCCCAGAGCTCGCGGCAGGCAGCTTCGATTTCTGTCTCGCCCTCGTCGATGCCGCCTTGCGGCATCTGCCAGGCGTCGGGCTGCTTGGCGCGCCGTCCGACGAAGATCCGCCGGTCGGCGGCGATCAGCATCAGGCCGACATTGCGGCGGTAGAATTCGGGACGGCTGCGAATCATGGGCGGAGCTGCGCCGGCTGGGCGCGCACGCGCGCCATGCAGGCGTCGCGGCATTCGAAGTGGCCGATGATCGGCACGAACGAGGCGGCCGGCCGCTCGGGTTGGCGCCTGAACCACGCCAGGAGGGCGTCGATTGCCTCGTCATTGGCCTGCATCACGCCGAAGCCGTGGCGTGGCAGCTGCTCGGGCGCGGTCTCGCCGGCCCACGCGACCAGGCGGTCGAGATTGCCCGCGACGCCACCGTCGGCCAGCTTGTAGTCGAGCACGTCGGCGGTGCGCGCGTAGCCCGTGCCCAGTTCCACGGTCAGCCGATGGACGGCGGCCGTGGCCGGCGTCGGGTTGATCTCGATCAGCGCGAGGCCGCGGTCGGCGATTTCCTTCAGGAGCGGCCGCACGGCTGACTCGGACTGCGAGACCAGACCGGCCGAGGCGATCACGAAGCCGACATAGCCCTCACCACGGGCCATCGCGGCGCGCAGCCGGCGCAGGTTCTCGATCGGCTCGGCCGATGCCTGGATCGGCCGGATGCCGCGCTCCGCGGGGCCGTTCGGATCCTCGAGGGGCAGCATGAGATAGGCCTCGTGGCCGTGCTCGCGCGCCTCGCGGAGCCGGCGCGGCAGCTCAGGTGTGCCGGCGAGGAAGGCCAGGCTCACCTCGCCCGGCAATTCGTCGATGGCGCGCTTCATCAGCGCCTCGCTGGCGCCGAGATTGATCATCAGCACGCCGACACGCGCGGATGGACCGGCGGGATCGAAGCGCCTGGCATAGGCGATCCACGGCATCCAGCCGGACGGCGAGATGCGGGGCAGCCGCTGTCCCTCCTCGGTGACCTCGATCATTGCGCGGAGTTCGGCCGGCGCAAAGCCGCGGAAGAGTGCCGGTTTGATCGGCGCGGGCTCGGGCGGCGCGGCCTTGGGCGGCAGCGCCAGCGAACCGGTCGTGACGGGCGCTGCAGCCGCCGCTGCCCGGTCGGCGACGCGCGGCGTCTCGCCTTCGACGCCGAAGACGAACGCCGCGCTGGCTGCGATCAGGCCAAGAACGAGCAGGTAGGCGGCGATCAGGCCGCCGCGCCGCTGTCCCGTTCCGGCCACGACGTCATTCCACTAGAGGCCGCTCAGTTGCCGCGGCTGCTGTAGAGCGAGATGCCGCGGATCAGGTCGGCCGCGCGCAGCAGCTGGTAGTCGGCCACAGCGTCCTTCGGCGGCTCGTCGGGATCGCCCGACGGGGTGGCTTGGCCTGCCGCGGCCTTGTCGTCCTTCTTGTCGCCGGGCTTGGCAGCCTCAGGCTTGGCGTCGCCCGGCTTGGCGGTTTCCGGCTTGGCATCGCCCGGCTTGGCGGCTTCCGGCTTGGCATCGGCCGGCTTCTCGTTCGGGTTGGTGATCGACCGGCGCAGGTTCTCCTCGCGGAAGCCGGTGCGCGCCTGGAGGTTCTCGATCTTGGCGGGCTCGACCTCGATGTCGGGCTTGATGCCTTCCTTCTGGATCGAGCGGCCCGACGGCGTGAAGTAGAGCGCCGTGGTGAGACGGATGGCGCCGCCGCCCGTCACCTGCATGATGGTCTGCACCGAGCCCTTGCCGAACGAGCGCGTGCCGAGAATGATCGCGCGCTTATGGTCCTGCAGGGCGCCGGCCACGATCTCCGAGGCCGAGGCCGAGCCGCCATTCATCAGCACGACGATCGGCAGGCCGTTGGCGACGTCGCCCGGCTTGGCGTTCCAGCGCTGCACGTCCTCGCTCTTGCGCGCCTTGACCGAGACGATCTCGCCCTTGTCGAGGAAGGCGTCGGACATGGCGATCGCCTGGTCGAGCAGGCCGCCCGGGTTGTTGCGCAGGTCGAGGATGTAGCCCTTGAGCTTGTTGCCGGCTTCCTTCTTGAGCTTCTCGACGGCGTCGAGCACGCCCGAGGTGCTCTGTTCGGTGAAGGAGGTGACGCGGATGTAGCCGATGTCGCCGCCCTCGAGGTGGTAGCGCACAGCCTTCACCTTGATCGTCTCGCGGGTCAGCGAGACGTCGAACGGGTCCTTGCCGGCGCGCCGCACCGAGATCTTGATCGGCGTGCCGACCTTGCCGCGCATCTTCTCGACCGCGTCCTGCAGGGTCATGCCCTGCACCGGCTCGCCGTCGAGCGCGAAGATCAGGTCGCCGGACTGCAAGCCGGCCTTGGAGGCGGGCGTGTCGTCGATCGGCGACACCACCTTGATGACGCCGTTCTCCATCGTGACCTCGATGCCGAGTCCGCCGAACTCGCCCTTGGTCTGGATCTGCATGTCCTTGTAGGTCTTGGGATTCATGTAGCTCGAATGCGGGTCGAGCGCGGACAGCATGCCGTTGATGGCGTTCTCGATCAGGGTCTTCTCGTCGACCGGCTCGACGTAGTCGCGGCGGACGCGTTCGAGCACATCGCCGAACAGATTGAGCTGCTGGTAGAGCTCGCTCTTGTCGCCACCGGCGGCCTTGGGGTCGGCCTTGTCCTGCGACCAGGCGGTCATGCCGACGGGTACGGCCAGGAACGCCATGATCGCGACGGCGGAAGCGATGCGCAAACGGGTCATTGTGGTGCCTTCACAGGATGCCGGACCGTCAGTGGCCGGCTAGTCGGGGGTTTCGAGCGGTCGGGGCGAAGATACAGGGGCTCTTTTACAGGGGGCTCTTTGGCAGGATCAAGGCGACGTGGGCTCATGGCCCTTCACAAGTCAAGCGGAAGCCGCGGCGACTGAGCGCGGCGCGGCGAGGACGTGGGACCGCGAAGCCTCGGAAAGCAGCGAATGGCCGGTCATTTCCTGGGGCTGCGGGACGTGCATCAGGGCGAGCATGGTGGGGGCGACGTCGGCCAGCTTGCCGTCGGCCAGTGAATGGATGTCGGCCGCGGCGTTGAACAGCAGCGCCGGCACCCGATTGAGCGTGTGCTGGGTGTGCTTCTGGTGGGTTGTTTCGTCATACATCTGCTCGGCATTGCCATGGTCGGCCGTGACCAGCAGCACCCCTCCTGCCTGCTTGACGGCCTCCATGAGCCGGCCGAGGCAGGCATCGACCGCCTCGACGGCCTTCACGGCGGCTGCAAGATCGCCGGAGTGGCCCACCATGTCGCTATTGGCGTAGTTCGCGACGATCAGGTCGAACTTGCCCGAGCCGATCGCTTCGACAAGCTTGTCGGTCACTTCCGGCGCACTCATCTCGGGCTTGAGGTCGTAGGTCGGGACCTTGGGCGAGGGCACGAGAATGCGCTCCTCGCCGTCGAACACGCGCTCCTCGCCGCCGTTGAAGAAGAAGGTGACGTGCGCGTACTTCTCCGTCTCGGCGATGCGCAATTGCTTGAGACCCGCTTTCGAAATCGTCTCGCCCAGCCCCATCTTGATGACCTCGGGCGGGAACAGCGTCTTGAGGAACGGGTTGAGCGCGGCCGAGTATTCGACCATGCCGACGGCTTCGGC
>DASZJU010000231.1:0-6868 GCA_035947815.1 Reyranella sp.
TTTCGCCGCGAAGCCGCCGCTCGGCGGCAGTCCCATCAGCGAGAGCCCGCCGAGGCCGAAGGCGAAGACGGTCATCGGCATCGCCCGGCCGATGCCGCGCAGCTCGGCGATGCGGTCATGGCCGAGCTGCTCGGCGACCAGCCCCGCCGCCAGGAACATCGCGGCCTTGGCGAAGGCATGCGACAGGGTCTGCATCACGCCACCACTCCACGCCTCGGCGCTCCACGGATGCCCGCCGATGGCCAGCGGGAACATCAGGAACAGGTAGCCGATCTGGGCGACGGTGGAATAGGCGATCAGGAGCTTTAGCCGCGCCTGGCGCAGGGCCAACACGCTACCGAACAGGATGGCCGCCGTGCCGAGCGTGGCCAGGACCGTTGTCACTGCCGCCGTCGCGAGCCCTGGCATCACGTCGAACCACAGACGCACGATCAGGAAGAACGACGCCTTGACCACCAGCGCCGAGAGCACGGCGCTGGCCGGCGCCGGCGCATTGGCGTGAGCGGGCGGCAGCCACAGATGTAGCGGGAACAGCGCGGTCTTGGCGAGCAGTCCGGCCGTCATCAGGGCGGCTGCGACGCCAACGGCAGGTGCCACGAGAGGCTCGGCGGCGATGCGGTTGGCCAGCAGGACGATGTCGAGCGTGCCGTAAATACCGTAGAGCAGCGCGGCACCCAGGAGATAGAAAACCGAACCGAACAGCGCGAACAGCAGATAGCGCAGCGCCGCCACCAGCGTTTCGGGACGGCCGTCGAGGCAGACCAGCGGCACGGCGGCGAAGGTCAGCAGTTCCAGCGCGACATAGAGATTGAACAGATCGCCGCCGAGGAAGACGACGGCCAGCGCCGCCCATAGCGCTTGCAGCAGCGTCCAGAAGGCGAGCGGCGCGCGCTTTTCCGCGAGCTCCGGCGGCGTGCTGAAGCCGGCCCGCGCGAAATAGCCGGCGGCCGCGATCACCAGTGCTGCCGTTACCAGCATGACGGCGGAGAAGCCGTCGGCGCGGAGCGCGATGCCGAGCGGCGGCGTCCATCCGCCCACGATGTAGACCAGCGGCTGGCCGGTGACCCAGACCTCGACGGCGATGGCGAGCGCCAGGCCGAGCCCGGCGGGCATCAGGGCGAGCGCGATGCGTTCGGCATGGCGGCCGCCGATCACCAGCGACGACAGCATGCCGATGACAGGTACGATGATGGCGAGCACGAGCAGGTACCCGCCCCCCGTGGTCGCGAGGGCGAGCGCCATCGCCAGCATCAGGCATCGGCTCCGGGTGTTTTCACCGGCGCATCGGGGTTGAGCGTGGCGCCACCGGTTTCCTGGAAAAGCCGCAGCACTAAGGCGACCGCAAGCGCCGTGGCCGAGAATGCGACAACGATGCCGGTGATGACCATTGCCTGCGGCACGGGATCGGCGGCGAAGCCGGCCGCCGCGCCCTTGCGCGCGATGATGCCGAACAGCAGGAAGACGCCGCTGCCCAGGATGTTGAAGGCGAGGAGCTTGCGCAGCGGGTGCGGATCGGTGAGGAGGCCGTAGAGGCCGAGGCCGACCAGCGCCGCACCCGTCAATCCGGCCAGCGTGGCGGCGCTCATGGCAGCGGCGGCCGGTCGGGCGGACCGATGACGAGCATGGGCAGGGTCGCCGCGATCGAGAGCGTCATGAACGCCTCGATGAACAGGATCAGCGGCTTGGCCCAGCCCGCGGGGTAGGCGAGGAAGCTGCCCGGTATGGCAAAGCCCGCGACGCCGACCGCGAGGAACACCGCCGGTCCGGCGATCAGCGTCAGCCGCAACCATCGCGCCCGGATCTCCGGTGCTTCGGCGAGCCGCGCCATCATGATGATCAATGCCATGGCCGCCAGAATCGCGCCGCCCTGAAAGGCGCCGCCCGGCTCGTTCGCGCCCACCCAGACGATGTGGATGGCGACCACGATGCCGAGTGGCGGCAGCAACTGGGCGAGGAAGGCAAGCGCGCCTTCCGGCCGCGCGCCGCGCCGCGGGCCGGCGGCACCACCCCAGTAACGGTCGGGCGCAAGCGACCACACGCCGATCACGGCCAGGATCAGCACGACCTTCTCGAGCATGGTATCGAAGGAGCGATAGGCGATCAGGACGGCGGTGATCGGATTGCCGACGCCGATCTCGTCAAGGTGCTTGGCCGCGTCGGGTGCGAGCGTCGCTCCGGGATCGGGCATGAGCAGCACGACGGTGGCGAGCGCGGCTGCGACCACGGCGCAAAGCGCTCCTGCCAGGACACGCAGCACGATGCCCGGCCGTTCCGCCGCGGCCGGCGCCTCGGTCTGGCGCAGCCGCACGACGGCGCTGATCAACAGCACGCCGGTCACGCCACTGCCGATCGCCGCCTCGGTCAACGCCACATCGACCGCGAAGAGGCGGACCCAGACGAGCGACAGCAGCAATCCATAGGCGACGTAGCCCACGACCGAGGCGAAGGCCTCGCGCGCGGCGATGGTCCAGCCGGCCACCGCGAGCACAAGGGCGGCGAGGCCGATGTCCAAAGCCTGGATAACGCTCATGCGACCCCCTTGGTGATTTCCGTCGTCTCGACCGGAGCGCGAAGCGCGGAGCGGAGAGACCTTCTCTCCACGATAAGCGGCCTATCGTCGAGAGAAGGTCTCTCCGCGCGGCCCTTCGGGCCTTGGTCGAGACGACGGGAATCGCATTTGCGATAGCCCTGCTTCATGTGGATGGGTCCCTGCGTCGCAGCGCGTGCGCGATGAGCTGCGCCACCGTGGCGCCGGCCAACTGCACGAGCAGCCAGACAGCGACGAGCTTCAGGGCGCCCAGCAGGCCGTCGGCCTGCGGCAGCAAACCAAGCACGATCAGGCCAAGACCGAGATTGTCGGCCTTGGTCAAGGCGTGCAGGCGAGTGAACGCGTCGGGAAAGCGCAGCAATCCCACAGTGCCCGCCATGAAGAAGATGGCGCCGGCTGAGATTGCGACGAGGGTGAAGATGTCGATGGCGACGTTCATTCAGGATCGCGGCCTTCCGGCGGGGCGGCGCCGTTGGTGAGAGCGACCGCGGCGAAGGCGGCGAGAAGGGCGAGCCCCAAAGCGACGTCCTCCGCGCCGCGCACGCCGGTTGCCGCCGCCACCAGCAGGAGCGCTGCGATGCCGCCCGTGCCGAGCAGCTGCGTCGCCATCGTGCGGTCGACATTGCCGGGACCACCCAGGACGCGCAGCAGGCCCACCGTCACGGTCAGCAGGACGAAGCCCGCAGCGGCGAGCAGGAACTCAGTCATGGCCGATCGCCCGGCTGAACAAGGCTTCCTCCGCGGCCAGGTTGGCCGCGACGGGCTGGCCGACGTCGAGGCAATGGACGACGAGCGCCCCCTCTTCGTCGGAGCCGGCCGGCAACGTCCCGGGCAGCAGGCTGGAGAGCGCGCAGAACGCGCTCCGCGAGCCGGCCGACCGCAGACGGCAGGGATAGACGACGAAGCCTGGATTGATTGGCAACCGCGGATCGAACGCGCGCCAGGCGACTTCGACGCCCGAACTCACCGACTGGCGCAGGAAATGCAGGATGAATGTTGCCAGCGACAGAAGCCGCACCTTTACCTTCACCGACGGAAGGAGTCGCAGGCTTGTCCACGTCGCCGCCGCCGCAGCGATCAGCCCGACCGGAAGATCGGCCGGGTCGTAGCCCGCGATCATGAGCCAGAAGGCAAGAAAGAGAATGGCTCGCCCCGCCGCGACCCACGCGGGACGGGGAGCATCATCATCTCGAGCGCTGCTCAAGATGAAAATCCGAGAAGAGCGATGCAAGGCATCTCCGACCCCGACTGGCTTCTCTCCGGAAACTTTACTCTCTTCTGCAAATCCTACCAAGGGCACACGAGGTATTCACCGATTGCCCGTTCCAGAGCGGGCAATTCGAAGCTAAAGTACAACGCGAGTATGTGTCGTTGCGTTCGCGTGGCTGGATCTCGATCGAGCATATCCAGGGAGAGGACCGCGCCGTGGCTCTGTGCTCCATCCATCCGACCGTGAGCCGCAACGCGATGCGCAGTCTGCTGCTATTGCCGGCGATTGTGTTGCTGGTTGCCGGCTGCGGGCAGAAGACCAAGGCCAAGACCGTCGATGCGCGACCGGTGCGCACGATCACCGCCACGAAGGGCGGCACCGGCGAAGTGGTCGTCCTGACCGGACAGATCAGCGCCGAGAACGAAGCGTCGCTCGCCTTCCGCATCGGCGGCCGCATCATCGAACGGACGGCCGATGTCGGCGACCGCGTCACGCCCGACCAGGTGCTGGCAAAGCTCGATCCGCAGAATGAACTGAACGCCTTGCGCTCGGCGCAAGCGGCGCTGTCGGCGGCGGAAGGCCGCGTGGTCGAGACGAGCAACACCTTCGACCGCCAGAAGACCCTCCTGCCTCAGGGCTTCACGACCCAGGCCCTGTTCGATCAGGCGCAGCAGGCGCTGCGCACCGCGCAGTCGCAGGTCGACAATGCCGAGGCCCAGTTGCAGATCGCCAAGGACCGCGTCACCTACACGCAGCTCAAGGCGGGGGTTACCGGCTCGATCACGGCGCGCGCCGCTGAATCGGGCGAGGTGGTGCAGGCCGGGCAGACGATCTTCCAGGTCGCCCGCCAGGACGGGCGCGACGCAGTGTTCGACGTGCCGGCCCAGGTGATCCGTTCGGCGCCAACCGATCCCAAGGTCGTGGTTTCCCTGACCGACGATCCTTCCATCACCGCCATGGGCAGGGTGCGCCAGGTCGATCCGCAGGCCGACCCGATCACGCGCACCTTTCGCGTGAGGGTGAGCCTGATCGATCCGCCAACCGCCATGTTCCTCGGCGCGACGGCGAAGGGACGCATGGAGCTCGAAGCGACGTCCGGCATCGCGATTCCCGCCAGCGCCCTGACCCGCATCAATGACCAGCCGGCGGTTTGGCTCGTCGACCCCGCGAACATGACGGTCTCCCTGCATAACGTGCAGGTCGAGCGCTTCGACCCGGCGACGGTGATCATTTCTCATGGGCTCGAGGGCGGAGAGATCGTGGTGACGGCGGGCGTCCAGGCCCTCCATCCCGACCAGAAGGTGCGCCTTCTGGGGGCCCCGCCGTGACCAATCTCTCCGAATGGGCCCTCAGGCATCGGGCCTTCACCGTGTTCCTGATGATCGTGGTCACGCTTGCCGGCCTGTCCTCGTACTTCGGACTCGGGCGCAATGAGGATCCGGCCTTCACCTTCAGGACCATGGTCGTGCAGGCGGCGTGGCCGGGCGCCACGCTCGACGACACGCTGAAGCAGGTCACCGAACGGATCGAGCGCAAGCTGCAGGAGACTCGCGGGCTGGATTTCCTGCGCAGCTACACGACGCCCGGTCTGACGACGATCTTCGTCAATCTCAAGGGATCGACGTCGGCGTCGGAGGTTCCCGACGTCTGGTACCAGGTGCGCAAGAACATCGGCGACATCCGCGGCACCCTGCCGGCCGGCGTGGTCGGTCCCGGCTTCAACGACGACTTCGGCGACACGTTCGGCCTGATCTACGGCTTCACTGCCGACGGCTTCACCCATCGCGAGCTGCGCGACTACGTCGAAGCGGTCCGCTCGCGATTGCTGAACGTGCCCGACGTGTCGAAGATCGAGATCATCGGCGCCCAGGACGAGCAGTTCTTCGTCGAGTTCTCCACCCAGCAGCTCGCTGGCCTCGGCATCGATCGCGCCGCCCTGATCGCGGCGGTCCAGGCGCAGAACAGCGTCGTTCCCGCCGGCTCGGTCCAGACCAGCGACGAGAAGCTGTCGCTGCGGGTGTCAGGCGACTTCCGCTCCGAGCAGGACATCCTCAACGTCAACTTCCTGTCGAATGGGCGCATGATCCGGCTGCGCGATATCGCCGAGGTCCGCCGCAGCTACGCCGACCCGCCTCAGCCGATGTTCCGCGTCAACGGCAAGCCCGCCATCGGTCTCGCCATCGCCATGCGCAACGGCGGCGACATTCTGGCGCTGGGCCGCAACGTCCAGCAGGAGATCGATGACGCGGTGGTCGACCTGCCGCTGGGCATCGAGCCCGCGCTGGTCTCGGACCAGCCCGCGGTCGTCGATCATGCCATCGGCGAGTTCATGATCTCGCTGTGGCAGGCCATCGCCATCATCATGGCGGTGAGCATCATCAGCCTCGGCCTTCGGCCGGGCGCCATCGTCGCGGCGTCGATCCCGCTCACGCTTGCCATCACCTTTCCCGTCATGCAGATGTTCCACATCGATCTGCAGCGCATTTCGCTCGGCGCCCTGATCATCGCGCTCAGCCTGCTCGTCGACAGCGCCATGACCACCGTCGACGTCATGACCACGCGCATCGCCCAGGGCGACAAGACCGAGGACGCCGCTTCCTTCGCCTACAAGTCGCTGGCCTTCCCCATGCTGACCGGCACCTTCGTCACGGCGGCGGGCTTCGTGCCGATCGGCTTCGCGCAGAGCGCCGCCGGCGAATACACCTTCTCGATCTTCGCCGTCGTGACCATTGCGCTGTTCGTGTCGTGGTTCGTCGCCGTGCTGTTCGCGCCGTTGCTGGGCGTCGTACTCCTCAAACCGCCGAAGTCCCAGGAGCCGGCCAAGCCGAACGTGGTGCTGCGGGTCTTCCGCGCCTTCCTGGTCGGCGCGATGAGGGTGCGATGGATCACCATCGCGGTGACGTTGGTTAGCCTGGTCGCCGCCTTTTTGGCGCTGCCTTTCGTGCCGCGCCAGTTCTTCCCGGCATCCGACCGCCCCGAGCTCGTGGTCGACATGACCCTGCCGCAAAACGCTTCGATCTATGCCAGCGACACCATCGCCGGCCGGCTCGATGCCTTTCTCAAGGGCGATCCGGACGTCGAGCGCTGGAGCACCTATGTCGGGCGCGGCG
>DASZJU010000232.1:0-4370 GCA_035947815.1 Reyranella sp.
TGCCCGGCAGGAAGCCCGGTACGTCGACGAAGGTGACGATCGGAATGTTGAAGGCGTCACAGAAGCGCACGAAGCGCGCGCCCTTGCGCGCGCTGTCGATGTCGAGACAGCCGGCCAGCACCATCGGCTGGTTGGCCACGAACCCCACCGAGCGGCCGGCCATGCGACCGAAGCCCACGACGATGTTGCCGGCCCATTCCGGCGAGAGCTCGAAGAAATCGCCCTCGTCGACGACCTTCAGGATCAGCTCCTTGATGTCATAGGGCTTGTTCGTGTTGTCGGGCACCAGCGTGTCGAGCGAGAGGTCGTCGCGGTCCACCGGATCGAGCGTCGGCCGCAGCGGCGCCTTCTCGCGGTTGTTGGACGGCAGGAAATCGACGAAACGGCGCAGCTGCAGCAGCGCGTCGACGTCGTTCTCGAAGGCAAGATCGGCGACGCCGGACTTCTGCGTGTGGGTGAGCGCGCCGCCCAGCTCCTCCTGGGTCACCGTCTCGTGCGTGACCGTCTTCACCACGTCGGGACCGGTCACGAACATGTAGGAACTGTCCTTCACCATGAAGATGAAGTCGGTCATGGCCGGCGAATAGACCGCGCCGCCGGCGCACGGTCCCATGACCATGGAGATCTGCGGGATCACGCCCGACGCCAGCACGTTGCGCTGGAACACGTCGGCATAGCCTGCCAGGGAATCGACGCCCTCCTGGATGCGCGCGCCGCCGGAATCGTTCAGCCCGAGCACCGGCGCACCGACCTTCATGGCGATGTCCATGACCTTGCAGATCTTGGCCGCATGCATGCCCGAGAGCGCGCCGCCGAACACGGTGAAATCCTGGCTGAAGACATAGACCAGCCGGTCGTTGATCGTGCCATGGCCGGTCACCACGCCATCGCCCGGGATCTTCTGGGTCTCCATGCCGAAGTCGATCGAGCGGTGCTCGACGAACATGTCGTATTCCTCGAACGAGCCGGGATCGAGCAGCACGTCGATGCGCTCGCGCGCCGTCAGCTTGCCCTTGGCGTGCTGCGCCTCGACGCGGCGTTGCCCGCCGCCCAGGCGCGCCGCCGCGCGCCGGCGCTCGAGTTCTTCCAACATCTGCTGCATCTATTTCTCCGGCCCTCTCCGCCCGTTTTCGGCCATTAGGACGAGTACGTCTAGATGCATTCCGATCAGGCGTCATCAGCCCCCTGTCGTCCTGAGCGAAGCGAAGGACCTCATTGCCGGTTGTTACGCCATGAGATCCTTCGCTTCGCTCAGGATGACAGCGAGGTTCCTAGCGTAGGAATCGCTTCTCGTTGTCCTTGACCTTGCCCATGCCCTGCAATTCGAACACGTCCTCGACCGTGGCGATGCTGGCTTCGACGCCGTGGATGCCGCCGTCCGATCGGATCTGGGCGAAGGTTTTGCGCATGGCGCCGACCGATGCGCGGATGGCATGGTTGCCCCAGATCAAAAGGCCGATCTTCTTCAGCGCCCGCACCCGCGCCACCGTCATCTGCGGATAGGCGGTCGGCACCAGCGCGATCGGCGCCTTGCCGCTCCATGCCTCGACGAAAGCCTCGATCTCGTCCGGCGTCTTCTGCTTGGAATGGACCAGGATCATGTCGGCGCCGGCCGCCTCGTAGGCCCGCGCGCGCTTCAACGCCTCGTCCTGGCCCAGTCCCGCGATCAGCGCTTCGGTGCGCGCCACGATCACCAGGTCGGGATCGCGCCGCGCCGCGAGCGCCGCCTCGATCTTGCCCTGGAACTCTTCGATGCGGACCATGTCCTGGCGGCCGCCGGCGATCAGGCTGGTGACCTTGGGGAAGCTCTTGTCCTCCATCACGATGGCGGCCGCGCCGGCCCGCTCATACTGCTCGATGGCGTAGAGCACGTTGATGGCATTACCGAAGCCGGTGTCGATGTCGGCCACCACCGGCAGACCCGAGCGATCGGCCATGGCGCGCGTCATGTCGAGATGCTGCGTCATCGACACCACGCTGACATCGGGCACGCCATACATCGCGGAGAGCTCGAAGCCCGACGCCCAGATCGCGTCGAAGCCGGCTTCGGCCGCCAGCATCGCCGACAACGGGCTGTGCGCCGCCATCGCCTCGACCAGGCCGTTCTTGGCCAGAACCTCACGGAATTTCGTGCCCGCGCCCATGATCATCCCCTCAGCCGTTCATTTTCCAGCAACGCGAGGAAGCGCGCGCCGGCCTCGATGTCGTGCCTGATGTTCTCGTGTCGCAGGGTGGAGGTCGGATCCTCGCCCCAGCGTTCGATCTGATAGAGCTCGTCGAGTTGCGCGGCGGCAAATGCCTGGTCCGCCGGCAAGTAACCCTCGGCGACCGCGAGGGCGATCACCAGCGACCCCGAAATGTGCGTGAGATTGTAGAGCGCCGCGAGTGCCAGGTCGCCGTGACCGGCCACGACGGCGCGCAGGCGCGCCAGGGCGTCGGGCGGTTGGGCAACGAATGTCGTGCCCTCGGCGACGAGGAGCCGCGCGCCATAGCGTTCCGCCGCCCAGTCGAGCAGCGGCTGCCACGTCGCCTGCTGGCGCTCGACCAGGCTCGACGGCGCGGGCGCGCGATAGCACAGCATGTCGGAGCCGGCATATTTCGCGGTATCCTCGATCACGCGCTCGCGCTGCACGGTGACGCGGTCGAGCGCCGTGGCGGCGAGCCGTGTCAGCCGCAGATGCGAGACGTTGATCTCGGCCTTGTCCGGCACCTCCTGCCACTCCGCGGCGATCGCTTCTGCCAGCGCCTGCGTCGGCGTCACCAGCACCGCCTTGGCGGGCGTGCGCATCGGCTTGCCGTCGAGCAGCACACGATAGCCGCCGTCGCCGGCATCGACCGCCGTTTCTTTATAGAAGCGCTTCATTGAAGCGAGGCCTTACACGCCGGCCGTGCCCGAGGACAAGCGCCGTTTCCCAGCGCCGGAAGGGGCGCCGTTTCCGCGCATTGAAGCCACGGGCGTTTTTCCGGTCGCGCGCGAAGCTGCCCTGAATAAGTGGGTACCGTAGAACCCACAAATGTAATTCTCTTACCCGGAGATAGCCGGAGGAAACATGCTGCTCGGCCTCGACCCCGTACTCAGCCCCGATCTGCTGCACGCCCTGGCCTCGATGGGCCATGGCGACCGCATCGTGCTGGTGGACGCCAACTATTCTGCCACGCGCGGCCGTCGCCTGATCCACCTGCCCGGCATCGCCGCGCCGCGCGCCCTGCGGGCCGTGCTCTCCGTGCTGCCGATCGACACGTTCATCGCCGAGCCGTGCGCGGTCATGCAAGTGGTGGGAGAGCCGGGTGCGTTGCCGCCGGTGGTCGCCGAAATGAATGCGGTGCTCGTCCAACACGGCGCCAAGCCGGCCGCCAGCCTGGAGCGCCATGCCTTCTACGCGGCGGCGGAGACCGCCTACGCCATCGCTCAGACCGGCGAGCGCCGCTTCTATGGCAACATCCTGCTCACCAAGGGCGTCGTTGCGCCTGAGGCGTGACTGGCATCCGCCTCCGGAAGTCTCCCCCGCTATCCCCACAATCCACCCGCTGTAAGCGACGGGTTCCTGTCGACTTGATTGCCACGCGCGGTGACAATCCCCCTGCCAGACCCCAAAGGGACCAAGGCGTCATCCTCGGCAACCTCGAGGGAAAATCCGGCAGAAGCCCCATGACAGGGGCACCTGATCGAGGCGTATGCATCGCAACGACCAGGATCGATTGCCCGCAACGGCGGTAAAACCGTTGCACCGGGCATCGGGACGTAGCCTCACGGTGGCGTCCGGATGCGGCCAGGGAGACGACACGACCGTGTTAGCGCTTCCTGTCCGATTGAGCCCGGTCGCGGGCTTTGTCTTCGGGCGAAGCTTCGCAGACTGGACGGATGGTCGGGGACGGCGGCAATCCTCCGGGACTGCCGCCGCCGCCTTTTTTTGGCAAGTTGATTGGCTCAGCGTGGCTGGCTGCGCTTCACCGCCGGGCTCTGGCTCTGGGGTCGCGCCGAGCGCTGGCGCAGGTCGGCCGCGGTGGGTACCGGCAACTGCGCGCGCAAGCCCGGCCGCAGGGCCTCGACGCGTGGCGCGACCACGGCGCAGGCGTTGGCGCCGGCCTGGCGCGAGGCCAGGTTGATCTGCGCCGCCAGGCTGGCAACGCTGCCGCCCGGAACGATCAACTTAGTGAGAGCGGGTTCAAGCGCCCCCGACGTCGGCCGGCCGCTGCCGCCCTTCAGGCGCAGCGGCGAGGCAAGGGCGGCGTTCTGGTTGTCGCGCGCCTCGGGCGCCAGGATGAACTCCCAACCCTCGCTGCGCAGATGGACGTAGCCGCCGCCCACCAGGATGGCGCGCGGCGTGTCGACGACCAGCCGGCGGAGCGACGCCACGCCGCCGCTCACG